>NZ_QRCA01000001.1:0-26461 GCF_009833115.1 Nitrosomonas sp. GH22
GCGCCCCAAGACTACTTTCTCATCAGAGACAAGTCAAGATTTTAAAACATGAAGCTAAAAGTTTTGAAAGCCTCTGACCTTATCAACCATAATTAATATTATTAATAGCATCCATCACTCGGCAATTTCGTTCTCCGTCAAGTCAGCATCCAGATAGACAGTATTTTCCGATAATCTTTGTTTTTTCCGAATATTATGAAAGGACAAGCCCGTCCCTGCTGGTATTAATCTGCCTACAATTACATTTTCCTTCAAACCTCGCAAATCATCTTTTTTACCCATGATAGACGCTTCGGTCAAGACACGAGTTGTTTCCTGGAAAGAAGCAGCAGAAATAAACGAGTCAGTAGAAAGAGATGCCTTGGTTATCCCCAGTAACACATACTCATAGGTCGCCGGCATCTTGTTTTCAGCAATGAGTTTTTCGTTCTCGGCAAGAACTTCAGCACGCTCGACCTGCTCTCCAAGAATAAAAGCTGAGTCACCTGCATTTGTTATCTGGACACGGCGCAACATCTGCCTAACAATTACTTCGATATGCTTATCATTGATGCTTACACCTTGTAGGCGATAGACATCTTGAACCTCATCGCTAATATATTTTGCCAATGCCTCAACACCCTGCAGTCGCAATATATCATGAGGGTCGATAGGCCCATCAACGATCACCTCACCCTTATTTACCACTTGACCATCATGCGCAGTCACATGCTTATCCTTAGGAATCAGATATTCATGTGCAATACCATCCAGATCAGTGATAACAAGACGCTGTTTCCCTTTGGTATCTTTCCCAAAAGCTACCGTGCCAGTAGCCTCAGCAAGGAAACCAGCATCTTTGGGCACTCTCGCCTCAAACAACTCAGCCACTCTAGGCAGCCCCCCAGTAATATCACGAGTCTTGGATGTCTCCTGGGGAATACGAGCCAGAACCTCACCAATACCAACCTGTTGTCCATCTCGTACCGTTATAATAGAACCAACGTGGAATGTAATGCTGACAGGTTGATCAGTCCCTGGGATATTGATTTCCTGATCATTTTCATCCAAAAACTTAACAAGCGGCCGTAATCCTTTGGATTGCGCAATGTTTCGCCGCTTGGGGTCTATAACTACCAGAGTGGCCATCCCGGTTATTTCATCAATTTGTCTGACAACTGTTACGCCTTCTTCAACGTTCTCAAACCGTATCTTGCCGGCATATTCCGTTATGATAGGACGTTTATGAGGCTCCCATGAGCCTAGGATTTGCCCTGCCTTGATTGTTTCGCTATCTTGCACATGCAACGTCGCACCATAAGGAATTTTATGCCGTTCACGTTCACGACCGTTCTCATCCTGGATCAGGATTTCGCCACTACGAGAAATTATAATTAGTTCATTCTGTGCATTCTTTACATAGCGAATATGATGAGAATAACGGACAACTCCGTTTGATTTGCTCTCAGCCTGATTGGCAACAACCGCTCTTGAAGCCGCACCACCAATATGAAAAGTCCGCATGGTTAGCTGCGTACCCGGTTCACCAATAGACTGAGCTGCAATCACTCCCACGGCTTCTCCAACATTAACTGGCGTTCCACGCCCCAGGTCACGCCCATAGCATTTTGCACAAAGTCCATATCGAGTTTCACAAGTGAGTGGCGTCCTTACCTTTACTTCATCAACACTACAAGCTTCAATTTCATCGGCTGTATCTTCATCCAGCAATGTACCTTCCGAGCAAATAACCTCACCGGTTTCTGGATTTATAACATCAGTCGCCGCTACTCGCCCTAAGATTCGCCCACGCAAGGATTCAACAACGTTACCACCCTCTACCAAAGCCTTCATTACGACACCACCATCCGTACCGCAGTCATTTTCTATGATAACCAGATCCTGGGTCACATCAACCAGCCTACGTGTGAGATATCCTGAGTTAGCAGTTTTAAGTGCTGTATCTGCCAGCCCCTTCCTGGCACCGTGTGTCGAAATAAAATACTGCAGGATATTAAGTCCCTCACGGAAATTGGCTGTAATCGGGGTTTCGATAATAGAGCCATCAGGTTTTGCCATAAGGCCACGCATGCCTGAAAGTTGACGGATCTGCGCGGCAGAACCTCGGGCTCCTGAATCAGCCATCATGTAAATTGAATTGAATGATTCCTGCGTAACTGCCTGCCCATTTTTATCTGTCCTGATTTCACCCGTCTCTTGATCTTTGACCGGTTCGACACTAAGCTGATCCATCATTGCTTTAGCCACCTGATCACCTGCACGAGCCCAGATATCAACCACCTTGTTATAACGCTCTCCTTGAGTAACTAAGCCGGAAATATATTGATTTGCTATTTCATGTATTTCTTGCTCAGCTGCCTGAATAATACCGGTCTTCTGTGATGGCGTAACAAGATCATCCAGGCATATGGAAATTCCACCTCGAGTCGCATAGGAAAAACCTGAATACATAAGTTTATCAGCAAATATAACGGTCTCCCGCAAACCACACAAACGGAAGCTAGCATTTATAAGCTTGGAAATTTCCTTTTTCTTAAGCGTTTTGTTGACTAGGGCGAAAGGAAGTCCTGCTGGCAAGATTTCAGATATGAGCGCCCTGCCAACGGTAGTTTCAAAACGTGTAATCGTTTCAATCGGATCTTCACCATGTCCACAAGATTTTTTCTTTTCCTTGATTCTTACGGTGATTCTGGCATTTAGCTCCAACGCTTTGCTCTCATAAGCACGCGTTATTTCCGAAACATCTGAAAAAACCATTCCCTCCCCTTGCGCCCCAACTTTTTCGCGCGTCATATAATAAAGACCTAGCACGATATCCTGGGAAGGAACTATGATTGGATCGCCATTAGCTGGGGAAAGAACGTTATTAGTTGATAACATCAGCGTACGGCATTCCATCTGAGCTTCAAGCGACAAAGGAACATGCACCGCCATCTGATCACCGTCAAAGTCCGCATTAAAAGCAGCACATACAAGTGGATGCAACTGAATTGCCTTTCCTTCAATCAGAACAGGTTCAAAAGCCTGGATACCGAGTCGATGTAAAGTTGGTGCCCGGTTAAGCATTACCGGATGTTCACGGATAACTTCTTCCAGAATATCCCAAACAATCGGATTTTCATTCTCTACTTCCCTCTTGGCCGCTTTAATCGTGCTCGCCACTCCCATTACTTCCAGCTTATTAAAAATAAACGGTTTGAATAATTCCAATGCCATTTTTTTCGGCAAGCCACACTGATGAAGCTTGAGTTGCGGCCCTACCACAATTACAGAGCGACCGGAATAGTCAACACGCTTACCCAGCAGGTTTTGACGGAAACGTCCCCCCTTACCCTTGATCATATCCGCAAGTGATTTTAACGGTCGCTTATTTGCTCCCGTCATTGCTTTACCCCGGCGGCCGTTATCAAGCAATGAATCCACCGATTCCTGCAGCATGCGCTTCTCATTACGGATAATAATTTCCGGTGCCCGCAATTCCAGCAACCGCTTCAAACGATTATTGCGATTTATAACGCGCCTGTATAAATCATTAAGATCAGAAGTTGCAAAACGGCCACCATCCAATGGAACCAATGGCCTTAGCTCTGGAGGCAGAACTGGCAATACCGTCAATATCATCCACTCCGGCTTCATGCCGGATTTATTAAACGCCTCAAGCACCTTGAGTCGCTTGGCAGCCTTCTTAATCTTAGTTTCAGAGCCTGTCGTTTGGATCTCAAGGCGTAAAGACTCTATTTCCGATAGGATGTCCATACTATTCAACAGCGCACGAATACCTTCTGCACCCATTGCAGCACTAAAATCATCCCCAAATTCTTCTGTTTTATTCAGATAGTCATCTTCAGTCAGAAGCTGACCACGAGTCAGTGGTGTCATACCTGGATCAGTAACGATATAGGCCTCAAAATACAGAACCCGCTCTATATCTCGTAACGTTATATCGAGCACAAGACCCAGGCGTGAAGGTAATGATTTTAAGAACCATATATGGGCAACAGGCGAAGCCAGTTCAATATGGCCCATGCGCTCCCGTCTGATTCTGGATAAGGTGACCTCCACACCACATTTTTCGCATATCACACCCCGGTGTTTAAGTCGCTTATATTTGCCACACAAGCATTCATAATCCTTAACCGGGCCAAATATTTTGGCACAAAATAAACCGTCTCTTTCAGGCTTGAAGGTTCGGTAATTTATCGTTTCAGGTTTTTTTACCTCTCCATATGACCATGATCTAATTTTCTCAGGAGAAGCCAAGCCTATTTTTATGGAATCGAATTCTTCTTTCTGTGTAACTTGTTTGAATAAATCAAGCAGTGCTTTCACGTGTCACTCCTGTGAATCAACGTATAAACCTGAAATAGGCCAAGGAAATGGAAATTTTGAGTCTCAATCTTGAAAGGCGGCTAGATATAGAGCGCTTATCAGCACAGAACTGCCATACAAAATTGAGACAAACACATCAATATCAAACTAATAGAGATATTAATGCTGTTCTAGGTCGATATCCAACCCCAGAGATCTGATTTCTTTAACTAGTACATTGAATGATTCTGGCATACCTGCATCAATTTTATGATCCCCCTTGACAATACTCTCATAAACCTTAGTTCGTCCATTGACGTCATCAGATTTCACAGTAAGCATTTCCTGAAGGGTATAAGCTGCGCCATATGCTTCCAAAGCCCAGACTTCCATTTCACCAAACCGTTGCCCCCCGAATTGCGCCTTGCCACCTAATGGCTGTTGCGTGACAAGACTGTAAGGGCCTGTTGAACGAGCATGCATCTTGTCATCTACCAGATGATGAAGTTTTAGTACATGCATATAACCTACGGTAACCGAGCGATCAAAAGCTTCCCCTGTCCGGCCATCGTAGAGCGTAGTTTGCCCGGATTCCGGCAGGTCTGCCAATTTCAACATATGTTTGATCTCGGATTCATGAGCACCATCAAAAACAGGGGTGGCAAAAGGAACTCCATCTGACAGATTTTTTGCCAATTCCAGTATTTCTTTATCATCCAGAGAAACCAAATCTTCCTGTTTTCCGTTATCGCTATAGATTTTACTTAAAAAATCCCGGATTTCAGACGCATCACGTTGAGAGATCAGCATCTCGTTAATTTTCTTGCCAAGCCCTTTAGCAGCCCAACCCAAGTGCACTTCAAGTACTTGACCAATATTCATACGCGAAGGAACACCCAATGGATTCAGCACAACATCAACTGGTGTGCCGTCCGCCATATAGGGCATATCTTCCACGGGAACAATTTTTGAAATGACTCCTTTGTTTCCGTGTCGGCCAGCCATCTTGTCACCGGATTGCAGTCTCCGTTTAACCGCAATATAAACCTTCACCATTTTCTGAACACCGGGCGGCAGCTCATCCCCTTGGGAAAGCTTCCTCTGCTTTTCTTCAAAGGCAAGGTCAAACAGCTTTCTTTTCTGAACCAGGCTATCTTTAATCTGCTCCAGTTGAAGGCTTGTATTTTCATCAATCAGACGAATATCAAACCAGTGATGTTTTTCCACACTTTCGAGATATTCTTGTGTGATAGTTGAATTTTTTGCCAATTTTTTAGGCCCTCCAGCAGCAACTTTACCTGCAAGTAATCGTTTCGCACGCTGAAAAGCATCTGCCTCAACAATACGCATTTGATCTGCAAGATCTTTTTTAAAGCGCCCCAATTCATCCGCTATTATCTGTTTGGAACGTTTATCTCGATCAACTCCTTCGCGCGTAAAGATCTGTACATCTATTACAGTCCCTGAAATACCTGCTGGCACATGTAAGGAGGTATCTTTAACATCTGATGCCTTTTCTCCGAATATCGCACGAAGCAGTTTCTCCTCAGGTGTTAGTTGTGTTTCGCTTTTAGGTGTAACCTTACCCACCAACACATCCCCGGCTTCAACTTCAGCGCCGATATAAACTATTCCTGACTCATCAAGACGCGCACGTTGACGCTCGGATAAATTTGGTATATCTGCGGTCACCTCTTCAGTACCAAGCTTTGTATCGCGACTGACGGCTGTTAATTCCTCAATATGTATTGAAGTAAATCTGTCATCTGATACAACTCGCTCAGATATCAAAATAGAATCTTCAAAATTGAGTCCATTCCAGGGCATAAATGCAATTAACATATTCTGGCCAAGAGCCAGTTCACCCAGATCAGTCGATGCACCATCTGCAATTACATCCTCACGAGAAAGAATATCACCAATTTTTACAATAGGCCTTTGATTGATATTAGTATTCTGGTTTGAACGGATGTATTTGGTGAGGTTGTAAATATCCACCCCAACTTCCCCGGCACGAGTCTCTGCATCATGCACACGTATCACTATACGCCCTGCATCCACATAATCTACCACTCCGCCTCTTAACGCCTTAACCGCAGTTCCTGAATGTACAGCAACCACTCGTTCAATCCCTGTGCCTACTAAAGGTTTCTCGGCACGTAAACACGGAACTGCCTGTCGTTGCATGTTTGATCCCATCAACGCGCGATTCGCGTCATCATGCTCCAAAAAAGGAATCAGCGAAGCCGCCACAGAAACAATCTGGGCTGGCGCAATATCAACATACTCAATCTGGTCTCTGGACGCCAGGGTAAATTCATTTTTATGGCGGCAAGAAACAACTTCATCAGTGAAGACCCCGGTCTGATCAAAATTTGCGTTTGCCTGTGCAATGACATACTGACTTTCTTCGATAGCTGAAAGATATACGACCTCCTCCGTTACGCGACTATCCTTAACCATGCGGTATGGGGTTTCTATGAATCCATATTCATTGGTTCTAGCATAAAGAGCCAACGAATTAATCAAACCAATATTTGGTCCTTCCGGAGTTTCAATCGGACACACACGTCCATAATGAGTTGGATGCACATCACGCACTTCAAAACCCGCACGCTCCCGCGTCAACCCGCCAGGCCCTAATGCTGATATACGCCTTTTATGTGTAATTTCGGATAATGGATTAGTCTGATCCATGAACTGTGATAGTTGACTTGATCCGAAAAACTCACGTATAGCAGAAGACACCGGTTTAGCATTGATAAAGTCGTGCGGCATCAGATTTTCTGATTCAGCCTGACTCAAACGCTCCTTAACCGCTTTCTCAACTCGAGCCAAACCTGCTCTAAATTGATTTTCTGCTAATTCACCTACCGAACGAACGCGACGATTACCCAAGTGGTCGATATCATCAATCTCGCCTCTACCATTTCGCAACTCAACCAGTATTTTGATAACATCGGTAATATCTTCATTTGATAAAGTCGTAGAGCCTGTTAGTTCTTCACGCCCCACCCGCCGATTGAATTTCATCCGGCCAACGACAGATAAATCATAACGCTCCGGGGAATAGAAAAGGCCATTGAATAAAGCTAGTACGGCATCTTCAGTCGGAGGCTCACCAGGGCGCATCATCCTGTAAATAGCGACCTGAGCAGACATTTGATCAGTACTTTCATCAACCCTCAACGTTTGTGAAATATAAGGACCGTAATTGAGGTCATTCACAAAAAGAGTACTAATCTCACTATTTTTATTTTGAGTCTGCTTAATTCGTTCAAGTAAGGTTTCATTAATTTCGCTATTGGCTGTGGCAATAACCTCCCCCGTTTCCTTATCTACGATGTCTTCAGCCAAAATTTTCCCTAATAAAAATTCTTCAGGGACAGAAATTTTAGTAAGGTTAGCCTGTTGCAGATCACGAACGTGTTTTGCCGTTATCCGCTTATCTTTTTGTACAAAAACCTTGCCATCTTCAGAAACGATATCAAAGCTAGCCAACTCCCCACGCAAACGCTCCGGTATGAGGTGAAATAAAATCTTATTACCCGCAAATGTAAAGTGATCAAACTCGAAAAAATCAGCAAGAATCTGCGTGGAAGAATAGCCCATTGCCTTTAGCAAAGTTGTAACCGGCATTTTGCGGCGGCGATCTATCCTAAAATAGACATAATCCTTGGGATCAAATTCAAAATCCAGCCAAGAACCACGGTATGGAATAATACGGGCAGAAAATAACAACTTACCGGATGAATGTGTTTTGCCGCGGTCATGCTCAAAAAACACCCCCGGTGAACGATGCAGCTGTGAAACAATAACACGCTCCGTACCATTAACAACAAAAGAACCAGTCTCTGTCATGAGAGGAATTTCTCCCATGTAAACTTCCTGCTCTTTAACCTCTTTGACAGTTGGTTTTGAAGCTTCTTTATCCATAATAGTCAGCCTGACTCTGGCGCGCAGTGGAGAAGCATAAGTCAACCCTCTCTGTTGGCATTCCTTAACATCAAACACAGATGTGCCAAGCATATAACTTATAAAATCAAGACGAGCGTTATTAGAGTGGCTTTCTATTGGAAAAACAGCATTAAATGCTGCCTGCAGCCCCTGATTCTTCCGTTTACCAGGCGCCACATCTGCTTGCAAAAAATCAGCGTAAGATTCTATCTGGGTGGCAAGAAGAAACGGAAATGGTAGAATGCTGGTACGTTTAGCAAAACTTTTCCGGATACGTTTTTTCTCGGCAAACGAATAACTCATTAAATCACTCCGTGCACTGAAGATATAATCGGGATCGAAGGGCAGTTTATTTGATATAAAACGAGCACCTAAACAAAGCTACAACTTTAACCTATTGATAGCGGTAATACGTGGGCCAAGAAACAAAATACTCTACCCCAACAACTCATAGACTACAGACATGATATTTAAAGATCAAAGAAACTTTTATTAAACTATGTCGCCGGGATAGGCCAGAGAAAAAAATTTTTGAGGTTTAACTAACAATTACAATTAACAATCTATTAGTACATACTTCTATTTATCAGCGTTATTTCCATACCGACATACGAGATAAAGGCTGACGATACAATCCGTATCTGTCAGCCTGAATTACTAATACAATTAACTATTTAATCTCACAACCAGCGCCAGCTTCAGTCAACTGTTTCTTGAGTGCTTCCGCATCATCTTTAGAAACACCTTCTTTGACTGCTTTAGGAGCACTATCAACCAAATCTTTCGCTTCCTTCAGACCCAAACCGGTGACCGCTCTAACAACCTTAATGACATTAACCTTATTGTCACCAGCTGAAGTAAGAATCACAGAGAATTCAGTTTGTTCTTCAACAGCTGCTGCAGCAGCAGGCGCAGCAGCCACAGCAACTGGTGCCGCTGCTGAAACACCAAATTTCTCCTCTAGCTCTTTGATTAATTCTGATAATTCCAGAACTGTCATATTAGCGATAGATTCTAAAATTTCCCCTTTTGCCATAGCCATTTATTTCTCCTGATATAAATTAAATTCAGATCAATCTGATACGAATCGCTTTAAGCCATCTATATATATCGGCTTCCGATTACTTCTTATCACATACTGCAGCAAGCCCACGCACAAATTTTGAAGGAACTTCATTAAGTGTTCTAACAAATTTCGCAACAGGCGCCTGTAAAGTACCAAGCAATCTGGACAGCAACTCCTCTCTACTTGGTAATGCAGCGAGAGCAGCGACATCCTTACCGGACATTACTGTCCCGGCCATAGCACCAGCCTTAATTATAAAACGATCATTATCTTTAGCGAATTCATGAAGAACTTTTGCAGTGATCACAGGATCACTGCCAATTCCGTAAGCAAGTGGCCCTACCATTGATTCAGCTAACCCAGAAAAAGGGGTGTCAACAACTGCCCGCCTTACAAAGGTATTTTTGATAACTCGGAAATAAATACCAGATTCTCGCGCCTTGACTCGCAACTGAGTAAGCTGCCCAACACCCAATCCACGATACTCCGCTATAACGATAGCCTGGGCTTCTGCAATTTGATCACTGACCTCGGCTACAATTGCTTTCTTTTCCTCGAGATTATGACTCAAAAGACTCTCCCCATTTAGAATTCAGCCAAAAATTATCGTTACTACTCATAACGATTATTTCCCATTTAAAAATGGCGACCTGAACCAGGAGAAATTTCTCTCTACCTGCTTTATGGGCACACCATCTGCGTTGGGCGCAATTTTTTGGAATAACTGCAAAAACATAATAATCACTTTTTATGATTCACTGTGTTTTCTCATCGCTACCCAGTAAACCTGCAACCATTCCTTTATTGCAATTAAGCTTTCACTCAAAAACAGCAATTAGCATTATAGATTGCTATTTTTAGATAATAAAAACCCCAACGGTCTTTGACAATCTGCTGATACAACATCTTAACAGCAGCCCAAAGCCTTTTATTACAACTAATTAATTATTCCAGCATGGTCAACTCGCACACCTGCTCCCATGGTGCTCGAAATGGCCATTTTACGTAGATAAACACCTTTTGATGTTGCTGGTTTTGATTTATTCAATGCATCAACCAGTGCTATAATATTTTCTCTCAAAGCATCTACACTAAACGAAGCTCTACCTACAGTACAATGTACGATACCCGCCTTGTCCGCTCTGAATTGAATTTGGCCTGCTTTAGCATTCTTGACCGCACTTGCCACATCAAGTGTTACTGTCCCCACTTTTGGATTGGGCATTAAACCACGAGGACCGAGTATCTGCCCTAATTGACCAACTATTCGCATTGAATCAGGACTTGCTATTGCCAAATCAAAATTAATCTCGTTTGCTTTAACTTGCTCAGCGAGATCCTCAAGACCTACTATATCTGCTCCTGCATCTAACGCTTCCTTAGCTTTATCGCCTTGTGCAAAAACTGCTACTCTCACCGTCTTACCTGTACCGGATGGCAAGACCACTGCACCCCGTACTACCTGATCCGATTTACGAACATCTATACCGAGATTAATTGCAATATCAACTGATTCGTCAAATTTAGCCGTAGCAACTTCTTTCACCAAAGCCAAAGCATCTGTTAGGGGATATAATCGATCACGATCAATTTTTTGAGCAATTTCTTTGTAACGTCTTGAAGATTTGGCCATATCACACTCCCTCTACTTCAACACCCATACTTCTGGCGCTTCCAGCAATTGTTCGGATAGCTGCATCCATATCGGCCGCAGTAAGATCTTCCATTTTAATTTTAGCAATTTCTTCTACCTGGCTCCGAGTCAGCTTACCTACCTTATCCACATGAGGCTGGGCGCTACCTTTACTCAAACCGGCTAATTTCTTAATTAAAACAGATGCAGGAGTCGTCTTTAAAACAAATGTAAAACTTTTATCTGCATACGCTGTAATAACCACTGGCACAGGTAATCCCGGCTCCATTTTTTGGGTGGCCGCATTAAAAGCTTTACAAAACTCCATGATATTCAGTTGGCGTTGACCAAGTGCAGGCCCCACTGGCGGACTTGGGTTCGCTTTCCCTGCTGGGATTTGAAGTTTTATATAACCTATTATTTTCTTTGCCAAAATATTCTCCTTTTTAGGTCCAAACGAATATTAGCTACAATACTCTCCCTCTTTTTGCTACAAACTACTCCGAAACTACATCGCCCACAGGAGACAATCGCCCATATATTGCGCAATTATATTTTATCAACCTGATGAAAATCCAACTCGACGGGCGTAGGACGCCCAAAAATTGATACAGACACTCGTAATTTATTTTTATCGTAATTAACTTCTTCGACGTTTCCATGGAAGTCAGTAAAGGGTCCTTCTTTAACACGCACCGCCTCCCCTGCCTCAAAAATTACTTTTGGCTTGGGTTTTTCCACTCCCTCTCTTACTTGATTAAATATACTTTCTATTTCCTTGCGACTGATTGGAATGGGCTGCATAGATGTCCCTCCCACAAAACCCGTTACTTTTGGTGTACCTTTAACCAAATGCCAGGTTTCATCAGTCATTTCCATTTCAATTAGTATATAACTTGGAAAAAACTTTCTCTCACTTATATTTTTTTGACCACCCTTGACTTCTACCACCTCTTCAACAGGAATAAGGATCTCACCAAATTTATCTTCAAACTTGTGCAGTACGATCCGATCTCTTAATGCCTTCTTTACACTCTTTTCAAAACCCGAATAGGTATGAACAGCGTACCATTTTTTACTCATATTCCTCCGGGAACACTTTCACCCTTCCTGATCCATTACATATTTAACGATCACCATCAAACCCGAATCAACAATCCATAAAAAAAACGCCATCGTTATAACAAACGCACAGACTACGCCAGATGTCTGAAGTGTTTCCTTTTTGGTGGGCCAAACAACCTTTTTTACTTCTTCTATCGAATCTTTAAAAAATGAAAATAGTTGCTTTCCTTGTATCGTAAATAAAATAACGATCGTCGCGAAAATCAATCCCAATAACAAAGCTACTACTCTTATCACTACAGGGCTATCTTGCAAAAAATAAAAGCTGAAAAAGCCTGCTGCTCCTAATAGTGCTGCTATCCCAAGCTTAATCTTATTCACTTTTTTCGTTCCCGAAAATTACTTTTAACTTAAAAAAATCCAAATTACAAACCTTCTTTTTATTTTTCAGCCTGCCTGAAGATTTGAAATAAAATTATTCAGCTTTGCTTATATCTATACTTTGGCAGGCCAGGAGGGCATCGAACCCCCAACCTTCGGTTTTGGAGACCGACGCTCTGCCAATTGAGCTACTGGCCTATCTTCCAAACAAAAAATTGCAGACTACAAATTTATCAGCTTATTTTACTCGATTACTTTGGCGACCACACCAGCGCCGACGGTACGTCCACCTTCACGAATAGCAAAACGTAATCCATCACTCATTGCTATTGGTGCAATCAAATTGACATTAACTGATATATTATCACCTGGCATCACCATTTCGACGCCTGCCGGCAGTTCAATGGAGCCTGTTACATCAGTTGTTCTGAAATAAAACTGTGGGCGATATCCTGCAAAAAATGGTGTATGCCGACCACCCTCTTCTTTGCTCAACACATATATCTCCGCAGAAAATTTGGTGTGTGGCAGTATACTGCCCGGCTTAGCCAGAACCTGGCCACGCTCCACCTCTTCTCGCTTGGTACCTCTTAATAATATACCAACGTTGTCTCCGGCCTGCCCTTGATCCAGCAACTTCCGAAACATCTCGACACCGGTACATGTTGTTTTGATTGTAGGTCGCAATCCCACAATTTCTATCTCATCACCAACCTTGACTATACCGCGCTCCACACGCCCTGTAACAACAGTTCCACGCCCGGAGATTGAGAACACATCTTCAACAGGCATAATAAAAGCCCCATCAATCGCTCTTTGTGGCTCCGGGATGTATGAATCCAGCACTTCCGCCAGCTTCAGAATAGCTGCTTCACCGATGTCACCTTTATCCCCTTCCAGCGCTTTCAGTGCTGAACCAATAATAATAGGTGTATCATCCCCTGGAAAATCATACTTGGATAACAGTTCACGTATTTCCATTTCGACGAGCTCAAGTAACTCAGCATCGTCTACCATGTCAGCCTTATTCATGAAGACAATGATATAAGGCACTCCCACCTGCCGCGCCAGCAGAATATGCTCGCGTGTCTGCGGCATGGGTCCATCAGCTGCTGATACCACCAGAATAGCGCCATCCATCTGCGCCGCTCCTGTGATCATATTCTTCACATAGTCGGCGTGACCCGGGCAATCAACGTGCGCGTAATGGCGTTTATCTGTTTCGTATTCAACATGGGATGTGTTAATAGTAATCCCACGTGCACGCTCCTCAGGTGCCGAATCTATCTGAGCATATGACTTGGCTTCCCCGCCAAATTTCCTGGTCAGGATGGTCGTGATCGCCGCCGTTAACGTCGTTTTCCCATGATCCACATGGCCTATCGTCCCTACATTTATATGCGGCTTCACCCGCTCGAATTTACTTTTCGCCATTACGTCTGTTTCCTTTTATTAATGCTTGTATCAGTAATCTAATAACCTGGCTGCAGCATAACTTGGTGCCCATGGCCAGGATTGAACTGGCGACCTCTCCCTTACCAAGGGAGTGCTCTACCACTGAGCTACATGGGCGTATAGAACAAGAACATTTCCTCGCCGTAATGTTGTGGAGCGGGTGAAGGGAATCGAACCCTCGTCGTAAGCTTGGAAGGCTTCTGCTCTACCATTGAGCTACACCCGCTTGTGCCCGGTTCACCTGCCTTACATATTTAAATAAACACGCACTATCTGCAATGACTAGCGCGATCAAATTCCAGCATTACACACATCTCTGATTTTTGTTACCGTGACTGGTGGAGGGGGAAGGATTCGAACCTTCGAAGGCAGAGCCGTCAGATTTACAGTCTGATCCCTTTAACCACTCGGGAACCCCTCCAAAATAGCAGGGCATTATGAACGCTTAGCCTGATCAAGTCAATGCTATAGCATGGGCCAAATACACAAAATTTTTGATACTGTTATCTTGATTGTTTTTCATATCAATTCAATGCGGATCGAATATTATTACTCAAATTTTCGTTCAGGATACGCGGCGTGACGAATATCAGCAATTCTCGTTTATCATCTCGCTTTGCGGTATTTTTAAATAAATTTCCCAGTAACGGCACATCTCCCAGTAACGGGATCTGGTTACGATCCCGCTTTTCGACCTGTTCAAATATACCGCCGATGACAACTGTGCCCCCATTCTCTACCAGCACCTCGGTGACGATTTGCTTGGTATCAATGGCTGGGCCAGCCGGCGTGCTTTCTCCGCGAGTATCCTGATTAACCTGCAATTTCATGATGATATTATCATCAGGAGTGATTTGTGGCGTAACCTTGAGGCCAAGAACAGCTTTTTTAAACTGAATCTGTGGCCGTGTCACACTGATAGTCTGAAAAGGGATTTCCGTACCCTGCTCAATACTCGCCTCCACACGATTAGCCGTAACCAGGCGCGGGCTAGCGATAATACGGCCCTGACTATCCGATTCCAACGCAGAAAGCTCCAGATTAATCAATGTGCCGTTGTTAATCTTAATCAAGCTCAATCCGAGTGCAGCCGGGCCACCCGCGACTCCTGCAAGCGCAGCCGCCGGTAAATTGACGTTAAGATTATCCCCACCAGAAGGTGATATCGTACCAGCAGCCAATTCACTGGAATTACCCAAATTCCCGGAAATACCCAGTCGCCGTCCATTAGTCTGACTCCCGATCCGAGTTGCGTTCTGCACCCCAAAACGAGCTCCCAGGTTACGGCTGAATGTATCGGTTGCCTCGACAATACGGGTTTCAATCATGACCTGGCGCACCTGGGTATCGAGATTGGCCACATGCCGAGCCACCTCTGCAAGCCTGGTGGGAATATCGGTAACGGTCAGCGTATTGCTGATGTCATCAACCTCCACCGAACCACGTTGACTCAGAATACCCTTAAGCGGAATCGAACTGGCAGTCCGATAATTCAGTCTGAATGCTTCCGTTTGCAACACTTCCAACTCGGTTATCTGCTGATTCTGCTCCAGCTGTAATCTTTCACGAGCAGCCATTTCTTCCCGTGGCGCGATAAAAATCACATTACCCACCCTGCGTTTATCAAGATCGCTCGTTTGCAGCACGATATCCAGCGCCTGATCCCAGGGAACATCCTTCAGCCGCAGGGTCAGATTACCTTTAACTGAGTCGCTGGCAATGATATTCAAATCAGTAAAATCAGCGATAACCTGAAGAATTGAGCGAATTTCAACATCCTGAAAATTAAGTGAAAGTTTTTCACCAGTATAACCTCCATCAATCAGCTTTTTGTGAATGGGCATATCATCACCTTCAACTACCGATCTGACTTCTACCGCAAAATTAGTTCCGGTTTGGTAAGATGTATGCTCCCAGCGCCCTTTCGGCTCGATAATCATCTGCACGTTACCATCCCGCGCGATAGTCTCAATTGTCTGTACTGGTGTGGCAAAATCCAGCACATTCAACCGCCGCTCAAGATTGGGAGGGAGGTAAGCCTTCATGAACTCGATAAGCAACCTTCCTCCCTGACTATGCACATTGACTACCGCACCTGGTTGTGACAGCTCCACCTCCACCCTGCCCTCACCTTGTGTACCACGATGAAAATCGATATCCCGCAAGCTTAATTGTGCTTCACCTCTTGCTGGCATGGAAGCTGAAACGGCGGCACGATTGAGTGATTCCCCCAATTCATTGCCCCGGAGCGCTATCAGCAAATCGTTACCTTCCGTGCTGATTTCATACTTAACTGCTTTTGACAAATTCATAACCAGACGGGTACGGCCTTCGGCAGGCACAACATCCATACTCTTTATTACACCACGACCTGATATCTTGCCAGACTCGCCCAGAGCGCTGGCGACCTGCTCCAGATCAAAATAAAGACGATCGGGATCATTCAGCAATACTCCGGCCGGTAGCGTCGCAATCGGTCGATCCAATGTCACTTTAACAATTAAACGACCATCTGTTTGGGCCGTAATATCCAGTGCACGAAGGGTATTTACTGACGTTGATGCAGCTACAACCTGAACGGTCCACGCAACCAGCAGAACACACACCGACACACATTGCCAAGCTCGATGAGCAGCCATGATTATGCAACTCTTGCGCCATTGATTTCCCGTTTTCCAATCTATCATTTTTGCTCCTGAGTTTGCAGCATGAGTACACTGGCCCGTTCAACCCATTCATCCGCACTACCTCGCGTAATCTCTCTCAATTTGACTTCCTCCTCGGAAACCCTTGTAATCAAACCGAAATTCTGCCCAAGGTAATTGCCGGTTTTGACACGGTGCACAGAGTTATCCGGTGCCTTAACCAGGGCAAAAACGTACTCTCCACGCCGTAGCGAACCGACCATAGCGAGGTTTTCCAACGGGAAATTTTCCAGTGCCTCTTTGGGACGTTTCAGATCAGGCTGCAACTCATCTCGATCAGACTTTTCCTGCTTGTTTCTTCGATTACTGAAGGGATCTGGAATTTCGAAAGCCTGATAAACAAAATGCTTCGGTGGCTTGATTTCAGGCAGAGGATCTACCTTTCCTTTCAATCCCGTTCCTGATTCCCTGACGAAAGACTCGAGATCTTCATAGCCCTCCTGAGTGCATGCCGCTGTAAACAGCACCACCATCACAGTCATCCAGAAGCGGAATTGATCGTTCATGACGCTCCCTTTGCATTCTTCTGTTTGTTTTTCTCTGTCATTTCCCTTTTGCGCTCTGCAATTTCCTCATCATCGAGATAACGGAAAGTTTTTGCCGTTGCGTTCAATATCAACTGGCGATCTTTCCCGGGAATGATTTCAATATCCTGCAACGTAACAATACGCGGCAACTGGGCCACATCGCTTGCAAAAGCACCAATATCGTGATAATTACCCGTCACCCTGACAGAAACTGGCAGCTCGGCATAGAACTCACGAACTGTTTCCTTGGCATTGGGTTTGAACAACTCAAATTGCAATCCTCGTCCCAATCCGGCCCGGTTAATATCCACCAGCAACGCATCCAGCTCGGACTTGTTAGGCAACTGTTTCAGCAAGGTACCCAGCGTTTGCTCCACCTCCGCCAATTGCACACGAAAAAGATCAAGATTGACCGCACTATTTTTTTTGGCTATAAAAGTAGCTTTCAACGTATCTTCTTCTTGCTGCACCTGTTCCAGTGCCTCCCACTGCTCCTCCCAATCCAGAAGGTAACCTGCCACCATGAGGGTCCCCAACAATGACGCAAGTGCACCCGCCTTGAGCACAACTGGCCAGCTGCCAGGCTCATTGGGATTGACATGACGTAACTCTTCCAGCAGATTCATGGTTGCCCCGCCGTTGCAGTAATTTTTGCTGCCATCTCGTTTCTTCCGGAATGGCCATCCTCTTCTGGCAACTCGGTCAATTTGACATTCAAATCGAATTCACTAAGCCTGACACCACTTTCGGTAGCTGCCTTAATTTCAATCAACAATGGCGATTCCAGCCAAGGTGATGCATCCAGATGGCGCATCAGCGTCGAGATCCCGGCATTGGACTGAGCGTAACCAGCAAGGTGCAGGTGCTCATTTGTTTGTTTTAAGCTCTTCAGGTAAACCCCCTCTGGTAACTGCCTGGCTACCTCATCCAGCATATGCACTACCTTGATGCGATTTCCCTGCAGCGATTCAACGATCTCCTTGCGTGCCAGCATCTCCTGGATTTTTTCCTTAATCGATTTTATTTCGGTAATTTGCCGATCGAGAACAGCAATCTCATCCCGCAGATACTGATTACGTCCGTTCTGATGATTGATTTTATCCATCACCATTTCATGTACTCCCCAGATAATCAGCACTCCCAGGCCAACAGTAAGACCTGCCAGTACGGCAAACTGTTGCTGAAGCGCCTTACGCTTAAGTTCACGATGTGGAAGCAGATTAATACGTATCATGATGGATCAAATCCTCGCATAGCCAGGCCGCTGGCAGTCAGCAACACCGCGGCATCCATCTTCAGCTGCCGCGGTGCAATCCGGCCGGATAACTCCATGCCGGAAAACGGATTAATCACCTGGGTAATCACCCCGGTACGTTCAGATACGATTTCCTCAAGACCCGGGATCACTGCACACCCGCCTGACAAGGAGATATAGTCAACCTGAGTATGCTGAGTGGAAGTATAAAAAAGCTGTATGGCTCGAGCCACCTCCAGCGCAGCCGTTTCACAAAAAGGCCGCAATACCTCATTTTGATAACTCTCCGGCAGCTTACCGTTGCGCTTGGCTGTCTCGGCTTCTTCCGGAGAGAGATTGAACTGATTCTGGATTTCTTGCGTTAGCTGATTTCCACCAAAGGATAAATCCCGCATATAGATAGAGGTATCATTTAACAGCACATTGATCCGCGTGACGCTCGCGCCAATATCAATGAGCGCAACCACCTTATCTTTTCCCCCATCCGGCAGCTGACTGCCAATCGCTCTGGAAGAAATAGCCTGGGCAGCAAATTGCTCGATATCCATCACCATTACCTTCAGGCCGGCAGACATTGCTGTTGCCACACGATCTTCCACTTTGTCTTTACGAGCAGCCGCCAACAACACCTCCACTTCTTCCGGACAATCTGGAGCCGGTCCAATCACCTGAAAATCAAGATTGACTTCATCCATTGCAAACGGCACATACTGATTGGCTTCTGTTTCAACCTGAAACACCAGATCATCCTCCCGCAAACCTGCAGGTACGTTGATTCTCTTTGTAATAACCGATGTCAGCGGCAGAGCCATAACAATTTTCCTCTGTCGCGTTCCCATTCGTTTCAGGGCATGCTGGAGACTGTCACTCACCTGTTCAATCTGGTTAATACCTCCATCTTGCAGAGCATCCATCGGCAATGGTTCGATAACATAGCGTTCCAAACGATAGGATTCCGGCGCTCCACTTTTTCTGGATAATTCCACTAGCTTAATTGAGGAAGCGCCGATATCCACCCCTAACATTCGGGAGGTACCTGTCAGCATGCCAAAATGGATATCAAAAGATTTCTTCAGTGCCATATCAGCTTTTATTTGCATAATGTTTCGACCAGAAGATTTTTATTCGGATGCAATACTTCAACTGAAGCCGATTCTGACAGGTAAGTGAAAAAATCAATTCATGCAATAACAGTTGATATACCCTTTATAATCTTGTGCTGGATCATTTTTTTACCCACACAACACTCTGCCTTTTAATGTTATTCCGCTGGCTTTTCCGTTTCCTCCTAACTATTCTGGCTGCTGGTTTACTTGCGACGTTGCTCGTGATATTTGCCGCCCTGGTTACGCTACCTTCTTTACCCAGTCTCGATATGCTGACTGATTATCGTCCGAAAATACCCTTGCGGATTTACAGCGCTGATGGTTTGCTGATTGGGGAGTTTGGTGAAGAGCGCAGGGATTTTGTAAAAATAAATGAGGTACCAGAATCTCTTAAACAAGCTGTGCTGGCAGCTGAAGACGATCGTTTTTACCAGCATTACGGGGTAGATTACATAGGTGTTTTGCGCGCCATTTATTCAAACTTCACGGCGGGCAGCACCCTCCAGGGCGCAAGCACCATTACCATGCAAGTGGCACGCAACTTCTTTCTGACCAAGGAAAAAACATTTACCAGAAAATTCAGCGAGGCATTACTGGCTTTTAAAATTGAACACAGCCTGGGAAAAGATCGCATTCTTGAGTTGTACATCAACCAGATTTACCTCGGGCAACGCAGCTATGGCTTTGCTACTGCAGCACAATCTTATTTTGGTAAAAAACTGTCTGATATTAATTTGGCTGAAGCGGCCATGCTGGCCGGGCTCCCTAAAGCACCTTCACGCTACAATCCGATTGCCAACCTGGAACGCGCAAAAATACGACAACAATATGTGTTGCGGCGGATGTATGAGCTCAACTATATTTCAGCCGACCAACTCGCGCTAGCAAAGAAAACTTCTATTGCAATTCATCGCCAGGTAAAAGTATTTGCCATGCCGGCTGATTACGTCGCAGAGATGGTGCGTCAGGTTGTTTACAATCGCTATCGTGAAGAAGCCTATACCCGTGGGATCAGGGTTTATACCACGCTGAGAAAATCTGATCAGGAAGCAGCCTACCGTGCGCTGCGCAAAGGAGTAATAGAATATGACACCAGACATGGTTACCGCGGCCCGGAAGCATTCCTGAAACTGCCAAAAGATCTCAAGGATCATGAAGCGCTGCAGGATATCATGCAAAATATCAGCAACAGTGATGATATTTTGGCAGCCGTTGTCCTGTCCGTAACACCCGGTGCTGTTGAAGCCTCCCTCAAAAATGGGGAAACAATCCGGATTACGGGAGATAGCCTGAAAGTAGCCAGCAGGTACCTTGGCAAAGATCCAAAGGTTACCGAAAAGCGAATACGCCCCGGTGCTCTGATTCGAGTAAAAAAGACAGAAAAAAACAGCTGGCAAATTACTCAATTACCTGAAATAGAGGCCGCTCTGATCGCAATAGATCCAAACAATGGCGCGATTCGCGCATTAGTAGGCGGGTTTGACTATAACCTCAACAAATTCAATCATGCCACCCAGGCCTGGCGTCAACCCGGATCAAGTTTCAAACCGTTCATTTATTCCGCAGCACTTGAAAAAGGCTTTACTCCGGCCACCATTATTAATGACGCCCCACTGTATCTGGGACCTGATCAGACTGGTGGCAAGGCTTGGGAACCCAGGAATTATGACGGCAAGTTCAGCGGCCCGATCAGAATGCGCACAGCATTAACTCATTCGAAAAACCTCGCATCCATCCGTATTCTTCAGGCGATTGGGCTATCCTACGCACAGGACTACATTACACGCTTCGGCTTCGATAAAAAACATCATCCAGCAGTTCTTCCCATGGCGCTTGGCGCCGGATCGGTCACGCCGATGCAATTGGCCGTTGGCTACGCTACTTTCGCCAACGGGGGATACCATATTCCTCCCTACTTCATTGAACGAATTGAGGATGAGCACGGAAAAATTATTGAGCAGACACGCCACACCACTGCAAGCCAGAACGCCAAGCAGGTTATAGATCCACGCAATGCATTCCTGATGACAAACATGATGCAGGATGTTGTCCAAAGAGGAACTGCCGCCCGGGCAAGAGCACTTGGCCGCAATGATATTGCCGGGAAAACGGGAACTACCAGCAACGCCTTCGATGCCTGGTTCTGCGGTTACCAGAAAGATCTGGTGGCGGTTACCTGGCTGGGCTTTGATGATCCCAAATCCATGGGAAACAGAGAAACCGGAGGGCAGGCAGCCTTACCTATCTGGATCAACTATATGGCCAGCGCACTTAAATCAATACCTGTCACAAAAATATCTCCTCCAAAAGGTATTGTTACGGCCAAGATTAATTCAGAAACAGGCTTGAGGGATCCATTCGGGACGCTCAATGAATACTTCTTCCAGGAACAGCTTCCGCCGGAAACAGATTATTCTTTCCAGGACCCTGGTTTTACGGATCAAATGGAAGACTGGCTGTTTTAAATCAGAGAGCAGTCGAGTGCAGGAGTATTTGCGCGGTTAACCCTCTTCTACCAGAGCTCCGTAAAGCCAATAAATTCAGCAAGATAGATACAACGAACAACTGCCTTAAATGTCCGTCCAGATCAGGCCGATAAAGGCGGTATGGTGAAGGAGGTTCAACATTCAGCAGCTTCCCGATTGAGGCTTCCTTGAACCAGGGAAATTCTTTGAAGGGTACACAGACTTCCCGAAAAACGGCAAGCTTAGCAAAACCCGTGGTCTGCCCCCTACCCCCTATTACTGGCCTATTATTCTGCTAATGTTCTGATATGTGTAGTCACACTTCTTCCCAATGCGCCCAACGCATATCCGCCTTCCAGCACTGAAACAATTCGGTTTTGTGCATGTTTTTCAGCAATAGCCATTATTTGCCTGGTAATCCAAACATAATCTGCTTCAACCAGATTTAATTGCGCCAGCGTATCTTCCCGGTGGGCATCAAACCCAGCCGAAATAAAGATAATTTCCGGTTTGAATGCTTCCAGTGCCGGCAGCCAATAATGCGTTACCGCTACACGGAACGCTTGTCCATTCGTATGTGCAGCAAGCGGTACATTAATAATGTGATCACCCCCGCTATCAGTGCCGCAATACGGATAAAATGGGTGCTGAAAAGTGGAGCAAAACAAGACACGCGGCTCATCCTGAAAAATATCTTCAGTACCATTGCCGTGATGCACATCAAAATCCACAATTGCTACACGTTGCAGACCATGATGCGCCAAAGCATGTGCTGCTCCAATCGCCACATTGTTAAAAAAACAAAATCCCATTGCCTGATTGCGCGTTGCATGATGTCCAGGTGGACGAACGGCACAGAATGCATTTTTCACCTGCTTGTCGATGACCAGATCCGTCGCCAGAACAACCGCACCGGCTGCATAATAAGCCGCTTCCAGCGTAAAAGGATTCATCGCAGTGTCATTATCAAGACAAACCAGGCCTTGCTGTGGTGCAGCTGATTTGATCTCATGCACATAGCTTTCCGTATGAGCTCGCATCAACTGATCATCGGTTGCACGTGGCGCTTCATATTGCTGTAAACGTGGCAGCGTATCGGTGGCAACAAGCTGTTCCTGAATGGCCAGTAATCGTTCCGGACATTCTGGATGGCCATGTTTCATATCATGCTTCAGATAAATCGGATGTGTAACAAAGGCAGTAGCCATGGAAAATTCCTTCACAGGGAATAAAGACTCAGACACTTACACAATAGATTTTACAGTCTCGCAGCTGGGCGATCGGTGGCAGATAGTCAAAGCCATTTGCTACCCACAGCAACAGATGAGTATCCAGCAAAAGCTTCATGCGCCCTCTTCAAATAGCCTTGCGATTTCCGTTTCATCCATCCGATCAAAATCATCCGGTACATGGATTTGCCCAGCCATAAAATCAAACCGCTTAATCTGAGAAGGCTCCGATGGCCCGGAGCGCAACAACCTTGGCCATCGGTTTGCCAGCCTTGGCAGCTTGTTCCCCCAACCGGGATAATTGAGTTTTAGCGTCGTGAATATTGTATATCCGCATCGTGCTCTTCCAATTAAACTTAGTTCAACTAACTTAGCTTATACCAACTTGGTTTCTCGTTCTATCCTGTACTCGTACATTCGTTTGGAACAGATGTATTTTGAGGGGATAGGGCGCTTGCGAAATGGTGTAGCCACTCGCAGCAATCCAGGGCCATTGAAGATACGCAAATCGGCGCACCAGGTAGATTAATTTACGTGAACAGGCTCAATATGAAATTTCAGGTTAAGCGCTTTGATAACCTTAATTACTGTAGAGAATTCCGGATTTCCGTCAGGAGACAAAGCCTTATAAAGCCCTTCACGAGTCAGGCCGGTTTCACGAGCAAGCCAGGTCATTCTGCGGGCACGGGTAATATCACCTAATGCAGCACGAATGAGACTGCCGTCACCCGGATCTTCTTCCGTGCAGGCCTCAAAATACAATTTTAGGTCTTCATCTGTTTTGAGCTGTTCTAGCCACAACAGGCAATCCAAAATTGCGTATCTTTTGCCTCAACTGAAGTACTGCGGCATTCCACGCATAATTCATGGCGCCATCAAATAAGCCAGTGCTGACGGCTACACATATACGAGCCATGAGCTCACCTCTTAATTCAGGTGGTATTTCTCGTAGCTCTCTTGGCAAATCTCTCCATGCGTACTCGATTTCTTCGGCGCTCGCCAGCACTTCTCGTGGAATTCCAAGCGAAGCTGTCAGCTCTGCTATTGCTGGAAGAATAGTCGTCGGAAGCGACGGTAATACTGGCTCTTCCTTTTTTATGAGATCGCTTATATATTCCTTGGTTTGAATTCCGGGTACAGCTAACGCAATATAACGACATTCTGCCCAATAACCCCGCATGCAATGTCGTATAAGGTTAATTCTCATCACGTATTCCAATTAAATATTCATCCGACACGACAATTGATCAGCTTAAAAACCACCTGACCAGATACAAGAGAGAATAAGGTGTAATGCTGCCGTTTAAGCTCTGAAAATAGGATATATTTCATGAGTTACCGTTAATTTTATAGCCTGTGATCTCGCGAGAACGATAGCAATGGCATAAGTGAAGTAAAGCCCAAGGTCTTATGGACATCAAAGAGGGCAATACCATGTCATTGTCTGAGGCGAAAAAGCGCTTAGGCATCGAATGAAAGTCAGCATTTCCAATGCTGCCTTTAATGACCTGGAAAACATTATCAGTTATTACATTGAAGAAGGTGTTCCTGATATTGGTTTCAAATTTGCCCGGGAAATAATCGAGCATATTCAGATTTTAACCAGCCACCCGGACATGGGCAGAATAGTGCCTGAGTTCCAACTCTCCCATACCCGAGAAATTATCTTTGCTCCTTTCAGGGGGGTTTATCTTAGGGAAAAAGGCGCCATAAAAGTGATCCGTATTTGGCGCAGCGAGCGACTGCTTGTTTTACCAACCGAAACATAACGATTAAGGTTATGTCGTGATCGCGAAGCAAACGTATGGTTTGCAATGATCAGGTTCAGATCCAGAATCAATAGCTCTTGCTACACACTCGTTCGATTATGCGGCATTGCCAAGCCGCAACCCGGCCCCGACCATGCGCTTTCCTTACGAATGCTTAAGATCGCGATAGAAATTTTCGTGCGGCCCGACTGCTTCGAGATATACCAGATACACAGCCTCATCAATACTGTAACCGAGCAGATACAACTGATTTTGGCTGTGGAATTTATAGACCAGGAGCTCCGCCAGATCCCCTTTTTTACGCTCGCCTATTGCCGGCCTGGCTGCCACGACCTCGATCGCAGCATCGACATCCCGTGCGACATTACCGTGTAGCTTCTTGTAGGCGCGGGCGAATCTTCGGGTTTGCTTAACCCCGTAGCTCATCAGCGGCCGACCGGGGTACAAAATCTGTAGCCTCGCTGCGAGGCTCAGCCATCGAAGCCAGCGATTCAGCGATAAAACTCACCGGCAGATCAGGATTATCCAGTGCAGCACGCCCCACCCTGGCCCAGTACTCGATCTGACCGGCGATGGTACGGTGCTCAACCAGGGCCTCGCTGCGTGCCTGTTCATACAACGTCTGATCGATACGAATAGATGTTGAAGTATTCATGATGACCTCCACGCTTGCCAAAATACTCACTATCATCATCTTACCACAAATGTGGAAAGGCTGAGTTTCGAGGTAGATTGCTTCGCACTTTTGGCATACCGCAATGACAAAATAGCTGTCTTTCAGGCCTTCAAAGTCAGATCCGGGATCAATAATGCTTGTTATATTTATTTTCTTGATTCGCGACCTGGCCCCGATCTCCACTATCGGACCTTTGCGTATGTAATAAACTTGATAGCAGGGGCCATGATCACAACACGACTTTAATCATCAAGCATGTGCCAATGCTGAATTTTCGCAATTTCGTTCTCTATCGTCCACGCAGCATCCCACAGATCTACCTCGCCTTGTGCGTTAATCCAAAATTCTGCCGAATTACCAAAAAATCGCGCTAACCGAAGTGCCATCTCAGGACTAACCGGAAGCAAATACGCCACTGATCATTTATTGAGATTGAATATTGCCCTTTCCGATCACCACCAAGTACATGGAGGCGATTGCTCGGTGGAACTCGCAAATCTTCGAGGCAAGTCGCCAAGTCCACATACTCTCGCTTCCGGCTTGTGCGTTTCACGATATCGGGGGTAATTAACGTGGTCAAGTAAAATCGGACACCTCAGTTAAGCTGCTTTTATCGATTTTGCTGCTTCTGCTTCATATTGATTCGGACTTTTGTAATCCAGGTATGAATGCAGTCTTTGGTTATTATAAAACACGGCGATATACTGCAAAATATCCTGCTGTGCTGCATGGCGGGTTTGGTAATGCCGCCATTGGCAGCGTTCCTGCTTGAGGCTGCCAAAGAAACTTTCCGCAACCGCATTATCCCAACAATTTCCCAGACGACTCATACTGCCAATAAAACCGTATGCTTTCAGTAGATTT
>NZ_QRCA01000002.1:0-87481 GCF_009833115.1 Nitrosomonas sp. GH22
AACTGCCTTTATGTTGTCAACCGGTCGACTGTATTTACTGATCCAGGTATGTAAGGTGTTTTCATTCACGCCAATTTCTCTGGCGGTTTGGGCTACAGGTTTATCCGATTCAATGGCCAACTTTACCGATGACTCCCTAAATTCAGCTGTATAGACTTTGGGTTTTTCTTGGATCATTTAAATACATTCCTTCTTTCAGTTATTTTAAGGAATGTGTCCGGTTTAGTGTAGCCACATCAAGTTTGGATGGTGTTCTAAACCAGAGGGGGCAAATTTAGATTGCCGATGAAGCAGTAAAAGGGGTCAAAATTACATTGCCGTTGACAATTACTGTATCATTACTAGTATTATGACATGCAGGTAGAGATTATGTTTGACGGCAGGTACGGTATCCCGATACATTTTTTGAACGAATGAAAAAATACGTCTGCATTTCTGCATTTCTGCATTTCTGCATTTCTGCATTTCTGCATTTCTGCATTGCTCCAATGCGATTCTACCAACTAAGGATCGCGGTATATTCTATTGCTTGATATGAGTAACGTCCCCAAGCGTATTCATCCACTTATCTCTATCGTTACGCCATTCTATAATTCGATTGGTAAAGCAAATCGTCTTTTGTCTACATTTGCTACGATGAGCGACCCCGATGTTGAGCTTATATGGGTGGACGACGGATCAACTGACGAGACTTGGTCATATCTGCAAAAATACAAAGATAAGATGTGCTGTAGGTGCATTGTCGTCCAGCAAGAGAACAAAGGACCAGGGGGCGCGCGTAACCACGGTCTGTCATTGGCATCCGGACGCTACATATGGTTCGTTGACTCCGATGACGACATCAATCCCTCCGCAATCGGTACTGTGAGACGCTTGGGTACCTGCGATTATGACTTTATCGACTTTGAGGTGAAACATTTTTCCGATGACGAAGGGCGGATCAAGCCGTCAGCGGGTCTACGAGCGGGCGCCTTAGAACTTCTTGAGGGTGAATATTACACCAAGAAGGTGACTCGCTACTCTCTGTTACACACTGTCGGCTGGCTCTGGACCAAGGTATTTAGGCGAGAATTCCTCGTAAATCATGGAGTTTTCTATCCAGAATATTGTGTTTACGAAGACACGCCGCTATTCTTCTGGCTTCCTTTTATTGTAAAGCGATTCTACAAATCTAACGATGTCGCGTACTTCCATCATCAGGAACAGGAATCTGTTACCAGATCTGTGGGTCACAAAGGTCCTCGCTTCTATGATCGCCTACCTACTGCTTCATACGGCCTCATGCTGACCAGTAGGTTTACTTGTAGTCGC
Source organism: Nitrosomonas sp. GH22 (assembly GCF_009833115.1). Classification (NCBI taxonomy): domain Bacteria; kingdom Pseudomonadati; phylum Pseudomonadota; class Betaproteobacteria; order Nitrosomonadales; family Nitrosomonadaceae; genus Nitrosomonas; species Nitrosomonas sp. GH22. The sequence continues at coordinate 1,312 of NZ_QRCA01000002.1, forward strand.
AGTGAGCGCTTGCTCAGTGAGGAAAAGTTCAAACTCATTTTTCTTCTTCATACCCTCAAGATTCTCTACATCTCCGGTGATTGGCTAATGATCCCTCGCGTGATGAGGTTTTACCGAGAAGAGGCACGTCGACTTGGCGTTAGTATAAGCCCACTGCGGATGATTTCTAAAAGCCGACTGGTTTTATTCATTGCTCCTTGGTTATTATCGTACTTATACCCATCCCAGCGTAACTACTTTGATAAGCTTCATCTACACGCGTGGGGGGTACCCATACAATATCCCACATCTGAGAATGTGTTATAAATGGTCCATCCTGAAAACGCGCACTGCGCTGTTTTAATGGACTAATTCCTTTATTTATCGAGCGTATATTTTCTGGGGCGACTACTTATTACAAATGGCGTGCTAAAAATACGGTGGTATGGATACTGAGATGATGAAGCGTTTAAGAGAGCTTGAAGACGAAAATCATCGATATTAGAAATATGTATGCTGAAGAATGATTAAAATCTCAACTGCGCCAGGAAGCACTTGAGGGAAAGTGGTAAAGTTATCTTTACAAAAAAGAGATACACAGGATGTGGTTGAGCAGCAAGGCATCACAATTACATTGATCTGTGAGGCATTTGGTATAAGTCAAACGTGCTACCTCTGGCAACAGAATGGCTCTGGACAATATAATAGGATACCTCGAAAAACCTGTAAATTCTGAAAAGATTTATATGTAGCACATTGATTTTAAAATCAATTTTTTTCAAAAATAGGGTTTTTCGAGGTGGCCAATAACGAACGGTATAACTCAGCTGAAATGTCGGTTGTCCTCGGCATCGATACCTTTACCTGGTAGTAGCTCTGCGATCTGCAACCACTGTGTATCGCTCAACTATTATTTTTTTGCCTATAACAGAGTGATTACGGATTACAGCGAGTCCGTATTATTTAACAACCGAGACAGTAATTCCGGCTTTGCGCAGGCAGCGCAGCAGAAGATGATTGCTGGTACTGACGACTATCCAGCCAATTTTGAACCAGCCACATTTCTTGAAAGTATTCAGTGAAGCGACATTCGTTGAGCGTATATGTGTCACGATCCTGGAATAGCCATGCTTCTTAATATCCTCGCACATCATTTCCAGTAGTAATGCTGCAGCACCTAATCCACGGTAATGGGGGCGGGTGAATAAGTAGCCAAGGAAGACATCTCCAGATGCCAGACCAATATCTAAATCCGTTGGTGAATCGACTCGAATAACAGTGCTGTGGCTGATATTTGTTTGTGATACAACTTGTGTTCCATCAATCAATGCATAGATACTGGCATCGTCTTGAATAAGTTGTGTAACGCCTCGGCCACTTTGTGAACTGATTTGTTCGATCAGTTCATGCGGATGCATGGCAATATCCTGAGTGGAGTTTAGAGAAATAAAGTGGAATGTCTCTGTTCCGGATTTTTTGACAAGAGGCTGTGGCAACGACGCCTGTTGCCGAGTCAAATCAGTTGCGTAGAAAAAATAAATCTCTACTCTACATAGTATTTTAATCAGCCAGAATGCTGCCGCCTTGAACCCTCCCTTATATCTCAAGAGTGCCAGTCTTTCTCGCCAGGCATTCATGATATTGATTTGCTAAATAAAGTAAAAGTAATCATTACCAACCCCAATCACCCCGCCAGGATAAAGTAAGCCATCACATGCGGTGGCTGCTATTCGTTTAGATAAAAATATCAATCTTACGCATCAGGTTAGCCAATTTTTTTTGGGGCCAGCTCAATTGTTCCCAGTAGCGCGGATAAGATTGGCGCCGTACCAATTCGATTTCTTCTGACCAAAATCCTTTGCGATTCGCGTGTTGATGCAGATCTAGATCAGCAATTTCATTGTTTTCGATGATGACAGGACCCCGTTCAGTCAAAGCGATATCCCAATGGTGGAGATTCATCCCCATGAGATAGTTTTCTGCTTGTTCACAAATTTCTGTTAATTTTGGCCAGTCTGGCAATATGTATCGATCGAATGGTGCGCCGGTATCAGGATGAATAGTAACTGCCTCGATCTTTCCGTTAATCTTGCCAACGACTCGAGTGATCTGGCCGTTAGTTATGTTTACACCCCCCAGTAAATTTCCGGAAGCACCATGCTGAAAGTTATCCACCATGTTCGATCCGACAGGAATACGCCATACTGCACTGACAATGGCATTTTTGCTATTAATGCGGGCAGAAGTGACACGTATGCTGCTGACGCGAGGGCCACAGACACGCTCAATTTCCGGGTGTGGTTTGAGCTGTTCTTGAAACAGAATGCCGTGTGAAGATTTTGGGTTGAGTGACTTGATCCATTCAATCACGTTATGTTGCTCGCCGTTCAAAAAAACGATGCTGTCTGATTCCGGTGAATACTTTTGTAAGCCCAGAGCCCCCCAGCCATAAGCACTATGACTAGGTTTGACAAATAATGGGTAATGCTGGGGGGTGCGGAGATAAGCAGCAGTTTCATCGATATTGTTTAATGTAATGGCACCCGGCAAATTTCTACCATCGAGATCATATACTGCATGAATTCTGGGCATGGGGAGGTCCGTTGCCATCATGAAAAGTGTCATCGGTAACTTTTCGCCCAGCATGAACCAGCGAGTGTCATTACACACATAGTTGAGCCGGTATTTACGGCCATTTCCCAGAAATTTATTGCGTTCTTCAGCGCTCAGGTCATCCAGTTCATGCAAGCGATAATCAATATACTCTTGAAACAACAAGCGCTGCGAACCAAAGCGCATGCGCAGCACTTCAGATAATGTTGCGAAAGGTGTCTTGCGAGCACGTTTGCCAAACAGGATATTGAGAATATTCATGCGGTGCCTTAAAGTGATTGAAAGAACATCAATGAAATTGAGTGATGAAATCTTCCCAGATTGCATCTTCCGGTCGCATGGAGCCCTCAACCCAAACGGGCTGCGAAGCCTGATCAGATAATTTCCAGTGTCCCGGGCATTTCGCAATCGCCCACCCTTCGTAGTAATAACTAATTTCTGCGATGACAGGCTCGCCGTTTCGTCGCAGAACATCGACAGCGAGTGACTGGGTTTGCAGTATTTTTGCCGTTTGAAAAGCAAGGAGAAGTGAATCCAATGGAATTTGAGTGGGATCCCAATCTATGCGGCCGCTACCGCTTGCCCGAAAATCTCCTGGTCGATTATATCGTTTGAATGCAAAGGCACGATTACCGATGATGGTTATACGGATATCAAAGTCATTTCCAGGCAGGAACTCTTGGAGCAGCAAATATCCTTTATGAAATTCTATATCTGTTTTCTGTGATAGAAATATCCGTGCTGCTTCTCTTGCACGCCTGGCGAACCAACGGAAGGGCAGATTGGCTGGTGGCAGTGCGTACATACCGGAATCAAACAGTGCATAAGCGTGGTGGCTTGCCTCACGGCTGTTATGTACAAGTTCAACATTCGTTGAAACGATACCGGAAGATAATTTTAGTACCAATGGATAATTAGCCGAATTAATAAATTTATCCGCCTGTGATTTTGACCAGAATACCCAGGTTTCGGGAGTAGGGATGCCTGCCAGTTGCAGAAGATAAGATTGCGCTACCTTATCGTCAAAATGCCATATCGTATTATGATTGGGAAATGTTGGGATTTTATTGATATGTGCCAAGGCTGCGATTAATCTGCGGCCGGGGCGGCTAACCGAGAGTGGTTGGCCAAACCACCACATGAACCCATCACAATCTTTGAGTTGATCCAGCCAGTTAGTCGAATCAGAGAAAATATCGATATCTTGGGTTGTGATGTCCCGCTGTGCAGCCAGCTCATGCCAATGTGTCGAAAAGGACTGCCAACGGTTACTTGAAAGATGTTGGTGATCGTGTTGAATGGCGATAATTAGTTTATGCATTATCGTAAAGAATCAAATTTTTTCAGGAAGGGGGTAATTTTTCTGGTGATCCACGAGAGTTCACTTAAGTAAGATCGATAAGAGTAAGCAAGTACTTCTTCGAGTTTCGGTGAACGAAACCCTTGTCGGTTTGCATATTGATGGACATCCATGTCACCGAATACGTTAATTTCCGTAATGATGGGGCCTTGGTCAGTCAGTGCAACATCCCAGTTTTGTAAGTTAAGTCCAATCATGGTTCTGCCCGCCAGCATCAATGTTTCAACGATACGTTCCCAGTTCGGGATTATGAACCCTTCGAACAGGTAACCTGAATCCGGATGGCAGGTTACAAGGCTAATTTTACTGTCCTTCCGGCCATAAACCTGAGTTACTCTGCCAGTTTCTATATCGATACCACCGAGTAAATTGCCGGATACTCCATGGCAAAAATTATCCGTCATATTTTTCCCAACCGGGATTCGCCAGCATGCACTAATAATTTCAATTCCTTTTGCGGTGCGGCCTGTCGTTACACGCAAGCTGGAGATGGCTTGACCACAGATACTGGCGAGGATCTTTCCTGGTCTTAACAGCGCCTGGAATAGGATGGTTTTTGGCTGCTGATCAATTTTATGAGCAAAACTATCTAGCGGCTCCCTATCTCCGTTGATATAAATCAGCTCTCTGGATTGTTTATCATAGCCCTGAACTCCGGATGCACCCTCCCCAAGCATTCCGTCATCCGGTTTTATGAATAATGGGTAAACTGCCTGGTTGGTGAGATATTCAATAACAGTAATTTCATTACTTAATGCCGCTACGCCAGGTAAGTAATAAGTGGAATTTTTGTCGTAAATCGCGTGAATTTTAGGTATTTGGAATCCACCACCCATCATGAATTGTGTGAATGGAATTTTGTAATGCAGCATGAACCATTGTTTTTTATTGCAGCGGATATGCAGGCGCCATTTTCTGTCTTCCCCGATGAAACGTTTGCGTTCCTCTGTGGTTAGCGTCTGATCCGTATGTAGTTGATAACTTATATACTCTCTGAGTGATAATCTGTGCCCGCCAGCCCTCATGAGTAGAGCTTCATATAATCGACCAAACGGTTCCGGGCTTTCACGTAAGATAGTCAGTAGTTCATGCATGGCAATTAGATTCCTAAAGATCTTAATGAAAACATCATCGGCGAACTAGATCAATAACCTCATGGTAGCTGCGTTTGTTGAAAAACAATGTAAGACTTCCATATACCAGTATTCCAGTGACAATCAAAATCAATAGTTTTGCCCATTGATCAACATGATCTGCTAGCAGTATGGCTGTTGCCTGTACTGCCAGATACATTCCAATGGTGGTGCCCATGGCTGGCATCATGGCATAAAAAAAATCAGACAATCGTAGCTCTATTACCCGGAGCATACGCTGGATATTGATAAAAAATACTAATGGATAAGCAATAACCCAGCTTAGTGCAACGCCCTCCAACCCCCAGTTGCAGCCAATCAGGAAAGCGATCGGCATAACGATTGAGGCCAGGAGTACATTTCTCATGGTGACATCAGGCCTGCCCAGCGCATCAACAGCAGAAGGCAGGAAATTTGCAATCATACGTAAAGGCATCATTAGTGCTAGCAGTTGCAGCGGCAATATTGCGTTATGCCATTTTTCTCCAAGGAACAGCTGGACTATTTCATCAGCAATACTGGAAATTCCCCATAGTATGGGGAAAGCCACCAGGCTAAGCATTCGGGCTGCTTTAAGTATAAAACTACCAAATTGTTCACGATTATCCTGGATTCTGGAAAAGACAGGAAATGCAACCTGATTAATGATTGCGGAAATTCGCTGTACAGGTAATGAAGCAAGCTGCATCGCAATAGAATAAACCCCGAGCGTTTCCTTGCCCAACAATTTGCCGATAATGGCAATGTCTGCCTGGGTATAAAAAAACCAAAGTAAACGCGATAAGGTGACATTTCCACCAAAAGACAGAAGATTACGTATACTGACTATAGAAAATTTTGGGAGAAAATGCAATGGAGCTACAACGTTCATTGCGATTACGCTGAGTATGCCGGCGAACAGATTCCCCAGAACAAGCGCCCATACACCAAATTGTGCGAATGCCAGTATCAGTGTCAGTATGCTCCCAACGATCGTCGTTAAAAAGCTAATCAGTGACAAACTTCTAAATTTCAGCTGGCGATACAGCTGAACGCTGGGAAGCGTACCGAAGATAGTCAATAAAAATTGAAGTGACAAAACATGCAAAATCAGTATTAATCTTTCCTCATCAAAAAAAGCTGCAATGAAAGGAGTCAACAGATTGAGCAATAGCAGCAGACTAATATTTGCGATGATGACGATGGCAAATACACTGCGTAAAGCAGTTTCGTCAAGATCCTGTTTCTGAATCAGTGCAGGGCCAAGCCCAGCCTCGGACAACATCAACATGAAAGCAACAAATACCGATGCCATGGCCAGCAGGCCGTAGTCTTCTGGTGTCAGCAAACGCATCACAACAAGCGTGATTGCCCATGTAATGACCTGTGCTCCTAGCTTTCCACCCGCCGTCCATTTGAGCCCTGTCAATACCTGCTCGCGCACTGTCGTCATATGATGGTTATTTCCCATTGATCCGATGAAGTTAAATCCAATTTAAAATCTGCGGATAAACATTCATCAAGATTTTTAAGTTCGGTACCTATTGGTAAAAGAGATGAAGTGCGGTGGTGACGAGTACAAGAATCTCTCTTTTCTTGTTTGGCGCTATTAAATTTGATTCTTATTTGGTGCAACTTTAGACCAGTATCGATATAAAATTCCTGGGGTTTGGAGCAGATATGAGCGATCACTTTGTCTGAACCGCATCAGAATTGTCCATAGACGTAGGTAAAAAAGGTTCAAATACTGGTGTGAGAACACCGAATCTCGACTAAGCTCTTTTGCATATTTCAATGCATGCAGTTTGTTCTGTCTGGTTGCTTCAGTACTTGAATTCCATTGATATGTAAGGCCCTCTGGTTGGGGCAGTGGGCAAGGCATGTGACCTGGATATGCTTGCCATGGCACTTCCAGCACTGCTTTAGGAAAATAGCTCAACCATTCCATATAGAAAACATGGCGTAGAAAGGGATCTATCGGGAGTTTAATGATTTCTGCAATAAAGTTGGAATCAAAAAATGGGAGCTCAAATTCCACCCGTCCCAAATCTATGTTCTCAAAATGATTAAACATATGTCGACGCTGATCATTCAGCATCAGAAATAAGTAAAAAATCCGTCCAGGATCACCTGAATGGATTGAATCCAGCTCAGATCGGATTCCATCATTGAGGAAATTAATTAGGGTTGAGGCTATCTTCGGTTTCAAAAGCTTAGTGCTTATCCCGCAATTATTATAGGTAAAAAATTCTTTCTTTGCCCTCCCCATATCCTTTTTTCGTGAGGCTTGGATAATTTCTGGATTTAGATATACATGCCCAAGGCCTACGCTACCTCCATCACCAGACCAGATAACACGGGGCTTAGGTAGCTTCTTGTCCGTGTAAGTCGTTGAATTTATCCATTTGTTTACGGATAACTTGTGATATGAATCTCGCTCATCTTGTTTGCCTATCTGCAGATGGGTATGATGAGTTCCCAGCTTTTCAGCGGCAAGTTGCCCAAATACCTGATCCTGACTACCAAGTGGGGCAAAATTGGAGGTGACTATCGCTACATCAAGACTTCTCAGTGCGCCAACGATGGCGCGAGAATCGAGGCCGCCGCTTAAAAATGCCGCGACAGTTTTTTGTTCCTGCAGCCGTATTTTGACCGAATCAATGAATATTGTATGAAGGTGTTTAGCAGAAGTACCTATGTCACTATCACTAGTTTTTTCGATGGGTAACTTATCCCATTCCCAGTACTTTTGCCGGTTGATTGTTTCGTTTGAGAAACTGATTGTTTCGCCGGCATAGAGCGTAAATATATTTTCATAAGGGGAACGATCGGATAGCGGATAACCAAAACACGCAATTTCTGCCACTCCCTGAAGATTCAACGATTTTTTCTGGAAGGATAAAGCTTCCAGAATTCGTAATGCAGTCGAGAAAATGATGAAATCGGGCAATACCCAATAGTAAACAGGCCGGACACCAAGCTTGTCTGTTACTAAGTGAAGTCTACTGTTTGCATATTCGTAGATGACCGCGCAGTAGGTTCCGCGACAAGCATAAAGAGCATCCAGTTTTCCGGCTGCCAGATCAAATGCCAGATTTTGCAGACTTTCCGCACGCGGCCCTGGCATCATACTAGGGTTAGCTTGATATAAGGGGTCACCCGCCGCAAACGCAGTCAGCTCCTTGTTAGAAAAACTTCCTGGCTGTTTCAATACATCGATATCAACTTTTGCGAGATAAATCCCGTTATCAGTAAATTCTATTACAGCATTTTTATCATCAGGATGACGTGATATTGCCGTTCGAAGCTCACTTATAAGCGAATTAGGTATAATTTTATCTTTATGACGGGCGAGAATCCCTGCAAAAATTGTCATTGGGAAGTAGTAAAAAGTGAACAAGTAAAAATAGAAAATATACCCATCAATTATTTTTTAATTGTAGAGAGCTCTTGCTGTAAAGATGGTTGCAGCTAAGGTGTGGCAATCGTGCCATTTCAATAAATTTAAAGATATTGATATATACCCTATCTTATACAACTTACACTTAAATCATTTTAATAAAGACTGGCATCTTTCTGCGGATATTATCGTTCTAAAATTAATACAGTTTCTTGTTAAATAACCTGTTTAGATGAGGACTTTATTCTATCCTGTTTGATTTTAACTAGGAATTCTGGGAGCAGTCGGTCAAGTTTTTTAGAGCAAGTGGATTTGACGATAAATCTTGATTTGGCGAGGGATAGCAGGTAATTGTCCAGAATGGATCGCTCGATGCAAATTAGATTTGAACCTGTAGAATTTCTGATCATGAGTTTCTTATGATTGTTTTTTATTCACAACATTGCTCCTGTATGCCATGGTTGCATGGTGGTGCATAACTAACGACTACTAATCTTGTCTCTACGCGATATTATTATAGGTATTATTGTCCTGATTGCAGGATTATATGCATTACGCCGTGCGTGGATCGGGCCATTGCTCTGGACGTGGTTGAGTACCATGAATCCTCATCGTTACGCATGGGGGATGCTCGCTACCGCTCCGGTTGCCGCTTATGCTGCAGGTGTGACATTACTCGGATTAGCTTTTACTAAAGAGCGGCGTTCACCTTTTATAGGTCTGCCTGTCACTGTTTTTGCCTTCTTTGTCATGTGGATAACTTTATCTTGGTTGATGGGGCGTGATGTATCAGAGGATTACTGGCAATGGAGTAAGTGTGTGAAAATTTATCTAATGATATTCGTCACCGTTGCTTTACTCCAAACCAAAGAGCACATCATGGCGTTTGCCTGGGTTCTGATTGGATCACTGGCAATATTAGGCGCTAAGGGGGGGTTTTTTACACTTATAACATTGGGGAATTACCGTGTATGGGGTCCCCCCGACTCTTTTATTGCGGGTAATAATGAGTTTGCTTTGGCTTTGATCATGATTATCCCTTTGGTATATTTTTTGCAATTTCAGGTTACGCAAAAGGTATGGCGTCATGCGCTTAGTGTGGTGATGTTGCTGTGTGCTGTTGCTGCTTTCGGATCATATTCTCGAGGGGCTTTGGTTGCTATTGCAGCTATGGGAACCATGTTCTGGTGGCGTAGCCCGAAGAAAGGAGAGGTAGCAATATTTATCTTTATTATTGCGCTAGCAATGATACCCATGCTTCCGGAACAATGGTGGGCGAGGATGGATACTATTTCAGAATACCAGGCAGATGAATCAGCTATGGGGCGGTTAAATGCATGGGGTGTAGCGTGGGAGGTGGCGTTACATAATGTATTTGGTGGGGGGATGAGCTATCAATACCAAGATTATTTTCTGCTTTATGGAAAATATGAGTCTATTGTGCGAGCAGCACACAGTATATATTTTCAGATTTTGGGTAATCATGGTTTTATAGGGCTATTCCTCTTTCTTCTTTTGTGGATAACCACCTATCGCGATGCTGGATGGTTAAGAAAAAATGCACGTAATGAACCACATACTTTGTGGGCTGCTCAACTGGGAGCGATGGCGCAAGTCAGTCTAGTTGGGTATGCAGTGGGGGGGGCTTTTTTAAGCCTGGGCTATTTTGACCTGCCTTATAATCTTATGGTATTGGTAGTAATGACTAAAAAATGGGTAACTTCTAAGGCGTGGCAGTGTGAAGAGGTAAGTCATAAGCCTTGATTTTACTTTTTTCCTAAATTTTGTATAGCTTGTTTCGCTTGCCTTATGTACTCGCCTCCGGAAAATCTATTATCCCCAATGAAATGGATAAGTTTTGCGTGAGCAATATTGATCCCTGGCTTCCAGTAGGGATAGTGTTCGAAAGGTAGCATAAGAGCTCGATCGGAGTTAGCGATCAGAAAATTCGATGCAACTTGTTCACTTCCCCACTGTTTCCATGTATCCAGTCCGCCAAGTAGTTGCTCCATTGACTTTGAGAATTGTTTCAAATCCTCAATCATTACTGAATTTCTCCCAAATCCGGCAAAACCAGAGCATCCCCGGACATAGCGTAAACTCTCGGCACTTGGGAGCTTTCTCATGGCACGCTCCGCCAAGATTTGCACATGGCTGCTATCAATGTTATCGGCAAAAGTTGCTGTCTCTTGTACAGGTGCCACCGTACGTCCTTGAAGAGTGGAGAGCGTAAAGCATCTATTTTCTCTGACACAAACCGCAACTTCATCAGGATAATCGCGGGTTACAGTATCTGAATCGAGTTGAACGATATAATCATCAGTGCAGCGGTTTATAATGCTCACTAACCTTTCCCATGTCCCTCCTGTTGGACAACCCTCAGTTGGAATATTATGAGTCGATATGAACTCAGCTGCACCCAAATGATTAGATATGATTTCTTTATCTGATCTTGTAAACCCATCGTCAATCACTATAAAACTTTTCGGCCGTACAAAATGAGCGAACGATTTTGCTGCGATTAAAAACATAAAGAGATCACGGTGGTAACTTTGACTCAGTATAACTAAGTTGCTGGTTGGGTCACAATTTACAGGCGGCGTTTTAAGAATATCTTTTACAGTAAAATCGAAAATCTGTTTTTTGATCCTTTTTAGAGAAATCATTTTTGCATTATCCTAATTTAGGTTATAGCAATTACCGGGGAAAAGTGTTATTTGGTGAGTTCTTTTTCAAAAATATGCCTTAAGAGCCCCTGACTCGCATTTTCCACCAGGTCCAGCACTCTTTCGAATCCATGACTGCCCCCGTAGTAAGGGTCAGGCACTTCCTGGTGAGTACTCCATTGATTGCCGTATTGTAAGAACAGCCCTAACCGGTCAATATATTGTGACGGACAATCTTGCTGCAGTTCTTCCAGGTTGTGATGATCCATTGCTAGGATATATTGGAAGCGTGAAAAATCTTCTGGTGCGACTCTTCTGGCGCGCAAACCTTGCATGCCATAGCCGCGTTTTAGGGCAGCCTGTTGTGAGCGCCGATCCGGTGGTTCGCCAATGTGATAAGCGTGTGTCCCAGCAGAATCAACATGAATGAGGTGTTCCAACCCGGCAGATCTGACATGGTGCTTGAAAACTGCATCCGCCGTAGGCGATCGACAAATATTTCCCATGCAGACAAACAACACGCTGATTTTTTCTACCTTCAGATGCTCCATTTATCTTGCTGTTATAATTAATTAAGGGTTCTGCAATTATACCTTTGATCATAAAAAATCATAATTTCCATTTCTGACTTCTTTATCTGCACGATCTGAGATTTACCACCAGGATTTATTCACGATGAGCAATCGTTGGCAGGCTGTTTTGAAAACTGCTGCTTTCCTTAAGCCCTATAAATCATCGATGGGTTTCAGTCTGCTGGCATTATTTCTGACTGCCGGGATTACACTTTCGATCGGGCAAGGCATACGGCTACTGGTGGATCGGGGGTTTGCCACGCAATCTCCTGAATTGCTGGCTCAGTATGTTTTAATCTTCCTGATGCTCGTAGTGCTGCTCGCAATAGGTACGTTTACTCGTTACTACTGGGTGACTTGGCTGGGTGAACGGGTAATCGCGGATATACGACGTAAAGTGTTCGCGCATCTAATTGATTTACATCCGGGGTTTTTTGAAACTAATCGCAGCCTTGAAATTCAGTCTCGTCTGACTGCAGATATGACTTTGTTGCAATCTGTAGTGGGTTCTTCTATTTCAGTTGCATTACGTAACCTGATTATGTTGATTGGCGGTGTGATCTTGCTATTTATTACTAATGTCAAACTGACCATAATCGTTATGCTCAGTATTCCGCTGGTCATCATACCTATTTTGCTATTTGGTCGCCGTGTGCGTTTACTGTCGCGCCAGAGCCAGGACAAGGTGGCGACTGTTGGTGCTTATGTTGGAGAAATGCTCGGGCAAATTAAGACGGTACAGGCGTACAACCATCAAGCAGTGGATAAGATGCATTTTAATCAATATGTGGAGGATGCATTTCTTATTGCTCGTCAACGGACATTACAGCGCGCCTGGTTGATCGCAGTGGTGATTGTTCTGGTATTCGGTGCAATCGGTGTGATGCTTTGGATCGGTGGTATGGATGTAATCGAAGACAGAATCAGCGGCGGGGAGCTGGCAGCATTCATTTTTTACAGTATTATCGTTGGCTCGGCAGTAGGATCGGTTTCGGAGGTGCTGGGTGATTTACAGCGTGCTGCGGGAGCCGCAGAGCGCACCATGGAGTTGCTGGAGGAGCCCTGCCAAATCTATTCACCCGCTAATCCTTGTCAGTTGCCAGTGGTGACAGGCAATATTGTGTTCCAGCAGATATGTTTTGCTTATCCGTCACGACCGGAAATACAGGTCATCAATGATTTTTCACTGACTGTGCGGCCAGGTGAAACGTTGGCACTGGTTGGCCTCTCAGGTGCGGGTAAGTCAACTTTGTTTGACTTGCTACTGCGTTTTTACGATATACAGTCGGGTAGTATCAAATTAGAAGGCATAGATATCCGTGATCTGGATTTGTCTGATCTCAGACGCAGCTTTGCATTAGTGTCCCAGAATCCAGCATTGTTTCACGGCAGCATCGAACAGAATTTACGTTACGCACATCCAAATGCTACAAATGCCGAGATTGAAGCAGCTACCAAGGCAGCCTTCATACATGATTTTATTCTGTCATTACCACAGGGTTACCAAACCAATCTGGGCGATACTGGCTTGGGGTTGTCTGGTGGTCAGAAACAGCGATTGGCCATTGCGCGGGCTATTCTGGTGGATGCTCCAATTTTATTACTGGACGAGGCAACCAGCGCATTGGATAGTCAGAGTGAGAGCTGGGTGCAGCAGGCGATTACCAGATTAAGTGCAGATCGGACCACTCTTGTTATTGCACATCGTCTAAGTACAGTTGTTACTGCTGATCGCATTGCTCTTATCCATCATGGTCATCTGGAAGCGTTGGGGACGCATGCGGAATTGATGAAGTCCAGTGATCTCTATGCGCGCCTTGCCATGTCACGGTTCCAAACATCTGGTTGATATTATTTATTAAATATTAGCTATTTTTTCGCTGAAGCTGAGCCACATGCAGGACATTGTGGATCTTTTTTCAGTTTGAATGAGCGCAAGCGCATGGCTAACCCGTCCAGGAGAAGTAGGCGGCCATGGAGTGTTTCACCGATTTCCAGTAAAACCTTGATAGCTTCGGCAGCCTGAATACAGCCGATAATGCCTGTTAGTGGGGAAAATACACCCATTACGGCGCATCCGGGATCATCACTATCTCCCGAGTCAGGAAATAGGCAATGGTAACAGGGGCTATCACTCTGACGCAGATCGAATGCGGCAACTTGCCCGGTGAACCGGACAGCTGCGCCTGATATCAAGGGTTTACGATGATCCAGGCAGGCTTGGTTGAGTATGTGGCGTGCCGAGAAATTATCACTGGCATCAATTACGACATCGACACCACTAATTTCCCTGTTTAATAAATCAACAGTGGCATGTCGTGCCAGGGGGATAATTTCTATTTCTGGATTGATGCGCTGCAGTGTATTTCTAGCGGAATCAGTTTTAAGCTCACCAACCGAAGCCGTGTCGTGCAGGATCTGGCGTTGCAGATTAGTCAGATCAACCCGATCATGGTCACAAATAACAAGTCTTCCAATCCCGCTGGCGGCAAGATAGAGAGCAGAAGGAGAGCCTAATCCACCAGCCCCAAGAATGAAAACACTGGATTGTATTAGTTTTGTTTGACCGGAAAAATCAATTTCCGGTAACAAAATGTGGCGGCTGTAACGTAACAGTTGTTGATCATCCACGTTGCTCCGCCACCTTGTTCGGAATGAATTAGCCTTTCGTTGCCTTGGCTGTTTTGTGTTTGGATTTTTGAGACATGGATTTCAGGTGATTAATTGCTTTGGTCAACAGCTGGTCATCACTGGATCCGAATTCCATAGGCTCATGATTTATTGGTTTCTTGTTTGTCTTATTCTTTGATTCTTTGGAAGATTCAGTACCTTTTTTCTTGAGGGTTGATTTCTTACCGGTACTTTCTTCTTGATTATTGTTTAAATGGCGGTTGAGATCAACTTCTCTTAACAGACGAGAGTTGTTATCAGTATCTTCATCCAATATATCCGGCGTGATACCTTTAGCCTGTATCGACTGACCATTAGGCGTGTAATAGCGCGCTGTTGTTAGCTTAATGGCAGTGTTATTGCTAAGAGGCAAGATGGTTTGTACCGATCCCTTGCCAAAGGTTTGGGAGCCCATGATGATGGAGCGTTTATAATCCTGCAACGCACCTGCAACGATTTCCGATGCGGAAGCAGAGCCGCCATTAACCAACGTTATCATTGGTATGGTCTTGATACTCTGCGGCAAACCTGCTAGAAAATCGCGACCAGTACTGCGGAGATAATATTCGGGGTTTGCACGAAGTTGCATTTTGGCGTCATTGGTACGTCCCTCTGTATAAACTACCAGTGCATTACTTGGCAGGAAAGCAGCTGAGACTGCTACCGCACTATTCAGTAAACCACCTGGGTCATTTCTTAAATCCAGCACCATGCCTTTTATGGGAACCTTGCTTTCACTGTAAAGCTTGGTAATGGCTTCAGCCAGATTTTCTCCCGTACGCTCCTGGAACTGGGTAATGCGTACATAGGCGTAACCCGGTTCAATGAGTTTGGATTTGACACTCTCAATTTTGATCACATCTCGAACAAGCGTGAATATGAGGGGTTCAGCTTCCCCTTCACGAATAATGGTGAGTGCAATCGAAGTATCTGGTTTCCCGCGCATCCGTTTAATGGCGTCGTTGAGTGTCATGCCTTTAACAGCTGTATCATCAATTTTTATGATGAGATCACCGGTTTTGATGCCCGCACGGTATGCGGGTGTATCTTCAATCGGGGAAATGACTTTGACCAGCCCATCTTCCATTGTTACCTGTATGCCTAATCCGCCAAATTCCCCTTGCGTCCCGATTTGCAGTTCTTTGTACTCTTCACTGTCCAGGAAAGCCGAGTGCGGATCCAGTCCGACCAGCATTCCATTAATCGCCTCGGTGATCAGTTTCTTGTCTTCAACAGGCTCAACGTAGTCACTCTTGATACGCCCGAAGACTTGTGAAAATGTGCGCAACTCCTCAATCGGGAGTGTTTGCAATTCTTGCTTGATTTCCTTATCAGCAATGGCGGAGAAGTTCAAACTGACCATGACCCCGGCAATGATGCCGACAAAGACTAAACTGATTTTATTCATAAAATTACGCATGTGGTGTATTTGCTCTGCCCTTTATCTTTTCGGAAGAATTTATATGTACTTATTAAAATATTTACTATCAGCTTTTTGAAGCTATTCTATTTTTACCCAGCCCAGTGGATCAAAAGGCTTGCCTTGATATCTGAGTTCGAAATACAAGCCTGATTCAGCATTTCCACCACTGTTGCCGACTATTGCTATCGTATCACCACTTTTAACTTTATTGCCCACCCGTTTGTAAATCGCTTCGTTGTTGCCGTATAGGCTCATGTAATGGTTGCCATGATCCAAAATCATTAAATTTCCAAACCCTCGTAACCAGTCGGAAAATATAACTTCCCCACTTGCAATGGCCTTGACTTCATTGCCTCCTGAAGAACGAATAAACAATCCTTGCCATTTTATACCACCATTTTCGCGCGGGCTGCCGAAGCGGTTAGTTAGCTCCCCCCGGACGGGTAGTCGCAACTTTCCTTTTAGTGCAGCAAAAGAACCCTTTTGTTCAATGGCATCAGGTAATTTATTATTACGCAATGCAGATTTATTGTTTTTGTTGTTTGATTTTGTGGGAGTGCTTT
The DNA here is from genome assembly GCF_009833115.1 of Nitrosomonas sp. GH22. Classification (NCBI taxonomy): domain Bacteria; kingdom Pseudomonadati; phylum Pseudomonadota; class Betaproteobacteria; order Nitrosomonadales; family Nitrosomonadaceae; genus Nitrosomonas; species Nitrosomonas sp. GH22. The sequence goes on from NZ_QRCA01000002.1 coordinate 17,670, forward strand.
TTTTACGAGCAAGCTGTTTATTGAGTTTCTCAATCAGCTTGGAAAGACGCTGTTCATCTTGTTTCAGTTCGTCAATTTTTTTTTGCTGACGAGAAACCTCATTGGAGAGTGATGCGAGGATTTCTGATCGTCGATTTTTCTCCAGTTCGAGTTGTTGCTTTTGATGGAGCTGCTCGTTCCGGATTTGTTCAAGAGATTGATTTTGAATGCGGCTTGCATGAGCCAGTGTATCCAGATCAGCCAACTGGTTACGTAAATTATCGATATTTTTGGAGCGAGCCTGTGCTATGTATCTATAGTAGTAAAAGTTACGAGTAGCTTTGCCTGGATCTTGTTGCTTGAATAATAATTGTAAATATTCCCTATGTTTTGTCAGGTGCTGATAATAAATTAGCTTTCCAAACTGCGTTTGTCCGGCGTTGGCTTTATCCCGGAGCTGTGCTGATTTTTTTTGTAAGCGGGCAAGCTTGTCTTGTGCGTTTTTTTGCTGGCGCGTAAGCTGGGAAAGTTTGTTGTGCAGATCGCTTATTGATCGTTCGGAATCACGAAGTGCATCAGCTGCTCTGATCTTGGAAGATTTTTTATCAGTCAGGTCTTTTTGCAGGACGTCGATACGAGTGCGCAGATCATGCAGCTGTTTTTGATTATCCAAATTGGTTTGAGGAATCGCATACAGCAGAGGAGATGAAAATATATTTACTAAAAGCAGAAGACAAACAGTCCTGGATAATATCTTCCCTATCCCCGGGAAGTAATGTGGCGCTAATGTGAAATCTGCAATGAAACCAGCAAACATTAAGCTCCGGCTTTATCCTGATTCGCGACAGCTGATATTGCTTCCCCAATTACACTGTCATTACCCAAGTAGTAGTTCGTTAGTGGTTTCAGGTTGTTATCCAACTCATAAACCAGAGGAATTCCTGTCGGTATATTGCAGTTCAAAATATCTTGATCTGAGATATTGTCGAGATGTTTAATCAGAGCGCGTAGCGAATTCCCGTGAGCGGTGATAATCACTTTTTTTTCTGCCTTAATTTGTGGGGCAATTGACTGATTCCAATAGGGAAGAAATCTTGCCACGGTATCCTTGAGACTTTCAGTAACCGGAATATCACCGGAGGGAAGGCCGCGATAACGCATGTCAAAACCAGGGTAGCGCTTATCATCGGTTGTAATGGAAGGAGGGCGAGTGTCATAACTGCGTCGCCATATGAGTACCTGTTCATCACCATACTCCTTGGCTGTTTCTGCTTTGTTCAAGCCTTGCAATGCGCCATAATGACGTTCATTGAGCCGCCAGTTAAGTTCGATCGGAGTCCACATCTGATCCATTTCATCCAGTGCGATCCACAGCGTGCGGATGGCTCGTTTGAGTAGCGATGTATGCGCAATGTCGAAGGTAAAGCCATTTTCGCGAAGTAGTCTTCCGGCATTTCTAGCTTCTTTGAACCCTTTGGGTGTCAAATCAACATCGGTCCATCCTGTAAAGCGATTTTCCTGATTCCAGGTGCTTTCTCCATGACGTAGGAGAACAAGTTTTTTCATGTCGGCCTTAGAGTTGAGCGGGGGGGAGAAAATTACATATAAGTAACTTTTGTAGTTTAATATATTTTACCTTAAGGTGCAGCAAATCAGGACTGATCCGATCTTAATAATCCCCCATTTAGTTGAGAAACTCGGGCATTGACGTGATCCGGTTTCGCAGGTAGCATCCTTGGGTTTATGGATTTAAAGCTGAGGGACGGGATGACGCGTGCGGGGTTTGTGGCGGGAAACTGGAAAATGCATGGTAATTTGGTTCAGAATCAAGAATTGCTTGCCGCAATTGTTTTGGGTATCCCATCATTGCAGAATGCGTCCTGCGCGGTATGTGTGCCTTATCCCTACTTGGCGCAAGCGCAGTCAGTGTTGAAGGGTACGCATGTGGCATGGGGGGGGCAGAATATTAGCCAGCATCATCAAGGTGCTTATACCGGAGAGGTATCGGCAGGTATGCTGACCGATTTTGGTTGTCGTTATGTAATTGTGGGCCACTCGGAGCGGCGGACGCTATACGGTGAAGATAATCAGATGGTTGCGGAGAAATTTCACTCCGCCCAGGAGCAATCGCTAGTACCAATACTCTGTGTCGGCGAAACGCTGGCGCAGCGTGAGGCAAATGAGACCGAACAAGTGATAGCTAGGCAGCTTGATGCGGTGATTGGTCTGGTAGGTGTTAATGCGATAAAGCAATCAGTTATTGCATATGAGCCGGTATGGGCAATTGGTACAGGAGAAACTGCTACTCCCCAGCAGGCGCAGGATGTTCATGCATTTGTAAGGAATCGAATAGCTGCTCATAACAGCGAAATTGCAGCAGATATCCAGATAGTTTATGGCGGAAGTGTGAAAGCAAATAATGCGTCTGAATTATTTGCGATGCCTGACATTGACGGAGGGTTGATTGGGGGAGCTTCGTTAGTTGCTGCAGAGTTTATTTCGATTTGTTTCGCAGCGCAAAGTTGAACGGGGATAAAGTATATTGTGGAAACACTTATTTGGTCAGTACATATCATTGCAGCAGTAGTTGTTGTTGTTTTGGTTCTGTTGCAACAGGGGAAGGGCGCAGATATGGGGGCGGCGTTTGGAGGCGGTTCTTCCGGGAGTTTATTTGGTGCTAGTGGATCTGCTAATTTTTTAAGCAGGATGACTGCATTGGCAGCTACAGTTTTTTTTGTTACCAGCCTGACGCTAACTTATTACTCAGGTGGTGATAAAGACGAAGGAAGTGTCATGCAAAAACTGGAGATGAAGTCGGATAAGGCGGCTGATTCGACCGGAAATGTTGAAAGTTCAGGTGCGGAAAACGAAAGTGGCTCCACATCAAGAGCTGGTGAAATTCCGGAATAACCTTGTATTTCCAGTATAGAGGCATTGGAAATAATAGAATAAGTTTATTCGCCGACGTGGTGGAATTGGTAGACACGCCGTCTTGAGGGGGCGGTGGCGAAAGCTGTGCGAGTTCGATTCTCGCCGTCGGCACCAGGCGAGCATATTTACAAATAGGAATTAAGCGAAAATCAATTTTATTTCCATGGTTTAGTAAGGAATTGGAGATGCTGGATACCATGCTTGGGAATTATTTCCCTATTTTATTGTTTATTTTGGTGGGTCTGCTAGTTGGCACATTATGTTTGGTGGCGGGTTGGTTGCTTGCGCCAAACAAGCCGGATGCCGAAAAATTGTCGACCTATGAGTGTGGGTTTGGTGCATTTGAGGATGCGCGCATGAAATTTGATGTGCGCTACTATTTAATTGCAATCCTGTTTATTTTATTTGATTTAGAAATAGCTTTCTTATTTCCTTGGGCAGTAGCGCTGAAAGAAGTGGGATTGTTTGGTTTTATTGCGATGCTAGTATTTCTTGGATTGCTCGTCGTCGGCTTTATTTATGAGTGGGCTAAGGGTGCTTTGGAATGGGATTAAATAATGGGTATTGAGGGTGCATTAGACAAAGGATTTGTTACCACAAACCTTGATTCCTTGATTAATTGGGGACGCACAGGATCAATGTGGCCTATGACATTTGGGCTGGCTTGTTGCGCAGTTGAGATGATGCAAACCGGTGCATCTCGCTATGACTTGGATCGGTTTGGAATTGTTTTTCGTCCGAGTCCCCGTCAGTCAGATGTCATGATCGTTGCGGGTACGCTATGTAATAAAATGGCACCAGCTTTGCGCAAGGTTTACGATCAAATGGCCGAACCTCGTTGGGTAATTTCCATGGGATCCTGTGCAAATGGTGGTGGGTATTATCATTATTCCTATTCGGTTGTCCGAGGGTGCGATCGGATAGTGCCTGTCGATATTTATGTGCCGGGTTGTCCTCCTACTGCAGAAGCTTTGCTTTATGGGATTATTCAGCTGCAGAATAAAATCTGGCGTACTAACACAATCGCGCGTTAGAGAATAAAAATGACAGATAGTCGCGTAGATAAACTTGCAACAAATTTACAGCAAGTACTGAGTGATCAGCAGGTTGATATGAGTCATGCGTTAGGTGAGCTAACTATTTTAATTCATTCCCGAGATTTGCTGGGTATTGCTGAAACATTAAGAAACCATACTGATTTGGCGTTTGATACGTTAGTTGATTTATGTGGCGTAGATTATAGCGAATATACGACAAATACGCATGCTGGATATAAGCGGGGTGACAAGCGCTTTGCCGTGGTGTATCACTTGCTTTCCGTTAAGCATAATCACAGACTGCGGATACGTGTATTTGTAGACGATAATGAATTTCCCATGCTTGATTCAGTGATACATATATGGCCTTCAGCTAATTGGTATGAACGAGAGGCATTTGATCTGTTCGGGATTGTTTTTAATAATCATCCAGATTTAAGAAGAATTCTTACAGATTATGGTTTTATAGGAAATCCATTTCGTAAAGATTTTCCATTGTCGGGGCATATGGAAATGCAATATGATCCAGAGCAAAAACGAGTGATATATCAGCCTATTACTATTGAGCCTCGTGAAATTACGCCATATATCATTCGCGAAGAACAATACGGTAAGGAAGAAACATGACACGCTCTATGATTAATCAGCGATCCTCACGAAGTTTTTGGGAAGGGTGTTTGTGAAATGGCTGATATTCGTAATTACACTATGAATTTTGGGCCGCAACATCCCGCAGCGCATGGGGTTTTGCGCTTGGTGATGGAGCTGGATGGTGAGGTTATTCGGCGTGCTGATCCGCATATCGGATTACTTCATAGGGCGACGGAGAAGCTCGCGGAGAATAAGACCTATATACAATCTGTGCCCTATATGGATCGGCTGGATTATGTGTCCATGATGGTCAATGAGCATGCGTATGTAATGGCGATTGAAAAGCTATTGCAGATAGATGTGCCCATAAGAGCGCAATATATTCGTGTTATGTTTGATGAAATAACGCGTATTCTCAATCACTTGCTATGGTTAGGCGCCCATGCACTGGATGTTGGGGCAATGACTGTTTTTCTATACACCTTTCGAGAAAGAGAAGATTTGATGGACTGCTATGAGGCAGTATCAGGCGCTCGGTTACATGCTGCCTATTATCGGCCAGGAGGAGTTTATCGGGATCTGCCGGATAGTATGCCGCAGTATCGATCATCAGCAATACACGATGAGAAGACAACGACAGCGCGTAATGAGAATCGGCAGGGCTCTTTGTTGGATTTTATTGAGGATTTTACTCATCGATTTCCAGGTTACGTGGATGATTACGAGACATTGCTGACAGACAATAGAATCTGGAAGCAACGCTTAGTTGATATTGGCGTGGTTTCACCTGATCGCGCTAAAGCTTTGGGATTTAGTGGGCCGATGTTGCGTGGATCTGGAGTGGCGTGGGACTTACGCAAAAAGCAACCTTATGAAGTTTATGACCAGGTAGATTTTGATATACCGGTTGGTGTCAATGGTGATTGCTATGATCGTTATTTGGTACGCATTGAAGAAATGCGTCAATCTAATTACATAATTAAGCAGTGTATTGATTGGATGAGAAAAAATCCCGGTCCTGTTATTACCAGTAACTTCAAAGTTGCACCACCTCCACGGCTGTCCATGAAACAAAATATGGAAGAAATGATTCATCATTTCAAATTATTTACAGAAGGTATGCATGTTCCGAGAGGGGAGGTCTACGCTGCTGTGGAGCATCCAAAAGGTGAGTTCGGTATTTATATTATTTCGGATGGCGCTAATATGCCTTATCGACTAAAAATACGTGCACCCGGGTTCGCACATTTAGCTGCAATGGATGAGATGGCTCGAGGGCATATGATTGCTGATCTTGTGGCAATTATTGGTACCCAGGATATAGTGTTTGGTGAAATAGATAGATGAGTTCGCTGATGTTAAGCATGGAAGCTCTAAAAAAGATTGATCGGGAAATTGCCAAATATCCCACGGATAAAAAGCAGTCGGCTGTCATGTCTGCGCTGGCCATTGCTCAAGATGAAAAAGGCTGGTTGGCAACTGAAACAATGGATTTTATTGCAAACTATTTAGAGATGCCTGCAATTGCCGTCTATGAAGTTGCTACTTTCTACAATATGTATAACCTGAAGCCGATTGGAAAATACAAATTGACTGTTTGTACCAATTTGCCTTGTGCGTTATCAGGTAGTAATCAGACTGTAGATTATCTTAAGAAGAAACTTGGCATAGGGTTCAATGAAACAACTGTGGATGGATTGTTTACCCTCAAGGAAGGCGAGTGTATGGGAGCTTGTGGAGATGCGCCAGTACTTCTGGTTAATAACAAGCGTATGTGCAGCTTTATGACTGAGGATCAAATAGACAAATTGCTTGAGGAATTAAAGAGATGACTCAACCTACTCAAGTCATCATGGCGGGTGTCGATTCTGCAGATTTAAATAATTGGCGGTTAAAAAGTTATTTAAAACGTGACGGATATGTTGCGTTAAAAAAAATTCTTTCGCAAAAAATTCCTCCGGAAGTTGTGATTGAGGAAGTGAAGAAATCTGCACTACGTGGGCGTGGTGGTGCTGGTTTTCCTACTGGCTTGAAGTGGAGTTTTATGCCAAAACAGTATACAGGTGAGAAATATCTTGTCTGTAACTCTGATGAAGGAGAGCCGGGCACTTTCAAGGATCGCGATATCATGCGTTACAATCCACATGTCCTTATTGAAGGTATGTTGATTGCTGCCTATGCGATGGGTATCCGCACCGGATATAACTATGTGCACGGCGAAATCTGGGATGTTTACGAACGAATGGAGGAGGCTGTCGAGGAAGCCAATGCGGCAGGATTTCTCGGGGAGAATATTCTGGGTTCTGGGTTCGTTTTTCAGCTCTACAATCATCATGGATATGGCGCCTATATATGTGGAGAAGAAACCGCGCTATTAGAATCGATAGAAGGTAAAAAGGGACAGCCACGCTTTAAACCTCCGTTTCCGGCTAATTTTGGCTTATACGGCAAGCCAACTACGATCAACAATACAGAAACGTTTGCTTCAGTTCCTTGGATTATGCGTAACGGGGGCGAAAGTTACTTGCAGCTGGGAAAACCGAATAATGGAGGTACCAAGATATTTTCGGTTTCCGGTCATGTAAATAAACCGGGTAACTATGAAGTGCCTATGGGCACTCCGTTTTCAAAGTTGCTGGAACTTGCCGGCGGAATGCGCGGGGGGCGGAAATTGAAAGGATGTATCCCCGGTGGTTCATCCATGCCAGTTTTACCTGGCAGCATCATGATGGAAACAGACATGGATTATGATTCAATAGCAAAAGCAGGTTCCATGTTGGGTTCGGGGGCGGTCATTATTATGGACGATACGACTTGCATGGTGCGTGCACTAGAACGCCTTTCCTATTTCTATTATGAGGAATCTTGTGGCCAATGTACTCCATGCCGAGAAGGAACAGGGTGGCTTTACAGGATCATCAATCGGATTGAGCATGGTAAAGGAAGGATTGAAGATCTGGATGTACTCAACAATCTTGCAGATAATATCCAGGGAAGAACTATCTGCGCGTTAGGTGATGCTGCTGCGATGCCAGTACGAGCTATGTTGCATCACTTCTGGGATGAATTTGTTTTTCATATTGAGCATAAAAAGTGCATGGTCTAGGTGAACCATGGTTTTAGTGCTGTATTTATCCAACTCCCGATAATCTTGGGAATTATTGCTGATGATTAATATTGAAATTGATGGCAAGCAAGTAGCCGTTGTACAAGGTAGTACCGTAATGGATGCTGCCAAGCAGGTTGGGATATACATCCCACATTTTTGTTATCACAAAAAACTGTCAATAGCTGCCAATTGTCGGATGTGCTTGGTTGAGGTCGAGAAAGCACCTAAACCTTTGCCTGCTTGTGCGACACCAGTTGCTGAAGGTATGAAAGTTTCAACGCACTCTCAGCAAGCTGTCACGGCACAAAAAGGGGTAATGGAGTTTCTGCTTATTAATCATCCGCTAGACTGCCCCATCTGTGATCAAGGAGGTGAATGTCAGTTACAGGATTTGGCTGTTGGATATGGTTCAAGTGGTTCGCGTTATCAGGAGGCCAAGCGAGCAGTAACCAACAAAAATCTTGGTCCACTCATATCAACAGATATGACTCGTTGTATCCATTGCACGCGATGTGTTCGTTTTGGGCAGGAAATAGCCGGGATCATGGAACTTGGGATGGCCGGCCGTGGAGAACACTCTGAGATTTTGACGTTTGTTGGTAAAACTGTTGATTCAGAGCTATCGGGCAATGTAATTGATTTGTGTCCGGTGGGAGCTCTAGTCAGTAAGCCTTTTCGTTACTCGGCAAGAACTTGGGAGTTATCACGCAGGAAATCAATCAGTCCACATTGCGGATTGGGAAGTAATCTGGTTGTACAAGTGAAGAATAATCGGGTTATGCGGGTGTTGCCACGTGAAAATGAAGCGATCAACGAATGTTGGCTCTCGGATAAGGATCGTTTTTCTTATGAGGGATTGAATTCTGAAGATCGTTTGACTGTCCCGATGATCAAAAAATCGGGAGAATGGCAAGCTTGTGGCTGGCAAGAAGCATTGGCTTTTACTGCGGAAGGTATCAAAAATGTAATTAATAAGTATGGTGCGCAGGGTGTCGGTGCCTTGGGGTCTGCTCATAGCACGCTGGAAGAGCTCTATTTATTGCAAAAATTGATGCGGAGATTGGGTAGCCATAATATTGATCATCGGGTACGCCAATCTGATTTCCGTGTAGATACCATGTCGCAGGGAGTTCCATGGCTGGGGATGCAAATTGCTGAGGTTTCACAACTGAAATCAATATTGGTTATTGGCAGTACATTACGCAAAGATCATCCGCTGCTTGCTCAGCGGATGCGTCAAGCAGTAAAACAAGGTGCGCAGCTGAGTGTCATTAATCCAATTGGAGATGATCTGTTTACCAAGCTCGCTTATCAAACTATTGTTGCACCATCAGCAATGTTGAATGCGGTATTACAGGTTCTTAAAGCAGTTGCAGAAATTAAAAATATGCCCATATCTGAGCAGATTGCATCTGCAGTAAATCAGGTTAATGTTTCAGAAAGCGCACGAGGAATGGCAAGTAGTCTTATAGAGCATTCTCCAGCTGCTATTTTTTTGGGTAATCTCGCTCAACATCATCCCCATTATGCTGATTTATTCAGTGCAGTACAGGCAATTTCAGAGATGACGGGAGCAAGATTTGGTGTTTTGGGAGAGGCTGCAAATAGTGTGGGTGCCTATTCTGTCGGAGTTGTACCGTGGGATGTCGGAGCGGAATCTGCTAATAAAACTGAATCAAGGAAATCTGGTCTGAACGCGGGGCAGATGTTAGGACTGGGTGCGTCAGAGGAAGAATCTGTCTGTAGCGCCTATATACTATTGAATCTTGAGCCGGAGTTAGATAGTTATGATACGCGCCGAGCATCGCAGGTAATAAATCGTGCCGAGTTTGTGGTTTCCTTGAGTAGTTATAAAGGTAATGTTCCCGATTATGCGGATGTTATTCTGCCTGTCTCTCCTTTTACGGAGACATCTGGTACTTTTGTTAACTCCGAAGGAAGAATACAGAGTTTTCAAGGTGTGGTATCTCCTCTTGGCGAAACGCGTCCTGCTTGGAAAGTATTGCGTGTACTAGGAAATTTGCTGCAACTGGAGGGATTTGATTACGACTCATCAGAACAGGTTCGTGCAGAAATCATTTCTGATAAAGAGGAATTTGTGCAAAATTTGAATAATTCACTGGATGTACTTTCTATCAAAGATTTCAGTCAGAAAGGTAGTGAGATAGAAAGGATTGGTGAGGTACCAATTTATCAGGCTGATCCAATCGTAAGGCGTGCAGTATCTTTGCAAAAGACACATGATGCTGCTCCACCTACTGCATTTGCTTCTTCTGCCCTACTCAATAAAGCTGGAATTCTGGCGGGTGAAACAGTCAGAATAGATCAACAAAATGAGGAAATTCAGTTGGTGATTTCTGTGGATGATAATTTGCCTGATGATTGTATTCGTTTGGCATGCGCTCACCCGCAAATATCCAGACTGGGAACGATGTTTGGTGAAATCAAACTGGAAAAATTATAAGAACCTGGATTTGGAATCTGATCAATGGATAGTTTTCAACCATTATTTGAACAATTATTTGGCAGCGAGTGGGGTGTTTCCCTCTTTCTATTGGCAAAGAATCTGCTGTTGATTCTGGCAATCATTATTCCATTATTGCTGGCAGTCGCATATCTTACTTTTGCAGAGAGAAAGATTATTGCATTCATGCAAGTCAGAGTAGGGCCAAACCGGGTAACATTTTTTGGTATTCCTTGGTTGGGTGGATGGGGGCAGCCTATTGCCGATGCGGTTAAGGCTATCATGAAGGAAATCATTATTCCGACCGGTGCCAATAAATTTCTATTTCTCCTTGCGCCAATACTTGCTATAACGCCTGCATTAGCGGCATGGGCTGTCGTTCCCTTCTCACCAGAACTAGTATTGGCTGATATCAATGCTGCACTGCTATATATTCTGGCTATGACATCTCTGGGTGTTTATGGTGTCATTATTGCTGGATGGGCATCTAATTCAAAATATGCTTTCTTGGGTGCCATGCGTTCTGCTGCACAGGTTATTTCATATGAATTAGCTATGGGATTTGCCTTGGTTTGTGTGTTGATGATGTCCTCTAGTCTCAACTTGGGAGATATCGTAGCGGGGCAACAGGGAGGGAGTTTTCTTAATTGGTACATGATTCCATTATTTCCGATGTTTCTAGTTTATTTTATCTCTGGAGTAGCCGAAACTAATCGATTACCTTTTGATGTGGCTGAAGGAGAATCGGAAATCGTGGCTGGTTTCCATGTGGATTATTCGGGAATGGCTTTTACCATATTTTTTCTTGCCGAGTATGCAAACATGATTCTGGTTGCAACCTTAGCCAGTATCATGTTCCTTGGAGGGTGGTTGCCCCCGGTAGATATCATTCCCTTCAATCTGATCCCGGGTGTAGTTTGGTTGTTGTTAAAGATAGCCATCATGTTGTTTTTCTTTCTTTGGTTCCGTGCTACTTTTCCTCGTTATCGCTATGATCAAATTATGCGGTTGGGGTGGAAGGTATTTATTCCAATTACGTTAATCTGGATTGTTTTATTGGGCGCAGTAATGCAATTGCCTGAAGCTGCATTGCAAAGCTTTCCATTGAATCTTTGGTTCTAGTCAAGAGGAATTTCAAAATGGAACGCATTAAACGGTTTTTAAAATCCTTTTTGCTATTTGAGTTGTTAAAGGGAATGAAAGTAACTGGACGCTATTTGTTTGCGCCTAAGGTTACTGTACATTATCCGGAAGAGAAGACGCCGCAATCACCTCGTTTTAGAGGGTTACATGCTTTGCGTCGTTATCCTAATGGTGAGGAGCGCTGTATAGCGTGTAAGTTATGTGAAGCAGTTTGTCCGGCGTTGGCGATCACTATTGAGTCAGAACAACGTGATGATGGTACACGGCGTACCACACGTTACGATATTGATCTGATTAAGTGTATTTTTTGTGGTTTTTGTGAAGAAGCTTGTCCAGTAGATGCAATTGTCGAGACACGTGTGCTTGAGTATCACGGCGAAGTTCGTGGCGATCTGACTTATACCAAAGAAATGCTGCTGGCTGTGGGTGACCGTTATGAAGAGCAGATAGCCAAAGACAGAGCAGCAGATGCTCCTTATCGTTAAACATTTAGATATAAATTTATGATTTTCCAGGATTTTGTTTTTTACAGTCTGGCTAGTGTGGTGATAATTTCTGCACTAGGAGTAATTACATTACGTAACCCCGTTTACTCGGTGCTGCTATTGGTACTTGCTTTTGTGACATCTTCCGGATTATGGATTTTACTCGAAGCGGAATTTTTAGCGATAGCTCTAGTAGTGGTATATGTAGGCGCCGTCATGGTGCTGTTTCTGTTTGTGGTTATGATGCTAGATATTAATTTAGATCAGATGCGGGAAGGATTCTGGAAGTGGTTTCCATTTGGTGCAATATTGGCTTTTATTATGACCGTTGAGATGAGTATGGTACTGATGAGCAAACAATTTAGTTCTGAAATCATACAAACTCCGGAATATAAATCAGTTGATTACAGTAATACTAAAGAATTGGGTCGATTGATTTACACTGAATATGTGTATGTTTTCGAATTAGCTGCAGTCATTTTGTTAGTGGCAATGGTTGCTGCTATAGCTATAACCTTGCGCCATCGCACCGATAAAAAATCTTCTAATGCCTCCAGGCAGATAGCTGTTAGCCGTAACGAGCGGTTAAAAGTAATATCTATGCCTGCAGAAAAAAAAGAATGATTTTTCCCCAGGGATTTCAACTATCTCAAATATTTTCATTTGAAGGGTAATCATCTTGGTATCACTATCACATTATCTTGTGCTGGGCGCTGTTCTGTTTGCCATTGGGGTTGTAGGTATTTTTCTCAACCGTAAAAATGTCATTATTTTGTTAATGTCCATTGAGCTGATGCTACTGGCAGTTAATATAAATTTTGTCGCTTTCTCATATTATTTACAGGATATAGCTGGGCAGATTTTTGTATTTTTTATTCTGACTGTGGCTGCAGCCGAGGCTGCTATTGGTTTAGCGATTTTGGTCGCTTTATTCAGAAACATACGTACTATCAACGTAGATGATTTGGATAGACTTAAGGGTTGAACGGCAGGCAGTTTTATATCCAGTCAGTTTGTTAAACAGTATTGTTAATTGATACCTTAGATGGAAAATCTTTATTTACTAGTACCAGCGGCACCCTTGTTAGGAGCAATCGTTGCCGGGCTGTTTGGGCGACAGATTGGTCTGATAGGGAGTCATCGTGCGACGATTGCGTTAGTGGCACTGTCATTTATTGCATCTGTTGTAATTTTTATCGATGTATTACAAGGAAATCTTTATAACGGTAGTGTCTATACCTGGATGACATCAGGCGAGACTGTAATTGAGATAGGATTTTTGATTGATACGTTGTCAGCCACGATGATGATGGTGGTAACAGGTGTATCGTTAATGGTGCATATTTATACTATCGGCTATATGCAGGGAGATCCAGGGTATCAGCGATTTTTTAGCTATATATCGCTATTTACGTTTTCGATGCTGATGCTGGTGATGTCAAACAATTTCCTGCAATTGTTTTTTGGCTGGGAAGCAGTCGGACTGGTCTCTTATTTGTTAATCGGTTTTTGGTACACTCGCCCGACGGCAATTTATGCCAATCTCAAAGCATTTCTGGTTAATCGGATCGCTGATATAGGCTTCCTGCTGGGTATCGCTTTAATACTGGCAAATGTCGGCACTTTGGATTACGAGCTTGTATTTACCCATGCGGAATACCTTGCATCCCGTACTATTGAAATCATGCCTGGTGAATCCTGGATGTTGATGACAGTAATATGTTTGCTGCTTTTCATAGGTGCGATGGGTAAATCTGCTCAATTTCCCCTGCATGTCTGGTTGCCGGATTCAATGGAGGGGCCAACACCAATTTCGGCTCTGATTCATGCTGCAACCATGGTAACAGCTGGTATCTTCATGGTAGCTCGCATGTCTCCTCTGTTTGAGTTATCTGTTACAGTGCACTCGGTTATTTTTGTGATTGGTGGAATTACCACCTTGTTTATGGCGCTGGTAGCGGTAGTACAGAATGATATCAAGCGAGTCGTCGCGTATTCAACGCTATCCCAGCTCGGATACATGACGGTAGCGCTGGGCGCATCTGCTTATTCAGCGGCTATCTTTCATCTTATGACGCATGCCTTTTTCAAGGCATTACTGTTTCTGGGTGCAGGGTCCGTCATTATCGCCATGCATCACGAGCAGGATATGCGCAAGATGGGTGGACTTAAACGATATATGCCGATTACATTTGGCACCATGTTTGTTGCTGCATTGGCCAGTGCAGGAGTGCCAGGTTTTTCAGGTTTTTTCTCTAAGGATGCGATTATTGAAGGAGTTCTCCTCTCGGAAATTCCTGGGGCAGGATTCGCCTATTTCTGTGCGTTAAGTACAGTATTCGTTACTGCGCTGTATACCTTCCGGCTAATATTCATGACTTTCTATGGCGAACCAGGTATGGATAGCCATACACGTGATCATCTGCGTGAATCCCCTTGGGTAGTGACGGTACCACTAGTTTTATTGGCAATTCCTACTGTGGCGGCTGGCTGGCTGATTGATCCAATGCTTTTTGGAGGTTTCTTCACTGAGGCTATTTATATAGATGCGCAGCATGATGTCATGGCCAAGATGGGCGAGAGCTATACAGGAATATTCGGCATGATGATACATGCTTTGACTGCCCCTCCGTTCTGGCTGGCGATGTCAGGAATTTTTACTGCCTGGTTTTTGTATCGTTATCAAACTGCATTACCCGGTAAAATTAAAAAACTGGCTAATCCGGTTTATGTTCTGCTTGATCGAAAATATTTTATTGATGAGCTGTACAGCTGGTTATTTGCGGGTGGTTTACGTACGCTAAGTACCGTGCTGTGGAAATATGTAGATATGAAAGTCATAGATGGTTTGATGGTTAATGGCACGGCAAGAGCGATGGGTTGGTTTGCGATGGTGGGACGTCGCTTTCAGTCCGGGTATATCTACCATTATGCATTTAGTATGATTGTGGGTGTATTTGTTCTGATGAGTATATGGCTGTTTCCTTTTTAGGCTTCAGGGAATTGAAAACGGACTGAACTTCTTTCTGTTCTCTGGGATAACTAATACGCATTGAAATGCGATTTAAGACGAAAAAAACATGTTATTTGGATTTCCGCTGTTAAGTCTAATTATCTGGCTACCAATTATTTCTGGTTTAATCGTATTTTTGATGAGTGACCGAAATACTCAAGCGGTACGCTGGGTTGCTCTGGCTGGATCTGTGGCCGGTTTCCTCGTAACACTTCCGCTTTATAGTGGATTTGATACATCCATGGGTTCGATGCAGTTTATCGAGCGGAATGTATGGTTTGAACGCCTCAATGTCTATTATTATTTGGGGGTTGATGGCATATCAATGCCATTAATTTTATTGAACAGTTTTACGACCCCGCTGGTCGTGATTGCCGGATGGGAGGTGATTCGTGAAAAGGTTTCCCAATATATGGGAGCTTTTTTGATCATGTCCGGTGTTCTCAATGGGGTGTTCGCGTCACTGGATGCCATATTGTTCTATTCTTTCTGGGAAGCATCACTGGTTCCAATGTTTATCATTATTGGAGTCTGGGGAGGGCCTAACCGGATTTATGCAGCTCTAAAGTTTTTTCTTTATACATTTCTGGGATCTCTATTGATGCTGGTGGCGCTGATTTATTTATATCAGGCTTCTGGTGGTAGCTTCTCAATTCTCGATTATCATCATCTTCCTATACCGATGGCCGCACAAATCCTTATTTTTATAGGATTTATGGTCGCCTTCGCGGTTAAGGTGCCGATGTGGCCAGTGCATACTTGGTTGCCGGATGCGCACGTTGAAGCACCTACAGGTGGTTCGGTAGTACTGGCAGCTATCCTGCTTAAACTGGGTGGATACGGTTTTCTCAGATTTTCTTTACCAATTACGCCAGATGCGAGTCATGAGTTGTCATGGATATTGATCGCTTTATCGCTGATTGCCATTGTATATATTGGCATCGTTGCGTTAATGCAGCGTGATATGAAGAAGCTGATTGCCTATTCTTCAGTTTCTCATATGGGATTTGTTACGTTGGGCTTTTTCCTGTTCAATCCTATTGGAATAGAAGGAGCCATGGTGCAGATGATTTCGCATGGATTCATTTCTGGCGCTTTGTTTCTATGTGTTGGTGTTTTATATGATCGCTTGCATACTAGGATGATCGCAGATTATGGTGGGGTAGTTAATAAAATGCCAGTTTTTGCTGCTCTTTTTATGTTGTTTGCAATGGCTAATTCCGGGCTTCCAGGCACCAGTGGTTTCGTAGGTGAATTTATGGTGATTATGGGTTCCATGGAAGTGAATTTCTGGTATGCATTTTTTGCTGCGCTGACATTGATTTTGGGGGCGTCTTACAGTCTGTGGCTATATAAAAAAGTTGTGTTTGGTGCCGTGGCAAATCCCAATGTCGAAGGAATGAAAGATATTTCCGCACGTGAATTTTTGGTTTTGGCTATCCTGGCGGTTGCAGTTCTAGCTCTGGGTATTTATCCGCTGCCACTTACCGAAGTTATGCATGTTACGGTTGATAATCTGCTGGAGCATGTTGCACGTACCAAGCTTTAAGATATTTAGCTAAATTTTTGGATAATAAAAATACTTTCCTGATCGGAAATTAAGGATTTTTCATGGATTTTTTGTTACCTGACTTCACACCAGCTTACCCTGAAATTTTCCTGCTGTTCATGATTTGCGTGATCATGCTTGCTGACTTGTTTGTAGGAGAAAAAAACCGGCTTCTGTCATTTTATTTGTCATTATTGACACTGGCCGGATGTTCATTCATTACGTATGACATATATAGCACAGAAGTTCGTTATACTTTCTCAGGCATGTTTGTCGGTGACGCAATGTCAGATACGCTAAAACTGATGATTTATCCTACTGTTGCGGCTGTGTTGATCTATTCCCGCGCATACATCAGTCTCCGGGGTCTATTGAAAGGGGAGTTCTTCAGTCTCGCATTGTTCGCCACACTGGGTATGATGGTTATGGTTTCTGCAAGCCACCTTATTACCCTTTATCTGGGAATTGAACTGTTATCTCTGTCGCTTTATGCCATGGTAGCGTTGCAACGTGAATCGGCTGTTGCTACCGAAGCAGCCATCAAATTTTTTGTTCTGGGCGCACTGGCTTCCGGGTTTTTGCTTTATGGCATGTCAATGCTATATGGCGCAACTGGAACATTGCATATTTCGGAATTGACGAAGAGCATCCAACAAGGTACGGCAGATCATGACATCTTTATCATCGGTCTGGTTTTCGTTGTTGCCGGTATCAGCTTTAAACTCAGCGCAGTACCATTTCATATGTGGGCTCCAGATGTTTATGAGGGAGCGCCTACTGCAGTAACATTATTTATCGGGTCAGCACCTAAGCTGGCGGCTTTTGGTTTTGTTATGAGATTGCTGGTGGAGGGCCTGGGAGAGCTGGCTACTGATTGGCAGGGAATGCTGGTCTTGCTGTCAGTGGCCTCGATGGCGGTTGGTAATTTTGTAGCGATAGCTCAGCTAAATATTAAGCGGATGCTGGCTTATTCAACAATTTCGCATATAGGATTTGTTTTGCTCGGTTTTATTGCGATAGGAGAAAACGGCTACAGCTCAGCCATGTTCTATGTGATTGCTTACGTATTAATGACGCTGGGTGCATTTGGAATTATTATGTTACTCTCCCGGGAAGGATTTGAGGCGGACAAAATCAGTGATTTTAAAGGTCTTAATCAACGTAGCCCGTGGCTCGCATTTATGATGTTGTTAATAATGTTTTCTATGGCGGGAGTTCCCCCCATGATTGGATTCTATGCAAAACTAGCTGTTTTCCAGGCCGTCCTGGAGGCAGGGTATGTATGGTTAGTGGTTGTTGCAGTTATACTGGCGCTAATTGGTGCCTTTTATTATTTACGCATCGTCAAGTTTATATATTTTGATGCGCCGGAAGATACCCGACCGATTTTATTCAAGCCGGATGTCAGGATACTTATCAGTACAAACGGATTGGCTATAGTACTTCTGGGCATGTTCCCGCAGGCACTTATGGGTTTGAGCTTGTCTGCCATTCAAAACTCCATGTAAAAATTATGGCAGGTGGGAGAGTTATGGCTGATTATAGCTGATACGATAAATCACACCTGCCATATCATCCGTGATCAGCATCGCTCCATCCGCTGTTATTAGTATGTCAACCGGTCTGCCCCAGGCTTCGTTATCCTGCAGCCAGCCTTCCGCAAAAGATTCTTTTGTAGTAACCTTATTTTCCTCAATCTGTACCCGTTCAATACGATAGCCTGTTTTTGTACTGCGGTTCCACGAACCATGCTCTGCAATAAAGATGTTGCCATGGTATTCAGCGGGGAACATGGTGCCGGTATAAAATCGCATTCCCATTGGCGTAACGTGAGGATCAAGTTCAGCGGCAGGAGGAGTAAACTTATTGCAGTCATATTTTGCCCCAAGTTTGGGATCAGCTACTTCTTGACCATGGCAGTAAGGGAAACCGAAATGCATTCCTTTCTCTGGAGCATGATTCAACTCATCTGGCGGAAGATTATCTCCCATCCACGCCCGGCTGATATCGGTGAACCACAATTCCTTTGTGATGGGATGCCAGTCAAATCCTTCTGTGTTACGTACCCCTTTCGCGAATACTTCATAGTTTGTACCATTCGGTTTTATGCGTGAAATTAGAGCAAAACGATCCAGATCCGTTTCGCAGATATTGCAAGGTGAGCCAACAGAAACGTACAGCCAATCATCCGGACCAAACGCTATGTTTCTCCAACCGTGATAGGTTTCTTTAGGGTAATCAGTCGTTATAATGTGCGGTGGTGCTGGGTGATCGAGCGTATTTTCAATATCATCAAAACGCAGGATTCTGTTAACCGATGATACGTATAAAGCACCGTCATGAAATGCTACTCCGGAGGGCATTTTGAGCTTGCTGGCAATAATGCGGACTTGGCGTTTTCCCTCGTTTTCTGTGATGGCATAGATATTGCCTGCCGATTTGGAACCTACGAATACTGTTCCTTTATCGCCTAATGTCATGGCTTGTGCATCCGGTACATATGCCCAAATACTGATTGAAAACCCGGAGGGTAGCTTGATTTTATCAAGTGGAAGCTCTAATTCTTGAGCATTAACTTGGAAGGTGACTGCACATAGCGATGCCGAGAAAACAAAAGATAAGAATTTCATACAATCGAACAAGTAAAAATTAAGGAATAGAGGTTTCGAGATTGAAGTAACTTGAAATCGGGAAACCTGATCCCACAATGTTAGCGCATTTTTTAAGGAGGAAAGTATGCAAACTGCAGAAAACGTCGAACACTTGAATTTTCAGGCTGAAGCGAAACAGCTTTTGAGACTGATGATTCATTCCCTTTACAGTAATAAGGAAATTTTTCTACGGGAGTTAATTTCGAATGCTTCGGATGCCGCAGACAAACTGAGGTTTGAAGGATTATCCGATACGGCATTATATGAATCCGATCCGGATCTTAAAATCCGTATTGCTTACGATAAAGAGGCGCGTACTATCACGATCAGTGATAATGGTATCGGTATGTCCAGACAGGAAGTGATTGATAATATTGGTACTATTGCCAAATCTGGTACACGGGAATTTATTGATTCGCTGACAGGTGACCAAGCTAAGGATGCCAACCTAATTGGACAGTTTGGCGTAGGTTTTTATTCGGCATTTATTGTTGCAGACAAAGTAACGTTGACTACTCGCCGTGCAGGCCTGACTACTGAGCATGGAGTGCGCTGGGAATCCAGTGGTGAGGGTGAATACACGCTGGAAACCGTGGAAAAAGGGGATCGGGGTACAGAGGTTGTTTTGCATCTGCGTGAAGACGAGGATGAGCTGTTAAGCGGCTTTCAGCTGCGTTCTATCATCCGCAAGTATTCAGATCACATCACGCTTCCTATCATTATGAAGAAGGAGGTATGGGATGACGAGAGCAAGGCATACAAAATAAGTGATGAAGAAGAAACAGTCAATCAGGCCAGTGCAATCTGGGCGCGGCCTAAAAATGAGATTACGCAAGAACAGTACGATGAATTTTATAAACATGTAGCGCATGATTTCGAGCCGCCGCTTGCTCATGTACATGCCAGAGTTGAAGGTAAGCAGGAGTATATTCAGTTGTTATATATTCCCGCCCATGCGCCGTTTGACCTGTTTGATCGCGAGCATCGTCATGGCCTCAAACTCTATATCAAACGTGTGTTTATTATGGATGATGCGGAGAAATTGTTGCCAGGGTACTTGCGTTTCATTCGCGGCATTATTGATTCAAACGATTTACCATTGAATGTTTCCCGTGAAATCCTGCAAGAATCGAAAGATATTGACAGCATTCGTGCCGGCTCGGTGAAAAAAGTACTGGGGTTGATTGAAGATCTTGCAACGAGTGATAAGAGCGAGGATCAGGAAAAATTTAAAATCTTCTGGCGTGAATTTGGCCAGGTACTGAAAGAAGGAGTTGCGGAAGATTACAGCAACCGTGAACGTATCGCTAAATTGCTGAGATTTACTTCAACACATGATGAACAAGAAGAGCAGACGGTCTCGCTGGATGATTACATCGCCCGGATGAAACCAGAACAGGAAAAAATTTACTACATTACTGCAGATGGTCTGAAGGCAGCCCAAAGCAGCCCACATCTGGAAATATTCCGTAAAAAAGGGATCGAGGTTCTGTTGTTGCATGATCGTATTGATGAATGGCTGACAGCCAATCTAAATGAGTATGCGGGTAAATCTTTACAATCTATTGCCAAAGGTGATCTGGATCTAGGCAAGCTGGAAGATGAAGTAGAAAAGCAAGAGCATGAAAAGGAAGCAGGAGATTTTCAGGAATTAACAGCAAAAATGAAGGAAGTGCTGGGTGAGCTAGTCAAGGATGTGCGCATTACCTACCGTTTGACGGAATCGCCAGCCTGTTTGGTAGCTGATACACACGATATGAGTGGTAATCTCGGACGACTGCTGAAATCTGCTGGTCAGAAAGTTCCGGATAGTAAACCGTTTCTGGAAATCAACCCGCATCATCCCATGGTTCAGCGCCTGAAATATGAAGAAGCCAAATTTGCTGACTGGAGCCATATTTTGTTTGATCAGGCATTGCTGGCCGAAGGGGGGCAGCTCGAAGATCCAGCTAGTTTCGTCAGACGATTGAATGATTTGCTGCTGCAAAATATTTTAAGCGGAAAATAAGATATCGAGGATTGGTTGTGCGTACACTATAAATTTGTCTAACAGTGTTTTTAAAATCCGGTTGTATAGAGTGAAAGCACAAGGTGCGCGAAGTTCAGCAACGAGACGTTACTTAAGGCAGTGCTCACCGTGCACTGCCTTGTTTTGCCTAAAAAAACCAACTTTAGAAGTATTCTCAAATAATATTGGCAAGTTTAGCGTGTTAATCTGAAGAGGAGAAATAGAGCAAACAGCGATTCTATTTCTTTATCTTGACACTCCAGTAATTCATCATATACCCTCCTAATCTCAAAAAGAGAACGATTAGTTTACTTTTGTCCGGAGAGGAGAAGCAGAATGAGAGATAACTCTGTTATAAAACTTTGTTCCACACTACCGATTTTAATGCTGGCCAGCAATCTGGCTTATGCCATGCCTGGTATGCATGGAGCAGAAGGTGTAGCTGAGCCACCAGCCGCATCAAAAAGTATGGGGGCTCCTATTAACTCGCCCGGTACTGAAATAGAGATAACTTACAGTGCGGATGGCAAAACAGCTATTTTCGTTTCAACGCGCGAAGGTAGTATCAAATCACCGGGCAGTGCCTATAACTTTGATATATGGATGTCTCATAATATAGATGGCATATGGCAGGAACCTGTTCATCTTGGCTCCGATATTGATCCGACTGTAGGCCCTAATATCAATACTACAGCCTGGGAGTTAGAGCCAAGTCTTTCAGATGACGGAAATGTTATTTATTTTACGAGATATGAGCCGGACAACCTGTTGTCGGGGGATCTTTATGTTGTTCAGAGAGTGAACGGCGTATGGCAAGCACCCAAAAACTGGAATGATATGCCGGAGCTTCCCAGTATCAATACATCAACTGGCGAAGAACACTGCCCGATTATTGCCTCTGACAGTCTAATTTATTTTAACTACAGCCAGCCTGGGGTAACTCAGGAGAGTGATATCTGGAAAGTTGAGAAAAAAGATGGTATATGGCAAAAGCCGGTAAGCTTGGGATCGAAAATAAATTCTCCACAGCGCGACCACATGCACTGGACTGGCTTGTCAAAAAATGGCAAAAGTCTGGTTCTTACCAGTATGCGGACAAATCTGGGTTCGCGGGGTGGGCATGATATGTGGATTGCTCATCAGGATGAAAAGGGTGAGTGGCAAGAGCCGGTCAATCTTGGTGATGTTATCAATACCTCGGGAGAAGAAATGTGCTGGACTTTTACGCCCGATGGCAAGAAGTTTACCGGTAGCTGGGGGCCACAAGGTACGTTTGATACGGATATCCACTGGATAAGTAAAGAAGATATTCCTTTGTTAAAAACATTCGAGCCGATGGGACCTCCCCCCAATTTACTTATCAACAGTAACGGCTAAACAAGCTTGCCTCTGGTTTTTCCAAGCGGGCCACTTTTCAATAATACAAAGAGCTCCAAATTTATTTGGGGCTCTTTGTACAAATACTTCAGCCTGAATATCGGTATGTGTGAACTCCTCAATTTCATCAAAACTGTTGTGTGACGAAGATATTTGGGAAAAATTGCTGGAAATTCTGATGGATGATCTGGATTATGAATAGCTGATGATTGATGCTAGCCACTGTAAAGTTCATCCACATGCCAGCGGAGCCAGAGGTGGCAGGAGGACAAAAAGGGACTCAACACCAAAATATATCTGGCCGTGGATACGCATGGTATGCTGGTCAAAACCCTTGTTACACCAGGTGTCACTACTGATTGCGTGCAAGTTAGGTACCTGATTGAAGAAGTTAGTGCAGATTACCTGTTGGCAGATCGTGGCTATGATAGTAATGCAATCATTGATCTGGCGAAAAAACAGAAGATGGAAATTGTTATCCCGCCCAAAAAGGATCGAAAGATAAAAACGTCTAATGATAAAGCACTGTATGAACTGAGGCATCTTGTCGGAAATGCTTTCCTTCATCTCAAAAGATGGCGTGACGTTGCCACAAGGTACGCCAAAAATACCGCTTCTTTCCTTGCCGCCGTACAAATTAGATGTATCGCCCTCTGGCGGGTGTCTCGTGACTACGATGTCTGGGATGTGGCTCACATTTTCCTGAAAATATTTTTCCACTGAATATTTGCTATCCATCTTATCAATATCCACTTTGAACCCCGATAAAGACAGGATCAATCTGTATGTTTATCAAAACTGCACTAAAATACCGCCCGGTATGAAAAATATAAAATGCAGTCACTTGATCTGGAGCAATAGCGGAAAATAATGGAATCTTCACATAGTAGAACCTATAAGATCTTTGCCTCTTGTACCAGCTTCTGCTATCGCCATGCTCCCTGGGTTTTATTAATCTCATTTATTTTTGTTGCAATAAGCGCGGTATATACCACTCGTAATCTTGGCATGAATACTGATACAACGGATATGCTTTCTGAGCATTTGCCGTTTCGTATCAACAGTGAAAAGTACGACCAGGCTTTTCCTCAGGACACGAATATTCTGTTGTTGGTACTCAGTGCTCCTACCCCCGAGCAGGCTTATTCCACAGCACACCGGCTGGTAGCACTCCTGAAAAAAGATAACAAAAATTTTTCCGATGTTTATGCGCCAGGCGTAGAAGATTTTTTTGGGCGTAACGGATTGCTCTATGAAGATATTCCTCAGCTGGAACGCATCACGGATCATTTGGCTGAAGCTCAGCCGCTGATTGCGCAAATTACCCGGAACCCCACACTGCACACATTTATCACGCTACTCACGCAAGCGACTGATGAATTAAACAAAGGCCAGCACCTGGAGCTGGAGCCGGTTTTCCAGGGAGTGAGCGAGACAATCGATGCACAGCTTACTGGCAAATCGCGCCCCCTATCATGGCAGACATTATTTCGTGGCGAACCGTTGAAGGCTAGTTATCAGGAAATAATTGTCGTTAAACCCATCCCGGACTATTCAGAGCTGCTTCCGAGCAAGCAACCTGTTATGGCGGTGCGCGCAGCCGCAGAAGAAGCAGGTTTAATCGACGATGGGCCAATTCAGTTGCGTATTACCGGGGACATGGCGTTGGCTGATGAGGAACTCAAGAGCTCGCTGGATGGGATGGAAATTGCCGGGGTCGTTACATTCATCATGGTGGGTGCAGTACTTTATTCGGCTATGTATACGGTTGGTATGACTATAGCTGTACTGATTTGTCTGGTGGCGGGTTTAGTGCTGACAGCCGCGTTCGCAACGGTTGCTATTGGTCAGCTGAATGTGATTTCCATTGCTTTTGCGGTGTTGTATATCGGCCTGGGGGCAGATTTTGCTATTCACTTTCTGCTTCGTTATCGGGAAATGCAAGAAAGTGGCTTGTTCACAAAAACCGCTGTATATCGGGCGGGTGGCGAAGCCGGGGTTGCGCTGACTGCCTGTACGGTTGCAAATGCTATTGGCTTTTATGCATTCATCCCCACCAGTTACAGCGGGGTGGCAGAGCTTGGGATTATCTCAGGTACGGGCATGCTGATCAGTCTGGTGGTTACTTTTATTGTCGGATCGGCACTGTTACGCTATTTATCGGGGCAATCAGCTGTTAAACCCAACGGCAGGAAAATGTTGGGTAAAGTACTTGAGGTTTCGCTGAAGTGGCGAAAATTGACACACATTTTTGTTTGTTTAGTGTTGTTGTTGGCAGCAGTATTGTGGCCACAAATCAGGTTTGACTATAACCTGCTCAATATGCAGGATCCAAAGGGGGAGGCTGTTCAGACTTTCCGGGAATTGCTGGCATCACCCGATCATTCACCGTGGTATGCGGTTGTGCTGACTGAAGATCGCAATGAAATTCAACAGTTGAAAGAAAATCTGAGCAAACTGCCAGAAGTAAGTAAAGTGGTTTCAATTAAGGATTTTGTGCCATCCGAGCAGGAAGAAAAGCTGGCTGCAATTGAAGAAATGTCACTTATCATCGGCCCGGAACTGTCAATGGCAACGCCATCCGCGGTTAAGCAAACAGCATCACAACAACAGCAGGTGCTCGCCTCTCTGCATGCTACGTTAGAACGTTTTACTGTGGGTTATCCAGATTCCTCCATTTTAGCTTCTGCATTGGCACTCAGGAATTCAGTGGGATCATTGCTTCACCGGCTAAACAAGGCAGATCCGGATGAGCAGGATAAATTACTACAGTTGCTGGAAGAAAACCTGCTGTCCACACTGTCTGTTGCGCTTCAGCGTTTATACAATCTGATTGAAGCTACTCCTTTCGGTGAACAGGAGCTGCCCGTGCCACTGGCCAGTCGCTGGCACAGTCATACAGGGGAATATCTTGTTGCCGTATATCCGTCTGATGATATTGGTGATAATGAGTCATTGCGCCGTTTTGTCAGATCGGTGCAGCAAGTGGCACCGCATGTAACCGGGATACCTGTAATCAGTCTGGAAGCAGGCAATGCGGTAATCGATGCATTTATTCAGGCATTCTCACTGACTTTTGTGGGGGTGGTAATTGCGCTTCTGCTCATGCTGCGCAGCATAAAATATACCGTACTGGTATTGATTCCACTGTTGTTATCCAGCATATTTATCGGCATTTTTACTGTCTTGCTGGATACACCATTCAACTTCGCTAATATCATTGCTCTACCACTTTTGTTGGGTCTGGGGATTGACAGCAGCTTGCACATGGTACATCGCAGCATGGATAACCAGGTTGGCAGCGAAATTTTGATTCATACCAGTACGGTACGAGCTATCTTTTACAGTGCGTTGACCGCGCTGGTTGATTTTGCCAGCCTCATGTTTTCACCACATAAAGGAACGGCCAGCATGGGAACGTTGCTTACCGTCGGGCTGGCATTTACCCTGATCTGTACGCTTGTTATTCTGCCTTCTCTACTGGGGAATTCCAGCCGACGGACGGCATCATGAAGTCCTCATTATCCGGCATGTTTGAACAGGGTAGGTCAACCTTGGTCTGGTTTGTTCTTTCCGTAGCGATGTTTAAGGTATTCAATTACAGGTGGGATGATCGATAAAATAATGATCGCAACAATAACCAGCTTGAAGTTTCTTTGTATAAATGGGAGTTGCCCGAAATAAAATCCAGCGTAAACAAATATCCCGACCCACAGCGCAGCACCAATGATGTTGTAAGTAAGAAAGGTGCGATAAGGCATAGTGCCAATACCGGCCACAAATGGAGCAAAAGTACGGATGATAGGGATAAAGCGCGCGATGATAATCGTTTTGCCACCGTATTTGAGGTAAAAGGCATGCGTCTTATCAAGATGCTCCTGTTTAAGGAAGCGAAACTTCTCCGGGGTAAAAACCTTTAGCCCGAATTCTTGACCTATCCAGTAATTAAGGCTGTCACCCAAAATACCAGCCAGGCATAACCCGGCAAACAGGATATGGGGATTAAGCTGTGATCCTTGTATCGATGCGAGTGATCCTGCAGCAAACAGCAAGGAGTCACCAGGCAAAAAAGGAAATACAACCAGCCCGGTTTCACAAAAAATGATCAGAAAGAGAATGCCATTGACCCATATTCCATATTCCAAGACGAGCTCCCGCAGGTGGCTATCAATATGGATAATGAAGTCGATAAGAAACATGGGCAGGGGGATATGGGTTTGTTGTGGAGAATGAGGTTACGGTTTGTAACAATCAGTGCAAGAATACCGCACCAGATTACCTCGAAGCATGAATAAATCTGAACAATAAAAAAGGCACTTGCCCATTTTCTGACCAAGTGCCTGTGTCTGGTAGGCCGTGCGCGATTCGAACGCGCGACCAACGGATTAAAAGTCCGCTGCTCTACCGGCTGAGCTAACGACCCGAAGGCGGCAATTATACCAATTCATTCCTCATTGGGGAACACTTTATCGTGATTAGAAGAAAGTGATCACATATATTGCCGGGTTATTCTGCTGAAACTGCGTATGCCTGAGCTGATAATGATAATGAAACCGGTTTGTACCAGGCACCAGCGGGTAAATAATTCTGCTTCGGGCAGAATTTGCTTACGATCAGGGCCAAGCAGAAATTGGGGGCCAGAAAAAATATGTCCATATTTATGCACTTCGGACTCCAGCCCAAGAGAGAGTAGCCACCATCCTATTGGCAGCATTATAAGGGATAGTACTATCCCTAAGATCCATTCCATAACGTTACCGGATAGATTGACAAGTATGATGGCGTTAACGCAAAGAACAAAGAGTAGAGCGTAAAGATAAAAACCTCCTCCCATACCTATGGCACCATTGCGGGCGATTAACTCATTCAGGTTGTCAGTTGAGGACCAGCTAAAGGTGATGGTTTTGGCCAGCCAGAGCCAGGGTAGTGCGCTGATAACCAGAATAAGCATTTTTCTTGTGACTTGTGCACGCTGTTTACGTAGGCTGAAGAAACTGATAATCAGCGCCAGAAAGATGACAAGGGGTGCATACAGCGCTGTATAGCGAACTGGTCTTTCCAGTGTGGAAATCAATGTTGGCCCAAGCCATTCAAAGATATGTCGCCAGCCTTCCCCCCAGATGTCTTTGTTAATAACGAACCAGTAAATATTATTCGATCCAGTGATATCGGCAATACTTTCCTGGGTTACGCTGATTGAAAGTAACCCCAGGCTGATAAGACTGACTGTGAGTACCCATCCTGGCAAGCTTATAAAGGGTCTGGTACTGGAAAGTATTCTGGAGCTGATCCATGCGGCTCCTGCTCCGATCCATAGTAGTGTCAGAATAAAAATGAATATAAATAATATATTGCCATCAAACAGAAATAGCTCTTTGAGGTTGTAAGGTATTTGGGGCAAGTGCAAGATCAGCCAGAGCAGGCTTGTAGCTCCCATTGACAAAAGAATTACGGGAATCCATGCACTGAATAAAGACAGATTTGTAGGGGAATCAGTCCGGTGAGAGTGGGGTGTGAATGGAATGGGCTTGTCCGGTACAGGGTTAGCTATGGGATGAGGTATTTCAATACGGCACTCAAGTTGTCTGGATTCACCCAACCCCCATGCAATCAGTCCGATCAGTAGTGGCTCGGTAATATCTGCATTACGCCCTAATAACGCCATTTGAATCAGTTCGATGACTATCGACCAGAAGACCAGTGCCAGGACTATGCCACGAAAATTTCCACCGGTATATGGAGCGAACCATAACAGGGCAGAATAGATGTAAAGAGACAGAACCAATGCCATAGCATTGGTAAGCATGGAGCCCTCAAGCATGGTGGCGAAGGGGATAAAATTGAAAGTGCCACCTATCGTGAAGGAGAAAGGTGTCAGGGCATGAATAGTCCAAGCAGTCAGTAGCGACCAGAAAGCGACGACTATCCTGGTGTGTGGACTGGTTTTCAGTAACAAAACGCTTGCCAGATAACCCGCCAGTAACCCCGATATGGTTGATGTGTCAAGGAGCTGATTTACAATCGTAATTTTTCCGGCCAGAATGAATAGTAATGCTCCTGTCAGCCAGACTAGGGGTTTTGGGGCCAGTAAGGAAAGTATGCTTCCGGCTGTTATGATGCTTGCTGCATGTATCCAGATAGAGGAGAAACTGAAGTCAAGTGTTTGCAGGGGTTTGACAGCATCCTTGAATTTTTGCCAGTCCAGGGATGGAACGAGAGGTAATAATTCACTGCATAACCAGAGCAATAATATTGCTAAAGGGATAGCAGCCTTGCCACCCGGGAAAGACTGCCTGCCTGGCCATAATAAGGATATCTGTTTTATCAGGACACTTACTCCGATTCCTGTGAACAGGCCTGTTATGTTCCAGAATACATCCACTAATGCTGCGGATCGGGTAGGTAACCATATTTGCAGGATTTGTAGAATCAGTGAGAATATAAAGCTGATTATGGTTAATAACAATAAATCGGGTATCTTGTTTTGCGAGTGGATTACTCGTTCTCCGGCAATGCCAAGCGGGAGAAATAGTACGATATTGCCTAATATGTCACCGATGGACGTTGTCCATTCCGGATTTATAAAAAATTGTTCAAGTGCTCCAGGAGCGGCGTGTGTGAAATTTCCTGGGTAAAGTGATCCATAAGTGATAAGTAGGACGAGAACAGTCAGTACTTTTGTGCTGAAGGATAAATGTCTGCTGCTATGGCTGATCATCATGGGTTTTTATCCGGTATTTCGTGTCTGTTATCTGCCGCAGATTTCAGTGATTCAGGTTATAACGTTAAAACATCCAGTTCTTTTGCAGTAGCCGGGTAGATAATTCTCTATAATTATTGGAGTGTACGGTCATATCAAAAATCTCTGGATAAATATGAAATGTTTCTGTTTGTGTAAAATAATTATCCGGATTCAAGGGCAAGCGATCGTACTGATTACTTAAAACTTTTCCGGTCCCTGACTTCTTCTGATTTTAAACCTGATATTTCACTATGCTCTGGATTAAATCGTTACATATCATTTCTATGGTGACCTGGTTTGCCGGGTTGTTTTATTTGCCCAGGTTGTTTGTTTATCACGCCATGTGTACGGATGAGGCGGGCATAGATCGGTTCAAGGTAATGGAGCGCAAGCTCTATTATGGCATTATGACCCCAGGTGGGTTATTGACGATCATTTTTGGTTCGTGGTTATGGCTTGGTTACGGTTTTTCTGGAGGGTGGCTGCACACCAAGCTGGTACTGGTGGTTTTGCTGATCGCTTACCATTTCTACTGCGGGAAGTTGCTGGTCGATTTCAAGCATGATCGTAACCGGCATGGCCATGTTTACTACCGCTGGTTCAATGAATTGCCGGTACTGGCGCTGTTTGCGATTGTTATCTTGGTTGTGGTCAAACCTTATTAACAGGGTAGTGCAAAGAATGAATCAGTCTTCTGCGATTGTCTGGCCTGGGAATAGTGTATCGGTATAACCGAATTTTCGCAGATCATTGATTCGCATAGGATAGAGTATCCCATTCAGGTGGTCACATTCATGCTGTACCACGCGCGCATGAAACCCGGCGACTGTTCTGTCGATGGGAGTAGCGGTTTCATCCACCCCCTGATAGCGTAAGTGAGTGTAGCGGGGAACCAGTCCGCGCATGCCCGGAATACTCAGACAACCCTCCCAGTCTTCTTCCTGTTCTTCGGTCAATGGGGTGAGTATGGGGTTGATCAGCACGGTAAATGGCACACTTTCAACATCCGGATAGCGCGGAGAGTGTTCTATCCCGAAGATGACTACTTGCAAGCTTATGCCGATTTGCGGGGCAGCCAGACCGGCGCCATTGAGTGCAGCCATCGTATCTTGCATGTCCTGCAATAATTCTTTGAGTACAGGTGTGTCAAATTGCTCAATTCTCTGCGCAGGCTGTAACAGGCGTGGGTCCCCCATTTTTAATACGGGTTTAATCATCGTTATTCCTTACCAGATGCTCCAATATATTTCTGACATTCATCATTGCATCTTCCAGTGCCTTGTGAGCAGCTTGCAGCGGGATAGCTTGTTTGCTTTCCCCGCGTCCGGCTGCATGATTAGCAATGGCGGCAATGGTCGCGTAGGAAATACCTAATTCCCGCGTGAGAATTGCCTCCGGCATACCCGTCATCCCAACTATATCTGCCCCATCACGTTCCAGACGATTGATTTCTGCTGCTGTTTCAAATCTGGGGCCCTCGGTTGCAGCATAAACACCTCCATCAATAACTGATTCACCCGCATCCTGTGCAGCCTTTAGGAGACAGTCGCGTGCAATAGGGCAATAGGGTTGTGTAAAATCCGTATTGGTGATGGCTTTGTCAGATCGATCATGAAAAGTAGCTTCCCGGCTATGGGTATAATCAATAATCTGGTCAGGAATGACGATTTTTCCAGGTTCCATATCTTTACGGATACCGCCAACTGATGTAACAGCAATGATTTTTTTGACTTGCTGGGTATGCAGTGCCCAGATGTTGGCACGATAGTTGACCATGTGCGGCGGAATGGTAATGCCATGGCCATGCCGGGACAGAAAAACAACTTCGTGCTCGCAGATCGTGCCAAAAATCAATGAACCGGACGGTTCTCCATAAGGGGTCCTTATGACCTGACGATGGGTAACTTCTAGGCCGGCCAGTTTGTTCATACGTCTGCCGCCGATAATTGCAATCATATTGATCCTGATGGTAATAAGTTATTTTTTTACATTTATATTATAACTGGCTACATACGCGTAATACGCGTGCAAGAGAAGATAACTGCAATCAGGAAGATTGTTATTGATCAATTACCTTACTGTGTTGTGCACCTGTCGAGATATTTTGCAGCAGTGACAGTAGCTGATCTTCATCCAGTACAGAAATGCCTAACTCGATTGCTTTAGCGTACTTGCTGCCAGGATCTGATCCCGCAACGACATAACTGGTGGCAGATGAAACGCTGCTGGTTACCTTGCCGCCTTGTTGTTCAATTTTGATTTTGGCCTGATCGCGCGTCATGGTTGGCAAAGTTCCGGTCAGAACGAAGGTTTTACCGGAAACAGCTGGATTGGTTTGTTCTGATTGTTGTACGCCATGGTTTGGTATTTCCCACTGCAACCCGCTATCAAGCAGTTGTCTGATCACTTCCCGGTTATGTGCTTCAGAAAAAAAATCTATAATACTTTGCGCAACTATCGGGCCGACATCCGGGATTTGTTGTAACTGTTCAATATCCAGAGTCATCAGCTGATCGAGATCGCTTGCCTGGTTAGCAAGCGCCTTGGCAGTCGCTTCACCAACATGACGAATACCCAGCGCATAAATAAAACGCGGCAACGTAGTTTTTTTGCTGTGTTCAATTGCGGTAACGAGGTTGCGTGCAGATTTTTCAGCCATGCGTTCCAGGCCCGCGAGCGTATCAATGTTCAGTTTATACAGATCGGCAGGGGTATGCACCAGTTCGCGGTCAATTAATTGATCAATCAGTTTTTCCCCCAACCCATCAATATCAAGGGCACGGCGGGAAGCAAAATGCCAGATTGCCTGTTTACGCTGAGCTGGACAATATAAACCTCCGGTACAGCGGGTCACTGCTTCACCTGGTAGACGTGCCGCTTTTGATCCGCATACCGGGCAATGATCCGGCATGATGAACGGTTGGGCGTGCGCAGGGCGCTGTTCCGGTATTACCGCCACCACTTCCGGGATGACATCGCCCGCCCGGCGCACGATGACGGTATCGCCGATCATGATCTGTTTGCGTTGAACTTCATCTTCGTTGTGCAGAGTGGCATTGGTAACTGTTACTCCCCCCACAAATACCGGGGCCAGGCGTGCAACCGGCGTCAGGGCACCGGTTCTTCCCACCTGGATTTCGATTGTCAATAATTCGGTACTGGCTTCTTGCGCCGGGAATTTATGTGCAATAGCAAAACGGGGAGCACGTGAGACATAACCAAGTGTTTCCTGTTGCGTCAGATTATCGACTTTGTACACCACACCGTCAATTTCATAGGGAAGGGATAAGCGTAAGGCACCCATTTCATGGTAATAGGTTAATAGTCCAGCCACGCCCGTTGTCGTACCATTTTGCTGCGCCACCAGAAACTGTTGTGATTTAAGATAATCTAGTATTTCGCTATGTTTGGAAAAAAACGGCTGATCTTTATGAGAGAGCACGGCATCATAAGCAAAGAAAGTCAGTTTGCGTGCAGCGGTGATATTGGAATCCAACTGACGTAGCGAGCCGGCAGCGGCATTACGTGGATTGGCAAAGAGCTTCTCCCCCTTGTTTCGCTGTTGTTCATTGAGATGCTCAAAGTCTGCTTTCAACATAACCACTTCGCCACGTACCTCGAACTGATCAGTGACAGTGGCTGTCTGCAGGCGCAAGGGTATGGATGGAATTGTGCGCAGATTCAGTGTGATATCTTCCCCGGTATAACCATCTCCCCGGGTGGCTCCGTTTGTCAATATTCCATTTGTATAAACCAGGCTGACAGCCAGTCCATCAAATTTGGGTTCAACTGCGTAGTTAACCTGATCCACATTCAGCGCTTCACGAATGCGCTTATCAAAGGCAATGGCCTCATCTTCTGTAAAAGCATTGGTCAGTGACAACATGGGTGTCTGGTGAGTGAGCCGAGCAAATACTTTTAGCGGGGGAGCACCCACCCGCTGGGTAGGTGAATCCGGTGTGATCAGATGCGGATATTGCTGTTCCAGTTGTTGCAAGGTGCGAAAAAGCTTGTCGTAATCTGCATCTGGAATAATTGGCGCATCCTGCACGTAGTAATGAAAGTCATGCAACGCAATGGTTGAACGTAATGCTTTCAGGCGTTCTTCAATTATTTTTTCGGATTCCATGTCAAGAATTACCATGTGAGGGGAGTAGAATAGGAAAATCCCGGTTGTAGGATAATAGAAATAGATTGCGCGGAGAGAGTTTCCGGGTTTTTTCATAAACTTTGCGCAAGACAGATTGTCTAAATATTTGTAATTTTATTTACAACAGGAGAAGTAATATGAATATCAGATTGACCGGATTATCAATCCTCATCGGCGCTTTATTTGCCATTCCCGCTACCACGGCAACAGCTGTTTCTCCGGTTGCTGAAACATTAATCCAACGAGGAGAAGCAGTTACCCTTATCCTGGCACAAGCTCAACAAAACCAGAGCAAGGAAGGAGAAGGTAGGGCCCAGGAAGAACAAGGAAAGGGTAGAGAAAAAGGCGGAAGTGATGCAGGCCATTCAGATCATGATGGCCATAATCAGGGAGATCAGGCGAAACAAGAAAAGGGAAAGTGCAAGGGAAAAGATAAGAGTAAAGATAAGGAAGGATATGATCGAGGAGACAAGGCCGATCATGAGCACCATCATCACAGCTATGCACATAATGTTGTGAGGCAAGCGGAAGCACTTGATCTTTCCGATGAACAGCTTGGCAAAATCGTACGCATTCATCTGAAAGAAGATCCTAAAGTGCATGATCATCTTAAAAAGAAAATGAAAGAAAGCATGAAAGCTTTCCGTAAAGCGGTTGCTCAACCCGCCGTTGATGAAGAAACTTTACGCAAACTGGGGCAGGATCTTGTTGATAGCTTCAATGAAATGGTTGCCCACCATATTGAAGAGCGAAAAGCTATTCGCAGCATATTGACGCCTGAACAGATCAAAAAATTGAAAGATATAAAGACAGAGCATGATCATTGATCTGATCTAGCAACCTGGTGTCGGCAGTAGTAAAGATATACTGCTGGCAGTAATTTTGTGTTCTGACTACGGCTCTTTATGGCTGGCTGAAGGATCCCGATAAAACGGATATTCTTCAGTCAGCCGTATTCATTTCAGCCCCATGCGCCCATTCGGGATTGGAAGCCTGCCATAAACCGCGTTATGATCGAATCTGGTAACTGACTGAATGGTCATCTGTAATTAACCGGCAAAGGTGTTTACACAAAAAGCTTTACAGGCTCGTCTTCTCCACTTATTGCCTGTTATTTCTGCTTTCGACCATAGAGTCCTTGTTTCGTAAGGATCTGTTGTTTAGCCAAATGTACGTGGTGATCCAGAATATCATTATGTATCTGTCTGGTAAGTCTGTCCCAGTTTTCGTTTGTGGTCGTGGTTGGTCAGCATATTTTGCAGGTGTGTCATTCGAGGTTCGGTGATGGTGCGGATTTCAGCATCACGAGCGAGTATCTGCTGGATAAGGTCAATTTTTTTTTTCTGTTGAGTTTCACTTAATGGCTGCCGGGTGTGCTGTTCCATCAGTCGATTGGTCAGGTACTTACAATCGTGCTCCAGTGCCACCAGTTTATCCCAGTCGCTGTTTTTTGCTGCTTGCAGCATCTGGTTGGTGATTGTCAGGATTGCTTCATACGCGGTGATCATTTGCATACCGTCGTTGCTGTCATCCGGTGGAGGTTTGGATGAGTTGTTGAGATTCATATAGTTGCACCTGTTTCAACTGTTTGTTCAATCATCGTGTTGACAGCTACTTTTGTATCTATTTTGCCTACAGGTTGCTTTTCAATGGAAGCCCAGGCTTCTTGCAATTCGCCCAGCAGCTGGCTGACTTCTTCGATGATGGCCGGATCATTCTGAAGGTTGGCGGTAAGCAGTCGGGTGGTCATGTAGTCGTAGAGCTGATCGAGCCGCGTGGCCAGTTCTCCGCCTGCTGTTTTGTCCAGGCTGGCTTTCAGGCCGTGATCGATAATCATAATCGCCTTGGAGATCATCTCCCCTTTGGCAGCAATTCTATGTTGCTGCATGTATAGTCGGCCGCAATCTAACGCCTGCCGTGCGCCTTCAAACAACATCACGATCAGCTTGTGTGGATCGGCAGATGCCACGCCGGATTCAACTCCGACACTCTGATAGTTCTTGATCGCTCGGCCAGGTGATTCAATGAACATGATCGTTTTCTCCTTTTCGAAATGAGAATATTGGTTAATGATCGTTATCTGGCGCGATTATTTGTCGCCAATCTTGGGCAAATTTGCCAATTGCTGCTGCAGGTAATTGTTGGTCTGAGTCATGCTGGCAACCATCGAATCCAGCGCGGTGAATTGCGCTCGCAGGCGTTTTTCTACTTCCCCCAGACGATGTTCCAGTGCCTCGCGCTGTCTGCCGATGCCTTTGATTGTGCTGTTAATGCCGTCCATGCGGTTGTTGATCAGGCCATCGCTTCTTGCCATGCCATCGAGCAGCTGATCCAGCTGGGTAGCAAAACCTTCTGTTCCTTCCATTGTCTGTGTGGAAAAAAATGCAGCCACGTTCTTGTCCGGATCAACCAATACTGCGCTCAGTTTGCCGTTGTCCAGTTTTAATGTGCCATCTTTTTGGAAGCTGATACCTAGTTCGGATAGTGAATTGATTCCCCCGACAGCTGATTGGTTGCCGGTCAGCATGGCTCGTACCCTGTTTTGCACCATTCTCACAGTGGAGTCCCCGGTTAATACTGAGGCCTGTTTGTTGGCGGTATCGTAACGAGAGAGATTACCAATGCTTTTCTCCAGTTCGTTGTATGCTGTGACAAACGCCTTTACCGCTGTTTCTACACTGGCCTTATCCTGCTCCACTGTCAGTGTCATGTTTGTGCCTGGATTGGCCTTGAGCAGATTGAACGTTACGCCTTCCAGTGCATCATTAATAGTGTTGGAAGATTTTTCCACCGCTATGCCATCAATCTTCATTTTCGCATTTTTTGCTGGTACCGCCTCGGCCATGTTGGTAACGCCACCAGTAGATGACGCATCAAACGCCAGCTTTGATAACCCGGTGTTATTGGTGTGATTGCCATCTGCATCGTCTACCGTAATTTTCAGTGCATTGGTTAATCCGGTATCTCTGGAAGCAATTACCAGTCGGTTCCCGTTGCCATCGTTAACGATGCTTGCCGTTACTCCGGTATTTGCTTCATTGATCGTGTTGCGAATATCACTTAGTGTGGATTTGGCTGGATCAATCGTAATAGTTTTAGCAGCCTTCTCTGTATTGGCGGTAAACGTATCGTCTTCGTTATAGGTGCCGAATGCAATAGTCAGCGTACCGTTACCGATTATCGTATCTGTCGTGACAAAAGCTTCTGATTTGATTTTTTGCGCCTGCGCCAGTGATTGCACTTCAATTTCGTGCACACCTGCTGCTACTTTGGCAGATGTACTTACTGTGGCCACTGTCGTATCTGTCAATGTGGCCTTAAAGCCGGTGAATAATGCGGGTTTTGCCAGCGCCTTTACACTTTCTTGAAACGACGATAAGGCACTTTTTAGACTACCAAAGGCAGAAAGCTGTGCCTGTTGTTTGGCTTCCTTAGTATTAAGCTGAGTGAGCGGGCGCTGTTCAACCTGCATCAATTTGCTGATAATCCCACTGATATCTAGCCCCGAACCAATTCCTGGTGATGAAAGCATAATCTATACCCTTGGTGTGATCTGTGTTATTTCGTCAATTTTTACCATTGCCAATTTTCCTGTTGCCTTTGGATTACTTTAGTGCGTCATCTCGTAAAGACAGCGCTTTTTTCTCCGTGCACTTGTTGTGTTCACAAGATCGTTAATTAAGCTGTGGCGACGCTGAGACACCATATCGGCAAGAACGAAAGCGACTTTACACATTCTGTTAATATCGTTTCTGGATTACTTCGCGCCGTTTACGTTCGCAATATCAGGGATTTTATGTACAGCGGGTGAGGATGAAGTAGGTGTTTGTGTAAAAGTGAGCCGGAAGGGTGTAGTTTGTCGAGGTGGAGATATGCTTTAAGGGTACCTTAGAGCCAGCGTCGTACTCTGGTTTTGTAGTCCCGATAGGCATCTCCGAATCTGGCTTCGAGGTGCGCTTCTTCATGGCGGATGACGCCGTAGCGTAACATTGCCCAGATCAGCGGTGCGAAGAATAGAGGCCACCAGGTTGACAGTAGTATTGAGGTGCCGATGAAAATTAACCAGTCGCCGAGATAAATCGGGTTGCGGCTGTAACGGAATGGCCCGGTAGTGCACAGGCTGGAGGCTGCTTTATAGGGGTTGACGGTAGTTCGATAGCGCCAGAGTGTGATGGCTGTCCATGTAAGCAGCGCCAATCCAGCGATTATGCCCAGCCAACCGAGTGGTTGAGTTGCCGTACTCCAGCCCCAGTGGAGTGCTTGAATGTTACGATCGATCCACCAGCCGGCGAGTATGGCTGCAGCGTAGGGTACGGGCGGGAGAATTAATGTGCGTGGACGATGAATGTTGTGATCCATGATGATTCAGTCAGTTTGTCAGGATGGAGAAGATTCAGGATTCGAATTAAATCGGCGTCTTCAGTATATGGCAGCATACCTGATGCAAAAAAATGTGCAAAACGAAAGAAGTAGCTTTATGTTGTACTTTAAGGATGATGGACGACAAACTGCTCGACCACATTTTCTTTTTTGTTGCGGATGGCGAGTAAGGGAAAAACAGCAAGCCGTTCGTTTTTAGATGCAACAGTAATGAATTACTTGATAGAATGTAGCCGGTTTGTATTAACCATAGCCGATGAGAGGGATGAAGTGTCGGCTGGTGATCTGTGCCGATGATTTGAACCGGTTTTTCAGGCCGGGAAATACTGATCAGGGGGCGGATCGCAGGGAGGCCTGAAAGGTTATCAGGTAAGAGATTTGTTTTAGGAAATTTGAAGAGGAGTGCAAATGAACAAGGTGATCGTCGCAGCTTTCGTTTCAATTTTTGTACTGGGTTCCACAGCAACGTTTGCAAGTGGTAACTTGGAGTCTTCCTTAGCACCGATCAGTGCTAAGGATCTGTTGAATTATCTGGCTTGCAAAGATAAAAAACCAACTGATGTCGTGAAAAGCCATACCGATGTTGAAAATGGAAAAATCGTCAGAGTAAAATGTGGCGATGCTGTAGCGGTTGTTCAGCAAGCGAGAGAAAAATCGGGTGACGCCTGGAAAGGCGGTTATTGATCCGTTTTGTTTACATAAAAAAGGCCTGTTAATCAGGCCTTTTTTAGCCACTTCTTTAGTATTTCAATGAATATTTTGTTCCAGCGCATCAATCATTAGCCCTGCAACATTTATTCCTGTTTGATCAGAGATTTCCCGCATACCGGTTGGACTGGTGACATTTATTTCCGTTAGATGGTTGCCGATGACATCCAAGCCTATCAGCATCAAGCCGCGAGCATAAAGGATTTGTCCGAGTTCTTCAGAAATTTTCCTGTCACGTGCTGACAGCGGTTGTACTTTACCGGTGCCACCAACCGCCAGATTGCCACGCGTTTCTCCCGGTTTGGGGATGCGTGCGAGTGCATAATCGACAGGTTTTCCAGCAATTAGCAATATACGTTTGTCTCCTTCGCGGATTTCCGGTAGAAAGCGTTGTGCCATGATAGTACGAGTGCCATAACGTGTTAGCGTTTCGATGATGACGCCAATATTATGGTCGGTGTTCTGCATGCGAAAAATACCAGCACCTCCCATGCCATCCAGTGGTTTCAGGATAATATCCTTATGTTCGGCAAGAAACTGGAGAATCAGCTGTTCCTGGCTGGTTACCAGTGAAGAGGGTATAAATTGTGGAAATTCTGTGATTGCCAGTTTCTCATTGTGATCACGAATGCCCCGTGGGCTGTTCACAACGTAAGCACCCTGACGTTCAGCCAGTTCGAGTAGATAGGTGCTGTAGATATACTCGGTGTCGAAGGGAGGATCCTTGCGCATGAGCACGGCATCAAATTCGGTCAGTGGAATTTCTTCTATAACGCCTTCCTCATACCAGCGATGGGGGTTATCCGGAGGATCGATGAGTGTCAGTGATCGTGCGAAACCAATTACCTGGTGATTTTTCCAGGCCAAGCCACTTTGTTGCAAGGTATACAGCTGATGGTGACGGGACGCCGCTTCACACATCATGGCATAGCTTGAATCCTTGCCAATTTTGATACTGTCGAGCGGGTCTAGAATAAAAGCCAGTTTCATCGGGTTTCGGCCATTGCCAGTGTGGACAATGGGGTTTGAATATACCGTTCCAGCTCGATGGCAGAGGCAAGTAGTGCCAGCCTGGCGATTACACCATAGGTATAAAAACGATTAGGGATTGCATCCGGAGGAGCGGAGGGATCGGTCTGCATACAGGTGGTATCAAATGCCAATGGTACAAAATGCATGCCTGGTGCATTCAGGTTTTCATTAACACCCCGACTGGTATGGACCCGGTAGAATCCTCCCACTACGTGATGATCAATCATGTAGATAACGGGCTCCGCTACGGCCTGGTGAATGTTCTCAAATGTATGCACTCCTTCTTGCACCAGTACGTTTTTCACAACCAGCCCCTCCTTGATTGTCGTCATTTTGTTGCGCTGTTTGCGGTTAAGTTTGTAGACTTCAGTACCATCTTTGATACTCATGATTCCCATGCCGTAAGTGCCTGAATCAGCCTTGACGATAACAAACGGCTCTTCACTGATTCCATATTGTGTGTATTTTTCCCTGATCTGGTTCAGAATTTCATCTACGGCTGCAGCGACACAATCCAGTCCCTCTTTTTCTTGAAAATCAACTTTTCCGCAAGCGGTAAAATACGGGTTAATAAGCCAGGGATCAATATCAATCAGCTCTGCGAAATCCTGTGCTACGTTGTCGTAGGCGCTGAAATGCCAGGATTTACGGCGAGTGGCCCAGCCTGCGTGGAGAGGTGGGATAATTGTCTGATCCAGATTTTGCAGGATTTCAGGTACTCCGCTGGATAGATCGTTATTCAGAAGTATGGCACAAGGGTCAAAATCCTGAACAAACAGTTTGTTCCCCTTGCGCTGTACTGGCTCCAGTAACAAAGGCTCACCGCCAGGTAGTGGTACGGATACAGGATGATCAATTCCTGGCAATAGTGAGCCGATGCGGATATTCATACCAGCCTGCTGCATGATGGACTGCAACATGGCAATATTTTGCAGATAGAAAATATTGCGGGTGTGATTTTCTGGAATCAGCAAAACATTATGTGCGTCCGGGCAGATTTTTTCGACGGCATTCATCATCGCCTGAATGCATAGCGGGATGAAAGTCGGATTAAGGTTGTTGAATCCACCAGGAAACAAGTTGGTATCAACCGGTGCCAGTTTGAAACCGCTGTTGCGCAGATCTACCGAACAATAAAAAGGCACGGTATGGAGTTGCCATTGTTTGCGAAACCAGTGTTCGATAGTTGGCTTGGCTGTCAGAATACGTTTTTCCAGATCAAAGGTGGGTGCATTCAGGGTATTGGTGAGATGGGGTACCGGCATGAGAGATCCATTACTTGGAAATAAACCGGCTGATTATAACACCGCACCTGAATGGGCAGATTCTGTCTATAAAAAAGGCAATAAGCACACTTGAAAGAGTGCATATTTTAAATGTTGTATGTCGTGGCACGATTGAATTTATTACACAAAATCCACGTATGTTATTATAATGCGCGGTTCTAGGACGGGAGATGGAATATGTACGCAGTAATCAAGACAGGTGGTAAACAGTACCGAGTTCAGATCGGGAATAAATTGAAAGTGGAAACACTGCCCGTGGAAGTAGGAAGTGATATTCAGCTGGATCAGGTGCTGATGGTTGCAGATGGAGAAATTGTTTCTACGGGTGCGCCGTTACTTGATCAGGCAAAAGTTAGCGCAACAGTAATCAGCCACGGGCGACATGACAAAATACGTATATTCAAAATGCGCCGTCGCAAACATTATCGGAAACAACAGGGACATCGTCAGAATTACACTGAGATCCAAATAACAGGTATTTCTGCATAAGGAGATTAATTCATGGCACATAAAAAAGCGGGCGGAAGCTCCAGGAACGGGCGTGATTCTCATTCCAAGAGACTGGGTGTGAAGCGCTACGGTGGTGAAGTGATCAGGGCGGGTGGAATCATCGTGCGTCAGCGTGGTACTCAGTTCCACCCGGGTGATAACGTAGGAATCGGACGTGATCACACTCTGTTTGCTAAAGTGGATGGTAAAATTGTTTTTACCATCAGAGGTCGACTGAATCGGAGAACAGTTGCAGTTATTCCTTCCTGATGATCCGATTGATCGGACCGGATAGCTGGAAAAAAGCCCCATTGCTTGAATGGGGCTTTTTATTTTGTATAGTTTTTACCAGGATAAATTTTTCCGTCTGCAATCGCAATCGAAATAGTTGCTGCGGAGCACTCATGAAATATATAGATGAAGTAAAAATACAGGTCTTTGCAGGAGATGGCGGCAACGGTGTTGCCAGCTTTCGCCGTGAAAAGTTTATTCCCAAAGGTGGACCGGATGGAGGAGATGGGGGCCGTGGCGGCAGTATCTATGCATTGGCGGATCACAACCTCAATACATTGATCGATTACCGTTTTACGCCAGTTTTTCGCGCAAAACGAGGAGAAAACGGACGTGGCTCTGATTGTTATGGCAAAGGAGCAGAAGATATTGTATTGCGTATGCCGGTAGGTACAATCATAACCGACTATATGACAGGCGAGCTTGTGGCAGATCTCAAGCAAAATCAGCAGAAAGTGCTGCTGGCCAAAGGCGGTAAAGGAGGGTTGGGTAATCTCCATTTCAAATCCAGCACTAACCGTGCCCCCCGGCAATTTACTCATGGTGAGGCAGGAGAACAGTTTGAACTCAAGCTGGAGCTTAGGGTGCTGGCTGATGTAGGATTGCTTGGATTACCGAATGCCGGTAAATCAACCTTGATCCGTGCCGTTTCTGCAGCGCGGCCGAAAGTGGCTGATTACCCGTTTACTACGCTTTATCCCAATTTAGGGGTGGTGCGGGTCGATGCCGGGCGCAGTTTTATAATGGCGGATATTCCTGGCTTGATTGAAGGTGCTGCGGAAGGGGCCGGTCTCGGACACCGTTTTCTTAAACACCTCAGCCGCACTCATTTATTGCTGCATATTATTGATGTGGCTCCTTTTGATGAGAATATTGATCCTGTTCAATCAGCTAGGGCACTAGTAGACGAGCTTCGCAAATTTGATGAAGTGCTTTATCGTAAACCACGCTGGTTAATATTTAATAAGGTAGATTTACTGCCTGAGGATGAGCAGCAAGCTGTTTGCACGCATTTGCTGCAGGCGCTTGACTGGGAAGATCGCTGGTTTGCCATTTCTGCTCTAACTGGGAGAGGGTGCCAGGCGCTGACCTATGCCATTATGGGATATCTGGAGCAACTACAGCCTGTTACCGAAGAAACTTGATTTTTATGACACGATCAATTCTGCAATCTGCACGCCGGATTGTTGTAAAGGTTGGCAGCAGTCTGGTGACAAACGAAGGAAGCGGCCTTGATCGTCAGGTGCTTGGAGGCTGGGCTGGACAAATTTCCCGACTCAAAAAAATGGGCAAGGAAGTCGTGCTGGTTTCCTCCGGAGCGGTTGCTGAAGGTATGCAGCGCCTGGGCTGGAAAACGCGCCCCGCCGCGCTCTACGAGCTGCAGGCGGCAGCGGCAGTCGGTCAGATGGACCTTGCCCAGGCCTATGCAGATTGTTTCAGTGAATATAAATTGCTGACTGCCCAGATTTTGCTGACTCATGATGATTTATCGAGTCGTAAACGCTATCTGAATGCCCGTTCGACGATTCTCACATTGTTGAACCTGGATATTGTTCCAATTATCAACGAGAACGATACGGTGGTTTCTGATGAAATCCGGTTCGGTGACAATGATAATCTGGCGGCACTGGTTGCCAATTTGATTGAAGCTGAGGTGCTGGTTATCCTGACTGATCAGGAGGGTCTGTTTACGGGGGATCCACGTAAGCATGCCGATGCAACACTGATTTCCGAGATCAGTGTCAGTGATCCGCATATCGAGACCATGGCTGGCGGAACGAGCAGTGGTATCGGTCGTGGTGGCATGCAGAGTAAAGTGATGGCGGCCAGACGGGCTGCTCGCAGTGGGGCTCATACAGTGATTGCATCAGGCAGGGTGGAAAATGTGCTGGTTCGCCTGGCGAATGGAGAGGCAATTGGAACCAGTCTGCTGGCCGATATGCCGGTGAAGGTTGCGCGTAAGTTATGGTTGGCCGATCATCTTCAGGTGCGGGGTAGCGTAGTATTAGATGATGGCGCCAGCAGAGCATTGCTGTCTGGAGGCAAAAGCCTGCTGCCTATCGGTGTGGTGGAGGTGAGAGGAAATTTTGAACGAGGTGAGGCCATATCTTGCCTGAATACCAGTGGCCGCGAAATTGCCCGTGGCCTGGCCAATTACAGCGCACGTGAATCACACAAGATCATGCGTCGCCCCTCCAGCCAGATCGAAGCTGTACTGGGTTATGTAGGTGAATATGAACTTGTTCACAGAGATAATCTGGTTATTCTGTAATGGCTTGATCTGCTGGATTTACCTGTTTAGAAGGTTTAATACTATTTATAATGACTACCCATTTCTCTTTGCCCGGATCCCGGTTACTTCAGTCTTATCATGCCCCCGGATGGCTTCCCGGAGGAAACGCGCAGACCATTTTTCCTTATTTCGTTAATCTGAATCCGACAATTCGTTACCAGCGTGAGCGCTGGGAGATGGATGATGGAGATTTTATTGATATTGACTGGCTGGAGGGGGAGCCGGATAAACCGTTGGTAGTTCTGTTTCATGGTTTGGAGGGCAGTTCACAAAGCCATTATGCGTTGAGTATCATGCGATTCTT
Source organism: Nitrosomonas sp. GH22 (assembly GCF_009833115.1). NCBI lineage: Bacteria > Pseudomonadati > Pseudomonadota > Betaproteobacteria > Nitrosomonadales > Nitrosomonadaceae > Nitrosomonas > Nitrosomonas sp. GH22. The sequence continues at coordinate 61,682 of NZ_QRCA01000002.1, forward strand.
AAAAACATTGCGCTGGCGTGGTGTTGTTATTCATTTTCGTGGTTGTTCTGGATCCCCCAATCGTTTGCCGCGTGCTTACCATGCGGGTGATTCGCAAGATATTGATCGTATGTTGCGCTATGTGACGCAGCAGAACGATTCGCACAAACAAAATACTACCTGTTATGTTGTCGGCATATCGCTTGGTGGTAATGCGCTGTTGAAATGGCTGGGTGAGCAAGGTACCCAGGCAGCCAGATTGATTGCAGGTGCCGTTGCAGTTTCCGTTCCGCTTGACTTGGCAGTAGCTGGAAAGGTGCTCGATTTCGGTTTTAACCGGGTTTATACCCGTCATTTTCTTATCACCCTTAAACGCAAGGCGTTGAGAAAAAATAAACAGTTTCCTGGGTTGCTGGATGCCAGGGCAGTTGCGGCCTGCAATTCATTGTATGAGTTTGATAACCTGGTTACAGCACCGTTGCATGGTTTTCGGGATACGGATGATTACTGGCGCCAATCCAGCAGCAAGCCGTGGCTTGGATCTGTTCGTGTGCCAACATTGCTGATCAATGCGCGCAATGATCCTTTTCTGCCTGAAAGTGTGCTACCACAGAAATCTGAAGTATCATCTTTCGTTTCACTGGAGTTTCCGCGGCAAGGAGGGCATGTTGGCTTTATGTATGGTGCTTTTCCGGGGAAACTGGATTGGCTGCCGCAGCGCATCGTAAATTTCTTCTCGCTTGTATAAGATCCGGATAATATTCCAAGGTGAAGGCTGAAGTTGGAAAAACGGATACTGCTGGAGCTGTACTGAAAAATCAATCCTGTCACTGCTCATAATTACGTGAATACCTTTTGGCTCAGTCTTGCTCCCATTTTATGGCTGACTATTATTGCTGCATTGACGGGGATGATATTTGATACAGCAATCGTACTGGGTCTGTACAGCGTCATCCTGCTCGGGATTGTTATTTATCATCTTTATACATTATATTGCCTGGATCAATGGTTACGCCACTCGGATTATTCCTATTCGACAGTGCCCGATAGATCTGGTTTGTGGGGAGTCGTTTTTGCCAGATTGGCACGTTTCGTCAGGCGTAGCGATAAGGAACGCCTGGGACTGAATCTCTCGCTGGAGCGACTGCAGCGCGCGACATCTGCTTTACCGGAAGGAATTGTCATCCTGGGCGACAAAGATCAGATCGAGTGGTGCAATTCGTCTGCCGAGTTGCACCTGGGCCTCAATCTTGGGATGGATGCCGGCCAGCATATTACTCGCATGGTACGTCAGGTACGATTTGTGGCTTATCTTGATGCGGGAGATTTCAGCAAGCCTTTTCTACTCAATCAGACACGTTTTCGCGATACGCTGCTTTCTATTCAGATAGTGCCTTATGGTGACAGGGAAAAATTACTGATCAGCCGGGATGTAACACGTTTTGAAAAACTTGAAATTATGCGGCGTGATTTTGTCGCGAATGTCTCGCATGAATTGCGTACACCCTTGACAGTAATTGGAGGGTTTCTTGAAACGCTGCTGGAAGAAAACAAGGTATCCGGTGACATGGAGAAAAATGCACTGCGACTGATGTTTGACCAGGCTACCCGCATGCGCCGTCTGGTAGAGGATTTGCTGACGCTATCCCGACTGGAGAATGCCGGAAATAATCTGGCTGAAGAAAAGGTAGATATCGTTAAGCTGTTACAGGGACTTTATCAGGAAGCCCAATCATTAAGCGCTGGCCGCCATACTATTTCCCTTGATCTTGCCAGCCATGCCATGCTGCTTGGCAGTGAAGATGAGCTGCGCAGCGCATTTGAAAACCTCATCAGTAATGCTGTGCGGTACACCCCTGAAAATGGGGTGATTTCCCTGAACTGGACGGTGGAAAATGGGAAAGGATTGTTTTACGTTCAGGACAGCGGGATAGGCATTGAGCCGAATCATATTCCCCGGTTGACAGAACGTTTTTATCGGGTGGATCGCAGTCGTTCTCGCGAAACCGGTGGCACCGGTCTCGGACTTGCTATCGTCAAGCATGTTCTGAACCGCCATCAGGCGAGTATGGAAATTACCAGTCAGCCTGGGGCAGGCAGTATTTTTAGGATGTGGTTCCCTGAAAGCCGAGTATTGCCTGCTGAAAATGTGACTGAGTAATATCTGGGTGTGTAGAGTAAGCTTTTCTGGTCAGGGACTTGTTCGACGTTCCATGTCGTCTGATATTAGCTCGCTGTTGTTTTTATTCCACTCCTTAAACTCCTTTTTTGGATAAAACATAAAAACAGTGCTACACGAGTACCATTATAGCCGTGTTAGACTTATGGTTTTTCGCATCATATTTTGACAGCGTCAATACCCACAAGATGAATTTTTATGCATTCTAATTTTTTTGTTGATCTGATGATGCGGCAGGTTTAGGATCTTGGCAAAAACACTGCCAGAACCAGTCAGTTTACCCATGAGGGTACTTACTTTAACCAAATAACTAGAAATTCAACCAGGGAGGGTAAACAGTGGGCGTTAAAGGACAGTTATTGCAAGATCCATTTTTGAATGTTTTGCGTAAGGAACATATTCCAGTCTCCATCTACCTGGTCAACGGTATCAAGTTGCAGGGACATATTGATTCCTTTGATCAGTACGTGGTTTTATTGAGAAATTCTGTTACACAGATGGTTTATAAACATGCTATTTCTATTATAGTACCAGGTAAGGCAGTTTCAATTCCGGTGCCAGCTGAAACACTGCCCGAGTAAGATGAATCATGACATCGGAACGGCAGCGGATAATACCGCAATATTAGTAGATATCAATTTTGGCAAAAATGACAAGGAAAGTCTGGATGAGCTGAAAGAGCTTGCTTACAGTGATCAACTGTCCATAGTTGCGGTGGTCGAAGGAACACGAAAGCAGCCCGATCCTGCTACTTTCATCGGAAAAGGCAAGGTGGAGGAAATCAGCCAGATAGTGGTGCAAACACAAGCTGCAATGGTGATATTCAACCACGAGCTGTCTCCAATACAGCAAAGAAATCTTTCCACAACACTGGCCTGTCGCGTCATAGATCGTACCAGTCTGATTCTGGATATTTTTGCACAGCGTGCCAAAAGCCACGAAGGTAAACTACAGGTTGAACTGGCTCAGCTGGAGTACCTTTCCACACGACTGGTGAGAGGATGGACACATCTGGAGCGCCAAAAAGGTGGAATTGGTCTGCGTGGCCCCGGGGAGACCCAGCTGGAAACTGACCGACGCTTGCTAGCAAAGCGCGTAAAATTCCTGAAGGAGAAGCTGGCTAAACTTAAACAGCAACGAGATGTGCAACGGCGCGCGAGAAAACGCTCTGAAATCATGTCCGTTTCCATTGTGGGTTATACCAATGCTGGCAAGTCAACTTTGTTCAACCGGCTTGTTCGGTCGGATGCATATGCTGCAGACAAGTTGTTTGCTACGTTGGATACGACTACCAGGAGACTTTTTCTTCCAGAACGTGGTTTGATCGTAATTTCTGATACAGTTGGTTTTATTCGGGATTTGCCGCATACGCTTGTCGCCGCGTTCCGTGCCACACTGGAAGAAACCATACAGGCCGACCTGCTTTTGCATGTGGTTGATGTATCCAGTTCCAATCGGGATGTGCAAATCAGTGAGGTTAATAAATTATTGCAGGAAATTGGGGCAGATACTATACCGCAAATCCTGATTTTGAATAAAATCGACCTCATTGAGCAGGGTTCGTCAGAAAATTACATGCGCGATGAGTATGGTAGAATCGCAAGAATTCATCTCAGTGCAAGGACGGGAGCAGGTTTTGGTTATCTCTATGAAGCGCTGGTAGAAGCGTTTGATCAAAACTTGAATAAATTAAGCAGCATTCAGCAACATCCGTAAGCATGAACGACAATGTCCGTGCCACTTCTATAAATAATGAAAAGGACTAAATCAACATGGGCTTGAATGATCCGCAATGGGGGAAAAGGAGAGGTAATTCCGGTCCTCCTGATCTTGAAGAAGTTATGCGCAGCTTTAATCAAAAAATAAATGAGCTTTTTGGTCGGAAGGGCGGAGGCGATAGTAACGGGGATTCTGGTGGGAAAGATCCCGATGGACCGAGTAGTACAGGTATTGCAATCATTGGGTTCCTACTCTTGGTCGCGTGGGCGGGAAGCGGATTCTACATCGTTGATGAAGGCCATCGAGGAGTCGTGCTGCGCTTTGGTAAACATGTAGAAACAACGCAGCCTGGGCTGCGCTGGCATGTTCCTTCACCAATTGAATCTGTTGAGGATGTCAATATAGCTCAGGTGCGTACAGTAGAAATTGGATATCGTAATAATGTACGCAGCAAGGTGCTAAAGGAATCATTAATCCTTACAGATGACGAGAATATCGTTGATATTCAGTTTGCTGTGCAATATATACTTAATAGTCCCGAAGATTTTCTGTTCACTAATCGCGAGCCGGAAGACAGCGTTTTGCAGGTAGCGGAAACAGCTATTCGAGAAGTGATTGGTACCAGTAAAATGGACTTTGTCCTTTATGAAGGACGTGAAGAAGTGGCTGCTAGAACGACTGTATTAATGCAAAAAATTCTTGATCGTTATCAGATTGGTATTTCTATCAACAGGGTAACTATGCAGAATGCACAGCCACCTGAGCAGGTGCAGGCAGCTTTTGATGATGCGGTCAAAGCCAATCAGGATAGAGAACGGCAAAGAAACGAGGGACAGGCCTATGCAAATGACGTAATTCCGAGAGCCAGAGGTGCTGCAGCCCGTTTATTGGAGGAAGCCGAAGGATATAAACAAAGGGTAATCACAGCCTCAGAGGGTGATGCCAGTCGTTTTGAACAGGTGCTGGTGGAATATGCCAAGGCGCCGGAAGTAACACGTGAGCGTATGTATATTGATACGGTTCAGCACGTATTATCTAGTACCAGCAAAATCCTGATTGATCAGGAAAAAGGAGGAGGGAATCTGCTTTATCTGCCATTGGACAAATTGATTCAGGCTGATTCTGGGGTGGCGAAATCATCTACGGGGACAATTAAACAACAAAACGAAAATCAAGATTTTTCCTCAGATATAAGCTCGCGCTCGCGTGAGTCTTTTCGCAGTCGTGAACGGGAGGTGAGATAATGAAAGCGATTTCATCTATATTTGCTGTACTTTTGCTGGTTTTGGCAGTTGTGGGTAGTTCTGCTGTTTATATTGTTGATCAACGTGAACAGGCATTGTTATTTCAGCTGGGGGAGGTTGTAGGGGTAAAAACATCTCCTGGTTTATATTTAAAAATACCTTTTGTCCAGAATGTTCGTTTTTTTGATTCACGTATTTTGACGATGGATTCGGAAGAACCTGAACGTTATATCACTTCAGAGAAGAAAAACGTTCTGGTGGATCTATTCGTCAAATGGCGTATTGTAGATGTAAAGCAGTACTACGTTAGTGTGCAGGGGGATGAAACGTTAGCACGAGTACGTCTTGCACAAACAATAAATTCTAGTATGCGTGATGAATTTGGTAATCGGACGGTGCATGATGTGGTTTCTGGTGAACGTGACAAGATCATGGAGGTCATGCGCCAGAAAGCAAACACAGATGCAGAAAAGATTGGTGTAGAGGTTGTGGATGTACGGCTTAAGCGCGTGGATCTGCCTCAGGAAGTCAGTGAATCTGTTTATCGCAGAATGGAGGCAGAGCGTAAGCGAGTGGCAAACCAACTGCGATCAACAGGTTTTGCGGAATCTGAGAAAATACGGGCAGATGCTGATCGTCAGCACGAGGTGATTTTGGCTGAGGCCTATCGTGACGCACAAAAAATCATGGGGGAGGGGGATGCTCAAGCTACGGCAATTTATGCTGAAGCTTTCCAGAAGGATGCAAAATTCTATGGATTTTACCGCAGCTTGGATGCGTATGAAAAATCCTTTAGAAGTAAGGAAGATATTCTTGTTGTGGAGCCAAACTCGGAGTTTTTTAAATATATGAAAGATCCGACAGGCCATAAAAAATAAAAATGGAAGCAAAGCTATACCTTGAGTTGAAATATCATGCTAAAAATCAGCATTTCAGGTATTGGAGGATGGCTGATATAAATAGTTGTTTATATAGAATAATATTTTATTAATAATTGGGATTTAATATGTGGGATACCTTTCTGAAGGCAATTGCACTGATGCTGATTCTGGAAGGTATCTTTCCTTTCTCGTCTCCAGGTGCCTGGCGAGAAGTTTTTCAAAAACTCCTGCAGCTGAATGACGGCCAGATAAGATTTATGGGTCTCAGCACGATGCTGACTGGTCTCATTATTCTTTATCTAGTTAGTTGATTGATCTTTCCTCTGATAATTTTGACTGTTCCTGTTATTGATCCAGGTTTAATTCATTCCGGTCAACATTAATTAAAAATGCGTAACTGGTTGCTTCCTGAATATATCGAAGATGTACTGCCGCGTGATGCTTATCGTATAGAAAAGATTCGTCGTCTTGTCATGGACAAGCTGTTTGTTCATGGATATCAGTTTGTGATGCCACCCCTGTTGGAATATGTGGAGTCTCTGCTGGCCGGGAGTGGCAGTGGCATGAATCTGCGTATGTTCAAGGTTGTCGATCAACTGAGCGGCAGGATGATGGGGTTACGGGCAGATATGACACCACAGGCAGCCCGGATTGATGCACATTTGCTGAATACCAATGGTGTGACTCGGCTTTGTTATGCCAGCAGTGTTGTTCATACGGTACCTGATGAAATTACCCGCACACGAGAGCCATTTCAGGTGGGGGCCGAATTATATGGGCATTCCGGTATCGAGAGTGATCTTGAAATCCAGCGTTTGCTATTGGAATGCCTGTCTGTTTCCGGTATCCAGTCGATTCATCTTGATCTTGGACATATCAGAGTGTTCCGCAGTCTGATTTATGGTTCAGGAATCAGGCCCGAGTTTGAAATGGAGCTTTATGCTGCATTGTGGGCCAAGGATACGAGTGCTCTTAGGGAACTGGTATACACTGGCCTGAATGACTTGGATAAGACGGTTCGGGAAGCATTGCTGCTGTTGCCGGAGTTGTACGGAGATGAAACTGTTCTTTTACGCGCACGCAAATACCTACCTAATTTTCCGGAGATCAGGGAGGCTCTGGATCAACTGGAGCATGTTGCGAAGGCACTTGAACCTTATGTTGACAGGATAATTTTTGATCTGGCCGACTTGCGGGGTTATCACTATCACACGGGGATGGTGTTTGCCGCATATACACAGGGAAGCCCTGTCGCGATTGCATTGGGAGGGCGCTATGATGAAATCGGTAAATCATTCGGTAGAGCGAGACCAGCAACCGGATTCAGCCTTGATTTGAAACAATTATCACGTCTGACTGATATAAATGATTATCCCCGAGGAATACTGGCACCGTGGAAGCCGCAGGATGATGCACTTGCAGCAATGATCAAGCAGCTGCGTATCGCAGGGCATATCGTGGTGACAGAACTGCCTGGAGAAAACAGTAAAGAAGTAGCCGGGTGTGACAGAAATCTGGTTTTACGGAATGGTAAATGGGAAATTTGCCCTGTTTCAGGGTAAACAGACATCTGTAGTAGGGAATCTCTCTTTAAAGATAGGGCCCCGCGCTGTTGGAAGAATATGTCTAAAGCACCACGCTGTAAACAGCGTGGTGCTTTATTTTGGAAATAATTTCTGAGAGATCGATGAGTGTATGGTCAGGAATGTTGTAGTCATTGGAACGCAGTGGGGGGATGAGGGTAAGGGCAAGATTGTCGACTGGTTGACCGATCGGGCTGCAGGCGTTATCCGTTTCCAGGGAGGACACAATGCTGGGCATACGCTGGTAGTAAATGGTGAGAAAACTGTGCTGCATTTGATCCCTTCAGGAATATTGCGCAAGGATGTTATTTGTTACATCGGTAACGGTGTGGTTCTGTCTCCTGGTGCATTGTTGGACGAAATGAGTATGCTGGAGCAGGCTGGTGTGGATGTGTCCGGCAGGCTACGTATCAGCGAGGCTTGTCCGTTAATTTTGCCCTATCACATCGCAGTAGATGGCGCTCGTGAGCTGGCAAAAGGGCCGGAAAAGATTGGCACAACTGGCAGAGGGATTGGCCCGGCTTACGAGGACAAGATTGCGCGGCGCGCAATACGTCTGCAGGATCTGTTTTACCCAGAACGATTTGCCAGCAAATTGAAAGAAGTACTCGACTACCATAATTTCTTGCTGAAGAACTATTACCATACAGCAACGGTAGACTACGACCAGATACTAGATGAATGTCTGAAAAAAGCTGAAAGAATTCAGCCAATGGTCGCAGATGTTCCTAAACTGCTGTTTGAAGCCAACAAGGCTGGAAACAATCTGTTGTTTGAGGGTGCACAGGGAGCTTTGTTGGATATTGACCATGGCACCTATCCTTTTGTTACTTCCAGTAATTGTATTGCTGGTGCAGCTTCAGTAGGCAGCGGTGTCGGGCCACAGTTGCTGGGTTACGTACTGGGTATTGCCAAAGCCTACACCACTCGCGTAGGTTCGGGGCCTTTTCCTACTGAGTTGGCAGATACGACTGGTGAATACTTGGCACAGCGAGGCAATGAATTTGGCTCCACTACCGGGCGCCCGCGCCGTTGTGGCTGGTTTGATGCAGTGGCTACCAGACGTTCAATTCAGATCAACGGTGTTTCAGGATTATGTATTACCAAGCTTGATGTGCTTGATGGCTTGGAGAAATTAAAGATTTGTACGGGTTATAAGTCAAAACAGTCAGACAGATTGTATGATGCTTTGCCATTTGGTGCGGATGATCTGGCTGATATTGAACCAGTTTATGAGGAATTGCCAGGATGGCAGGCATGTACGGCGGGAATCAAGGATTTTGATCAACTTCCCAAGACCGCACAAAATTACCTCAAACGTATAGAAGAAGTCTGCCAGACACCCATATCGATGATTTCAACCGGTCCTGATCGAATAGAAACAATCGTTTTTCATCATCCTTTCGGATAAATGCAGCGTAATCTGAGCTGGTGGGCACTGCCTGACAATCTCCCCGTATGGCCTTATTCCCTAATTCCTATTGATGCCATTTCTGGTAAAGCTCTTCGGAATAGTCACTCCATCTTTTTTTGGCTGCTGTCAGATTTTCTTCAGCTTTTTGTGAAGCCTGTTGTGCAGCCTGGAATTCTTTCTTGGTTTCAGTTACTTTTTCCTGGTAGTAACGCAAATTGTCCTGCTTGATCTGCATCTCCTTTTTTGCCTTACTGGCTTTGCTTTCAGCCTGTTTCATCTGTTCATAAGCTGTATTGGTTTGTCGCTGCAAATTGGATAGATCGCTGGCTGCAAATGAAACAGGAGCAGCCAGCAATAATAAAATCAGGATAGGAAATTTCATTTTTTATTCCATTTTCTTGTAAAACTGAAGGATTATAAGTCGTGATAATGCATCAATAGAAGAATGAGATGGTACATGGGTTCCATCAGGCTGAGAACAATGCTCGATCCAATAGTCGATCATTGCAGATCTAATCATGATCTTTCAGAACGGGTGCTGATAACTAATTTGGAATGTCATCATCCCGGTTCTTCCGCGAGGAAATGGCGTATTCTTTGTAAATCGGCATGAATGGCAGCCTGTTTTCGTTTTAACCAGTGAGCGAGCACTTTTGAATCAGTTGTCTTCAAGATGATGCTGGTTTCGAGTAACTGAAGTAACGCTGGTGGGAGATTTTCCTTGCTACCAAAGTGACTGATCAAATGGGCAACGTGCATTTTTGCGCGCCGCAGCTGACCTGTTTCGTACACGGATGAGTAATTGTTCTGGTAGTGGAAAGGGGAAGTGCTTGTCGTGTTCTGTGCTTCGTTTCCCATAAGGTTTTCTCCTTGTATGAGTTGAACGTGTCAGGATTGCGACTGCGATCGGACAGCAATATGGCAGATGAAAAAAAGCTGCCTGATAATTTAACTATAACTCGGATGACACTTAATGGCTATGCGACAAATTGCCGCTGCTACAAGAAAAGTAGGTGGCAGCGGCTTCTTGTCTTCAGGACGATTCCTGATCGTTGTTGTCAGATGCGTTAATAGAAACATCCAAGGCTGCCCGAATAGCATCATCAGCCGTTTCCAGAAAAACAAACTGCATGGTTGTGCGTATTGCTTCGGGAACATCATGCAGATCCTTCCGGTTCCGGGCAGGCAGCAGCACGGTTTGAATACCGGCGCGTTGTGCTGCCAGTATTTTTTCCTTGATACCGCCAACCGGCAAGACCAGGCCTCGCAGGCTGATTTCACCCGTCATTGCAACATCGTGCCTTACCAGTTGATTGGTGAATAACGAAGCTAGTGCGGTAAACATTGCTACCCCGGCACTTGGTCCATCTTTAGGAATGGCACCGGCAGGCACATGCAAATGCACATCGATTCCGTCAAACATTGAAGCCGCAATATTCAAATCACTCGCACGTGCCTTAACCAGCGTGAGAGCGGCCTGTGCACTTTCTTTCATCACGTCGCCAAGCTGCCCGGTTAGGATCAGGCGGCCACTGCCACTAACGCGCGTAGCCTCTATAAACAGGATATCTCCACCGGCCGGTGTCCAGGCTAAGCCAGTTGCCACCCCCGACAAACTGGTGCGAAGTGCCAGTTCATGTTCATATTTTTCAGGGCCCAGGATATCCATCAGATTGTTCGCATCAATTCGTACCTGTTGCTGCTCACCTTGCGCGATTTTCAGGGCAGCGTGGCGCATGATCCGGCCGATTTCACGTTCGAACTGGCGTACGCCCGCTTCACGGGTGTAATTGGCAATAATGCTTTGCAAGGCTTCAGGTAACAATATGCATTGATCCAATTGCAAGCCGTTGGCTTCGCTTTGTCGTTGCACCAGATAACGTTGTGCGATTTGCAGTTTTTCTTCCGGTGTATAACCAGGTAGATCAATGATTTCCATACGGTCGCGGACCGGCGGTGAGACTTGGTCAATAACATTGGCAGTGGCGATGAAAACCACTCGGCTTAAATCGAACGGGACACCCAGATAGTTATCACGGAATGTTGCATTTTGTTCCGGATCAAGGATTTCCAGTAATGCTGCTGAGGGATCTCCATGTGCGCTGGCGGTCATTTTGTCAATTTCATCCAGCATCATCACGCAGTTGCGTGCACCAGCCTTGCGTAGATTCTGCACAATATTGCCCGGCATGGCACCAACGTAGGTGCGGCGGTGACCACGCATTTCCGCTTCATCATGTATACCACCCAGCGATACCCGGACAAATGGACGTTGTAACGCGCGGGCAATGCTTTGTCCGAGCGAAGTTTTTCCGACACCAGGCGGACCGACGAAACAGAGAATCGGTGCGCGGCCTTGTGGTTTCAATTTTTGCACAGCGAGAAATTCGATGATGCGCTGTTTGATTCGTTCCAATCCAAAATGGTCAGCTTCAAGAATTGAGCGCGCAGCATCAAGGTTTATCGGTGTTTCCTCCGGCAACTTCCAGGGCAATTCTGTTATCCATTCAAGGTAGGTATGCAGCATGGAAAATTCGCTGGAAGCAGCAGGCATCCGCTGTAATCGCTGCAATTCTTTGCGGGTTTGCTGTTCGATATCTTCCGGCATGCCGGCAGCAGTAATGGCTTCATCCAGTTTGGCGACTTCCTGTTCATTTTCACCCTCTTCGCCGAGTTCTTTCTGGATTGCTTTCAGTTGCTCGCGCAACAAAAACTTGCGTTCGCGATCTTCCATTTGCTCCTTGGTACGCTCGCCTATTTCTTGTGAGAGCCGCAGCACCTCAATACGCCGCGCCAGAATTTGCAGCACTTTATGCAAACGTTCTTCAATATCAATTGTTTCCAGCAGCGCCTGCTTTTCAGCTACTTCAGTATCGAGCAGACTGGCAGTAATATCTGCCAGATCAGACGGTGAGCGGGTTGCCTGCAGTGCATGCGCCAGTTCAGCCGGTACACCAGGTAACAGTGACAAAATTTCCATGGCACGCTCACGCAATTGCAACGTGAGTGCTTCTACTTGCGTGGTATCTGGTATGGTTTCCGGGATGCGTTGTATCCGTGCGGCAATGAAGGGGTAACCTTCAACCAGTTCTTTGATCCGGAAGCGCTCAATGCCCAGACAAATTGCATGATGCGTGCCATCTTCGGATGTGATGTGGCGCACGACATTAGCGAGGGTGCCTACCGGGTAAAGTACATCCAGTCCAGGTTCTTCAATTGCAGGATCTTTCTGTAGCACAATGCCGATCGGTGTTTTTGATTGCAGGACATACTGAATGGATGCAATCGATCGCGCCCGACCAACCGTGACAGGCATAACGACATGCGGAAACAGTACGACATTCCGCATCGGTATCAGGGCGATGATATCGGCGGGCAGCTCAAACGGGGTTACAGCGGATTGTTCCATGTGGTGTTTCCTCTCAGGAATTGTTAACTGGTCTCAATATTGAGCGATTCAGTGGAATTTCAAGAGAGCGTGCGAGAAGTAAGCCGTAAACCTGCCCTGTAGCTGCCATGTTTATGACAGTTCCATTGACAAGCTTCTGGTAAAACTAGTCAGGGGCGATGACGTATTTCTTTTTTATGCTCGTACCGGATCAATTTTGCAAGATCAAGCACTTCTTCCGATAGTATTTCCATAATATCGTCTGTTGTGAGGATTCCGACCAGCTCACCGTTATCGTTAATAATCGGCAAACGGCGGATAGTTTTCCGGCGCATAAAATTAATGGCATCGTGTATGGCAGTATTTTCTTTTACGGCAAACAGTTCCTGTGTCATGACATCGTCGACAGTAATTGCTTCTTTATCTAGCCCGGTGGCGAGAACTTCCACTACAAGGTCGCGATCAGTGATGACTCCGACCGGTATTACACGATCGTTCACTTTATCGATCACAATAAGCGCGCCAACATGATATTGGCGCATCATCCTGGCCGCTTCTAGTACAGATCCGTCGCGTTGAATGGTTCTGACTTCCCGGTTGCAAATTTCACTGACAGTCATGGCAGTCTCCTTGAGAACAGATTGATTGGTTAACGGTTTAACGGGACCAGTACACACGCAACAAGTTTTCATCCTGGTTATATTGAAGTTCCAGGCCGCCTTGATAGGCATCATGAATCGCCTCACCAATGCCACGTGCCAGATGGATGTCTGTGGTCGTAATCAGCAGGCTGTTATTTTGTTCTTCTGTTGCGATAATACGTTGTAGTGGATGTTGAGATTTTTTCATTTTCTCGAAATTCTGCACAAGACGTAAAATTTCATCATGATGAGACTGGAGAAATTCTCCTTCTAGTGTTAAATAACCAGCCGGGTAATGATCAAGTATGCGCTGGCAAGCTGGACAGAGATGTTGCTGTGCCTTTACGGGCATTTCAAGCCATTGCCAGCGACCTTTCTGGAATACTGCGCTGCATTGTGGACACACTGTTGGTTCTGGCAGTTTTCCTCTAATTTTGTAGGCATCATCAACGCGTTCCTGAAAGATAGTGTAGTGTGACGAGACTTGACGGAAACCAGGCTGAATATTACGAATACTCATGATGGCATTCTCCTTTCATACGGCAGACTTGTTTAGCAGCGGACAGTTTCAGCCCGTTACTAGAGTTGACAACTTCACTTCTCTCTTGTGTGCTGTGTTCTTATCTTGCGCCGTTTGATGATTTTGTCAAGAATTTTCAGAGTGTTTATCCGGGATTGCAGTACCGTGAAAAGTCAGTTGTGTAAACTGATCACAATGGTTTTCGGGGCTGAAAAACTATGTGTCCCGGGTATTTTTGTGGTCAGCTTGACAATCACCGGCTCAGGTGATGTCATCGGGTGATCTCTTCGAAAGATTTGAAGTTAACTATTTTTATAGGGCCGTGCCAAGCACTGGCAATCCATGTATCACATCGCGTTGAAAATGCTGACGGGGGACAGGGGAAAGTATCTGGGTATCATTATGGGGCTGACTTTCGCTTCCCTGATCATGACCCAGCAACCTGCTATTTTTCTCGGACTGATGACCCGAACCTACAGTTTCATAACGGATGTGAGCTTGCCCGATATCTGGGTAATGGACTCTAAAGTACAATTTGTTGATGACATCAAACCTTTGCAGGATACCGAGCTCTACCGGGTACGGGGAGTTTCCGGGGTGGAATGGGCGACGCCAATGTACAAGGGGCTATTGAGAGCTCGTCTGGCTAATGGCACATTTCAAAGCTGTTTCGTCGTCGGGTTGGATGATGCTACGCTCATCGGTGGTCCACCCATCATGCTGGAAGGCAACATCGAGGACTTGCGCCGCAGTGACGGCGTCATCGTTGATATTGATGGGGTGCGGGATAAACTTACAAGGCCATCACGTGAACCTGGCGGAAAATCAGTGCCCATCAAAGTCGGTGACAGTTTGGAGGTGAATGATCACCGGGCGGTCGTCGTCGGTATTGCAAAAATCTCGCGCACTTTCCAGGCGCAGCCTATTATTTATACGACGTATTCGCGGGCAAAAAGTTATGCGCCACGAGAGCGAAAACTGCTTTCCTTCATTCTGGTCAAGGCAAAATCCGGACAGGATTTTTCCATGCTAACCCGTCGCATACGCGAATCCACCGGCTTGGCTGCCTACACTCGTCAGGAATTTATGGATCTGACCTACGACTATTTCATGAAGAATACGGGCATTCCGATTAATTTCGGGATTTCGGTGCTGTTGGGATTTATGGTGGGCGCAGCCATTGCCGGGCAAACTTTTTATAATTTCACGTTGGATAACTTGCGCCAGTTTGGTGTGCTGAAAGCCATGGGGACCAGTAATAGAACTTTGCTAAAAATGATTTTGCTCCAGGCCATTCTGGTGGGAAGCATCGGTTACGGGCTCGGTGTAGGTTCAACCGCGTTGTTTGGCTATTTCATGCACGATACCATACTTGCATTCAAATTTACTTGGCAACTGCTGATTTTTAGTGGTGTGGGAATTGGCCTTATCTGTATATTTGCTGCGGTCATCAGCATACTCAAGGTGATCCGTCTGGAACCTGCTGTTGTCTTCAAGAGTTAATGAGCGTACATACGCTGGCAGTGCGTTGCCGGAATATCGTTAAAGTCTATGAGACTGGTGGCCAAAAAGTGACCGCTCTTGATGGTATTGATCTTGATATTGCAACAGGTGAGTTGATGATGCTGGTTGGCCCATCTGGGTGTGGGAAGACCACCTTGATTTCGGTCATTGCCGGTATTCTTGATCAGGATGAGGGGAGCTGCGAAGTATTCGGTAAAGATCTGGCTGCGATGTCGGATCAGAAAAAATTAGCATTCCGAGCCAGTCATATCGGTTTTGTTTTTCAGGCTTTCAATCTGCTGCCGTCGCTCACGGCGAC
This sequence comes from Nitrosomonas sp. GH22, assembly GCF_009833115.1. NCBI lineage: Bacteria > Pseudomonadati > Pseudomonadota > Betaproteobacteria > Nitrosomonadales > Nitrosomonadaceae > Nitrosomonas > Nitrosomonas sp. GH22. Next base: position 77,052 of record NZ_QRCA01000002.1, read on the forward strand.
TGAAAACGTGTCCGTACCGTTACTCATCAATGGTGTCAAGCGTGTCGAGGCTGAACGCAGAGCAAATAGCATTCTCGAAGAGGTCGGCCTCGGTGATCGTACCACTTCCCTACCTGCACAGCTTTCCGGTGGACAGCAGCAGCGCGTGGCAATCGCCCGAGCGCTGATTCATGATCCTGGGCTGATTGTCTGTGATGAGCCGACCAGTGCGCTGGATCATGAAACGGGGCACACGATCATGCAATTGCTCAAAAGTACCGTTCTGCAAGCAAACCGGGCATTGGTTATTGTTACACACGATTCCCGGATTTTTGATTTTGCCGATCGTACTGCCAAGATGGATGACGGTCGTATCCTGAAAATAATGTAAAGCTCTGCAACATATTGAATATATGTTGGTTTGTCATAAGTGTTGTACCTCTGAAAATCCGGTTGTGCAGGATGAAGCGCAACAATGAGACATATCAAATGGATAGGCGAGGTAGTGAGTATCGCGTAATGCCGCGGTTCACCTGGAAAATAATTTTTAGAGGTACCCTAAAAAATCATCATGAAAATTGGACATACCTTGCCTATATTGGCAATTGGTGGATTTCTGTTCGCGTCCTATACGATCGTCAGCAGTAACCAGTCGCTCCCAGTGGCCCTTGCTGCAGCAGAGCCAGCTGCCTCGCCTTACGAATCATTTATTGCAGGAGCGGGTATCATCGAGGCGAAAAGCCGGAATATTTCTGTTGGTACCGCTCTGTCTGGGCTGGTTACTCGAGTTGCTGTCGAAGTGGGAGATAAAGTTAAAGTAGGCACTCCGCTCTTTTACCTGGATGATCGCGAAGCGCGTGCGGAACTCGCCATCAGAAATTCTGATCTTGCCAGGGCCAGAGCTGGTCTTATGGAAGCCAGAGCCATGCTCGAGGACAGCAAATCGTTAAGTGATCTGATTGAATCCCTTGCCGATCAGCGCGCCGTCAGCAGCGAAGAAATGCTCAGGCGGCACAACACCTTGCGTATTAGCAAAGCTCGGCTGAGCAGTGCGGAAACCGCTGTACGGCAGGCGGAGGCCTTGCTGGCCAGCACACAGACTACGCTTGATCTGCTGGTTGTCCGGGCACCAGTGAGCGGCGAAATCCTGCAAGTCAATATTCGCCCGGGTGAATTTGCACAGGTGGGTTTCCTGACCACGCCGTTGATGCTGTTGGGTAATCTTGATCAGTTGCATGTGCGGGTGGATATTGACGAAAATGATGCCTGGCGATTCGACCGACATAGCAAGGCCATGGCTTATCTGCGGGGAAACCGGAACTTTAGCGTTGAACTAACGCCAGCTTATGTGGAGCCCTACGTTATCCCCAAACAGTCCCTTACCGGCGACAGTACCGAACAGGTCGATACACGGGTATTACAGGCGCTTTATAGCTTCGATCGAGAACAATTGCCTGTTTATGTAGGGCAACAGATGGATGTATTTATTGAAGTGCGGGACCATGCAGACAATGGTAGTCCCGCTATCTGATTTCCAGCATTATCCTTTGTGCATATTTCCAATAACTCCAATATTTGCATCATGCTCAAAATATGAAGACCCCATTTCTTCTTGCGATAAGCGTAAATCATTCATTGTAATGATTTTTATGAATAAGTAGTAAAGGGAAAGCAGTTAACGAAAACTGTAATAATCTCTGGATCCCTACCTGATTTATTAGCTGGGCAGCGTAGATAAATTGCGTCACTGTGCATCAGAGTTATCTGCCTTGTTGTGTGAAGGTGGTACCAGCGCAATGACGGTCCAGCCATTTCGTGGTTCCGTTTTATATTTGTCATTGGCAATTTTTAATTGTCCGGTGGGATCAATGCCGAAGAGCAAAATAGCATCTTGACCGTGTTGTGCTAGAAATTCAGGCCAGCCAAATACGTTGGTCAGCTCATTGGATTTGATCGTCCATCCTTGCGAGAGTAATTCGTTGAATTTGAGTTGCGTCATGTCGGGATTAAATAACACCTTGCTGCGCAGTTTGCCAGCAAATGTTTGACGATCCGTAGTATCGTCCGGCTTCAGAACACGCATGCGATAAACCGCTTCGCGTCCCAGCTCCTCGCGGTAGTGCAGACATGCCAAATAATTGAGTTCTCGCCGGCCGGAAATTGCCAAAAAATGACCAATGGGAGTCAGATCCAGATGTAATTCAGCGGTTCTTGAGGTCGGATTGCCAAAAAATGTTTTTAATCCCTCCATGCGTGCCTGGCTGATCATATTCCAGTTGTCATCCGCAAGAATAACGTCAATTTTTTGTTGATCGAGTGCCGTAGCAATCGTTCGGGCAGCTGTGTCTGAGCCGAAAATCAACACTCCTTTGGGTTCTGGTGCGAGTACCCCAAGCCAGCGTGCCAAGTGGTGTGCCGTGGCACTTTGTAATACCACGGTGGCAATAATTAAAATAAATACCAGCGGCACCAAGGCGTCAGCACCCTCTATGCCCAAATCATCCAGGTGTAGTGCAAAAAGTGAGGAAATAGCAGCGGCAACCACTCCACGCGGCGAAACAAAACTCAGTAAGGCTCGTTCACGCCAACTGAGTTGGCTGCCCAGGGTAGCAACGAATATCGATATCGGACGGATGATTACTTGTGCTGCCAGAAATATCAGAATGCCGGCCCACAGCACACCATTGGGCAGTGGCCATTGGAGGCGTGCAGACAATATCACGAACAGTACAGAAACCAGCAAGGTAGACAAATCTTCCTTGAAAGTCATGATATGGTCGATGTGAATGATTCTTAAGTTGCCCAGTACAATGCCCATGACGGTAACTGCGAGCAAGCCGGATTCATGGATCAGTGTGTTTGACAGTGTGAATATACCCAGCACGGTAGCCAGTGTGGCATAGTTCTGCAGATATTCTGGAATCCACTGCTGATAGATCAGAGTAGCCAAAATTGCGGCGGCACCGAGTCCGGCCACTACACCGACTGCTACCATGACTAGAAACGTGCCCGGTGAATGGTCTTGTAGCTGCGTCAGAACGGCTTGAAACACCAGTACGGCGAACAGTGCTCCCAGTGGATCCAGAACAATCCCTTCCCAGCGCAAGGCATTAGCAACGTGTGCTGTGGGCCGTAAGGTGCGCAGCATCGGTTGGATTACTGTTGGCCCGGTTACGCACGTTAGAGCACCAAATAGAAACGCGATCCCCCAGGTAAGATCTGCAATCCAGTGTGCCGCTACTGCTAGCATTATTACAGCCAGTGCTGCGCCGTAAGTGATCATGCCGTGAACAGCGCGACCTATTCCATGCAATTCTGAAAAACGTAACGTCAGGCTACCTTCAAACAAGATAATAGCGACGGCAAGTGATACCCCAGGGAATAAAAGAGGACCAAGTGTTGCATCCGGATCAAACCAGCCGGTTACCGGACCCAGCAGAATGCCGATTAGCAAAAGTGGTAATATTGCCGGCAGGTGAGTGCGCCAGCCCAGCCATTGGGCCAGAAAGCCGATAACTAGCAGTAACGTTAAAGTGGTGCCCAAGTCCAGCGTCATAAGGATCCTGTTTTTGATAAATTGGGATAGATTAAATTCATCTTACGAAGATCCGCAATCGAATCTGGTAATTTGAACTGGTGATTTTTATTTACTACATAACCGTATCAGATAAATTTCAGTGCTCAATATTTGAATGGTGTCGATTGGTGGTAGCTTATAGGTAGTTGTTGTCTCGATCGTGTGCGTCACGACCGATAACCCCGATATCCGTACCATATTCAAAGTATGACAAACCCATTTTTTTGTGATTAACGCAAATGGTTCATTGTAGTGATTTTGCTGGCTGGATTATCTGTTTTCCATAGTGGTTACAGGTTTATAAAGCAGCAGGCTATAATTCCCGGCTGGATAACTTGTGCGATAGAAATGAATTCAACTGAGGAGATTGGCAAAAAAGCTGCTATACATTGGTCTCATGTATTGCTGATTGTTTTAGCCACGATCGTTCTGACCGTGGCGGGTACTTACTGGGTGCTCAGAACGTATATTTTCGTTTCGTCCTTTGAGCCAGTTGAATTGAGTCAAAGAGAAGAAAAGACATTACAGCAAAAGCTTCGGTCAATCGGTTATGACTTTTCATTTTCATCACCGAAAGCAAGCCAAAATAGTAAATACAAGGAGGGTTTCCTGAAACCGGAGGCATATTCTGAACAGGGCGCAAAGCGTGAAATTAGCTTTACCGAGCGAGAAATAAATGCGTTGCTAGCCAAAAATACCGATCTGGCGCAGAAGCTAGCAATTGATTTTACGAATGATCTTGTCAGTGCCAAGCTGCTGTTACCGCTGGAGGAGGATTTTCCGGTGCTGGGCGGGAAAACGCTGCGTCTGAATGCTGGTCTTGGTATGGCTTACCGGGATAACAAGCCGGTCATCGTCCTCAAGGGTGTTAGTATCATGGGGGTCCCCATTCCTAATGCCTGGCTGGGTGGATTGAAGAATATTGATCTGGTTAGCGAATTCGGGGTTGATCCTGGTTTCTGGCAATCTTTCGCCGAAGGCGTGGAACACATTCAGGTTACAGACGGCAAAATTGATATCCGGTTGAAAGAATAATTTCTGGTTGTGCTGACCTGCTATTTGCTACCACCTATTTATATAAAATCCGGAAGTATAGTGGCCCCAATTTTCGGACAGCAAATTAAGATGGTAACCTGCCGTAAAAGGAGCAGGAGATGAGTGTTAAACTTGAGCACTTATTAGTCAATTCAAGGAGTAAAAACCATGCGAATTATATCTACTACACTTTCAACAGGAATTTATAAGTGCTCAGAACCTGTTCAAAGTTTTTCTCGGCGCTTCTGAATAAAACTAAAACGGAATACTCTTTACCGTTATTTTTAAGCTCAATTCTCGTCAATACAAGGGTTCCTTGGATTTTTACTTATCCTGTTGTCATTGCATGTATCCGTTTGAGGTTCTAAGCCATAGCAACCCAACCAGTTTCCATTCGCCAGCTGTTACTTGAATCCCCCGCATCAGGAACTGGCGGAAGCCTAATATCTGTTTGATAATGCCAAACACGGGCTCGGCCAGCGCATCACTTGGTAGCAGGATCGTTAACTGTTGTCCACGCGCATTACCTGTAGTGTATCGGCCGCGCCCTGTGCTGCCCCGGAGGTGGACAACATGACGACGGGATCGCCTGGCTGAGCAAGCCCTTGCGCGCACAGCCAGTGGCTGGCCAAGTACAGGCACGATTGCGGTTCAAACTCCGCCACGGCTAACAACGGTGATACGCCCCAGACCACCGCCAGACGGCGGCACAAGTCTTCAGAGTCAGCCATAACCACTAGCGGCGCCGCGGGCCGGAAGCGGGCAATCCCCAGCGCGGTCGCTATATCCCTGACGGGGGCAATGATGGCTTTAGCGTTGAGACGGGCCGCAAGCTGGCAGGCAACCAGGCTGATGGGGTTTGTCGCTGGGGTCGACTCACTTGCCCGTAGCCGGTCACGTGCAACGCGTACTGCATACTCGGTTTCAGTGGCCGTCAGTACCCGCTGCAGAATTTCGGCAGCAGCCACTGGAAAGCGTCCGATGGCGGTCTCGGCGGACAGCATCACGCCGTCCGTCCCATCAAGCATAGCATTGGCGACATCCGTCACCTCGGCACGTGTTGGTTGTTCCTGAGTAACCATGGATTCGAGCATCTGGGTGGCGGTGATCACCGGGCGTGCCTGGGCATTGGCCAAGGCGATGATCCGTTTCTGGACCAGGGGTATCTCAGCCAGATCGGTCTCCACCCCCAAATCCCCGCGAGCCACCATCACACCATCGGACGTCGCCATGATCGCATCGAGGTCGACCAGAGCTTGGCGTTTTTCGATCTTGGCCATCAGCAAAGGCTGCTGGCCGGGCGGCAGCAGTGTCCGGACGCGGATCAGGTCATCAGCGGACTGGACAAACGACACGCCGATCCACTCCGCCTGTTGCTCCAGCGCAAAGACCAAGTGCCGGCGGTCATCGTCTGTCGGTATGAGCACCGAGCGTTTGGATTCTGGCACGTTGATGCCCGAACCCGATGTGACCGTCCCGCTGACGAGCACCTGGCAGACAACCCGCTCCGCGCCAGCGATTTTAACCTCAAGCCTGATCGCGCCGTCCGCGAGATATACTGACTCACCCACACGCAGCGCCTGCAGTAACGCCGGGTGCTTTACCGGTAGCCCATCTGGAGGATCGGCCTCGAGCGCCAGGATCACATCCGCGCCCAGATGCAGTTCGCGCGCACCGTTGGACAACTCCCCCAGCCGGAACTTCGGTCCTGGCAGGTCCATCAGGACGGCGATGAACCGTCCCGCTTGTTGCGCCAATTGACGCACCTGCTGAATCCGGCGGGCATGGCTGGCGTGGTCGCCGTGCGACAGATTGAAGCGGGCGACATCCATCATCCCCGCGCCGATCAGTCGCGCCAACACGCCCGGTTGATCGGTCGCCGGACCCAGGGTGCAGATGATCTTTGTTCGATGCCAAGGGAGTTGGGGCATCTCTGCCTGTGCGGGGCCGTCCATCAGCTTGGATTCGGGAATGCGGACCATCTCATGAGCCACTGTACGCTTAGTGTGTTGAGGTGCCAAGGACGCCAAGAATTATCACGCGCCGCCCCGTCATAAAACAGAACCACGCTGCCTTCCTTGATGGGCAGCAGGCCGAAACCGATCACAATCACAGCAATCACCCGGATCCGGATAGCGCGTTGCCTGTGTGCTGTCATGTGCATCACAGCGCCGTTGTACCAGCCGATTGCCTCAAGCTCTTCCATCAACGAGACAATGGTGCGATGCATATCGCACGTTTCAATCGAAAGGTTTTCAAGCCGCTCGTGAAAATCGGTGCTGAGCATGGTTTGTCTCCTTGCTAGGGGTTCGGGAACATAAGAATTTCGAGAGCTGGAGTTTCATCAGGTTTTCTCAATACTACCGCGTCGGTAAATCGCAAAAACACCAAGTGGGGTACAGAAAAAATAAACCACTTTTTCCATGGTTGCTAAATGTGTTGAAAGTTGGCCCAGCTGCCAACCATTGTGTTAACTGATTAAATGTGAGTATATTCCGGTTCAGTTAACATGAAAAGCCAAAGATTCTGCAGCATTTTGGCGCTTCAGGCGAAAGACACCCAAGGGTAAAAATCTATCCAGTGATAAAAAGGATTGAAAGAGTGAGTACAAGATCAGGATGACTTGAAAAGATCGTGGATTTGTGCAGGCACTCTAGACGGCCTGCCCAGGCAGGCCGAGCTGATCAAGAATTTTGGTAATCGCGCTGGATTCCAAGATGGCGGTAATGATTTTCATATCCTCTCCACAACGCGGACAGTGTTCGATATCGCTATCAAACACCCGCTTGAACAGGCACGCCCAACCGATACGCGCAGAAACCGGTGGATATTGTGCATCGTCATATTCGTATCGGATGGGCTGCTTTTGCCTGTCTTTTCACCTGGAATAATCTTTGGGCGCAAGCACTAAAGTGGAGAATTCACTTAGATGTTTAGTCTCACGGTGTGCTGGAATGAGCCTGCTGGAGTGGGCGTTAAAAAATCCGTTGGCGAGGTTCGTACCAGACAGGGGCGCAACGCCTGCACGTCATTTTTGATCGTGGACGCGCAGAGCGTGAAAAATACGGACACGGCGGGCCAGAAGGGTTATGACGCGGGCAAAGAGGTCTCTGGCATCAAACGCCATATCGCAGTCGATACCCAGGGCTTGCCGCATGCATGCCATTACCTCTGCATAACCCTGATAATTTTGTTGTAACGGTGGGGGAGGGATTTCCAAATGATACTTTTATGTGTTTTTAACAGAAAAATGAAGTTTTACTCCTTTTCCAAAGGAGTTTTTCACCCATATGCTGCATTGGGGCGGATTGCTCCCCTTTTGAATGGCTCATCCACAGAAATTTTGTTGGCAGCTTTTTTCAGATTCATGCAGATGCTTTTCAGCACGGCTTGGACATTGACTTTTATCGTGCCGAGAGTGGTTTGTTCTTGTATGCCCGGTGCATGATCGTGCTCTTGATTTTGTGCTTTTTCAGAAACTGCCGATTGGCGTTGGCTTACTGAACTTTTATCCGCATACACTCGATTCGCCTCGATGTGCGCGCCAACGATGGTTGTTTCGAAATGTACCATTTCGCTCTGGTTGGCAGGGGCGGTGTGCACCCAGCGCACGTAGCCGTCTTCTGCATCCATCTCCAGTGTGATGGTCTTTTTAGGACGTGCCGCTGACTCAATCAGTGTGGCATCAATCACCGCACCCGTCGTACCCTTGACCATCAAACCGGTACAGCATGTTTTCGACAGTCATACAGCAAATCTTGCTTGTTGTAGAAGTTATTGTGGAGCAGAATGGTCACTAGTTTCGGCCAGAGCTCATTGTTGGGCAGTAATTTAGCCATTGCAAGCTCGTATTGCTGTTGTGTGAATGCTGCAAAGATGAGAATTTTCTTCTTCTTTGAATCAATAACTCGACATCAAGCGAGAGTAGATCTAGTGTGAGTGTGTATTAAGTAATTAACAATAGTGTTAATTAATAAGGAGAGATCTTATGTCGAAATTTTTAGTACTCGGGGGAGCTGGCGAGGAAGGCTCAGTTTTTTCTCGTGATCTCGTTAACAGTGGTGTCAATGAAATCGTATTGGCTGATTATAATGTAGCTCAAGCTGAGAAACTTGCCAAAGAACTTAATAAGATAGGTAACACTAAGGTTTCTGCAATTAAAGCAGACGCTAATAAGCCTGACGAACTAATCAAGATATTTAAAGAACAAAATAGTGATGTTATTTGCAACTTTGTAGGCCCTTATTATAGGTTTGGTCCGCCAGTTGCCGAAGCAGCTATAAAAGCAGGCATCCCTTATGTTGATATTAATGATGATTATGAACCTACATTAGAGATCCTGAACAATCTGAACGATAAAGCTAAGGAAGCGAAGATTCCGGTCTTTACCGGCTGCGGAGTATCTCCTGGTTGGACTAACATGATGAGTAAATTAGGTTCAACCAAACTGGATCAAACTGACAAAATTTCTATTGATTGGCTGTGGCCTGCTTTAGCTGGCGGTGGCCTTGGCGTTATTGAGCACATTTACCATATGTTAAGTGGAAAATGCCTTCAATATCTCGATGGTGAGTATAAGAAAGTATCTTCGGGAACGGAGAAAACCCGGGTAACTTCAACAGATGGTAAATTCGACGGATACGTTTATTATGTCGGCCATGGTGAACCTGCAACACTTCCACGCTATATAGATGGCGTCAAGGAAGTCATTAATAAGGGGGGACTGCTCCCTTCCGAAGCTACTGAGCTCTACTTCAAATTTATTGAAGCCGGATTGAATGATACTGACCCTATTGCAATTGATGAACAGATGGTAAGTTTAACTGATGTTACAGTTGCACTCATGGAACGTAAGTTAAAAAACTCAGAAGTTGCTAAAGATGAGAATGGCTATTTCAAAGTGACGGTTACAGGGAAGAAAGATAATAAAGAAAAGACGCTTATCTATGAGATAGCTGAACCAGGAACTCATATGACATCATGGACTGCCTCAATCATTGCTCAGATGATTGCTAAGGGTAAAATTACCGAGACAGGCACGAACGCACCAGAAGTCCTAAATGTGGAACAAATTGAATCTGTTCTCAAAGGGCTTGAAGATCGAGGATTGACGACAAAAAGAAGTGAGTAGTTGTTCATATCAAAAAGCACTGACTTGTTTCTTTGAAACGTTATTCTGAGCATTGTTGAATCGTCCCGGGTTTTGAGGAGGCTGTTTGGTTAAAGTCAAGCCACCGGAATGGCTTCCTTGGCGAATTGCCTATAGTAGTTTACCTCAGCTTCTGCGGGAGGGATGTAACCGATTGGTTCCAGCAGCCGCTGGTTGTTGAACCAGGCTGCCCATTCCAGCGTTGCCAGCTCCACGGCCTCCCTGGTTTTCCAGGGGGCGCGCTTGTGAATCAATTCTGTTTTGTACAGCCCATTGATGGTTTCTGCCAGCGCGTTGTCGTAGCTGTCGCCCTTGCTGCCGACCGAGGGTTTTATTCCGGCTTCGGCGAGTCGCTCGGTATAGCGAATGGAGACATATTGCGAGCCTCTGTCGCTATGGTGTACCAAGGCATCCATCCGCCCCGGTTGCCGGGCATACAGCGCTTGTTCCAGGGCATCCAGCACAAAGTCCGTGCGCATGGAGCTGCTCACCTGCCAGCCCACAATGCGCCGGGCAAATACATCGATGACGAAAGCCACATACAGCCAGCCTTGCCAGGTCGAGACATAGGTGAAGTCTGACACCCACAACTGGTTCGGACGATCTGCCTTGAATTGCCGGTTAACCCGATCCAGTGGACACGTCAGCGCCTTGTCCGGAACTGTGGTGCGCACAACCTTGCCACGCCTG
>NZ_QRCA01000003.1:0-44731 GCF_009833115.1 Nitrosomonas sp. GH22
GGCTTCTATCCATTGCCGAATCTGCGCTTCCTTGTGCGCAATGCGGGATCGCCGATAACCTCCCATCGGCAAACTATGGCGCTGGCCTTCTTCTTTCCATCGCTTGCGTACCTGATACACCCACATGCGACTCACCTCAAAGCGCCGGGCAATTGCCGTTGGACCTTCGCCACGATCCAACGCACCCAGAATACGATCCCGAAGATCTTGTGAATAGGCATGCATAACCTTCCCCATCAGTTGTGATAGAGAATAGTCTATTACATGCATATATTTAAATCAAAAATGCTCTAGCTGGATTCCGGCTTAGTCGGATGACGTCGCTGACGTTCATTGCCAATCAGATTTACTATTGAAAGACATGGCGCGCCCAGCACGATTCGAACGTGCGACCCCCGCCTTCGGAGGGCGGTACTCTATCCACTGAGCTATGGGCGCGTGAGAAAAACGATCTGCTGACATGCCGTTTTATACTCCACCCAATGAGTTCGAAAAACGACAAATAACATTGGATGGAAGGTTATATGCCCGGGCATTATACTATTACCTTCTAATTACCGCTCGAACACATCAGAGATGAAGGCGCCGTAAATAGAATTACTCCTCCGTTTTTTGCTCCTGCCCCCTGGCTGGTTTCGGCCAGGAAAAATAGACATAACTCTTTTGTGGCGTTCTGGCTTCCTTAAAACGTTTTAGCGCTTCTCGATCAACTTCTTTGTCCCACCAGATTGCACGAGCTTCTTTCTGTTTCTCGATAAGGTCAGGCCGTTTTGCAAGCAACTCCCGCATGAATTTTGTATGTTCTGATTCGTAAGAATAATCCATATTGTCTATCCGTAAAATTATTAACTTATGAAATCTGCTCTTTTAATCTCCGGGTTACAGAATATTCTATCCATTATATCTGATTGTCGTACTGCATCCGCCCTGAGACAGATTCATTCACGACAATCCTTCAATAAAATTCCGCAAAGATTCACGATAGGATCATCAACCTGGTATTAAAACAGGAGGAGAGGATTTTTTGTCAGAGCAACTAACACGATATAGACAAACACAATTTGTGCCAGGATCCAGGCAGTTACCTTTCCCCGGCGGGTCTTAGCCAGTCTGAAAGCTGTATAACCCAACACAATATAGACTAGCAAACCAATAATCTTGGCCGCCAGCCAATGTTCAACAAGTGGATTCCTGTGCGCAACCACTGCCATCGTTACAGCACTCAGCAATAAAATTGTGTCGTTAACATGCGGTGCAATTTTCACCCAACGTTGCTGCAACAGCGGTGAAATACGCAACATCCATATTCCACGCAGCAGAAATAATGTGTAACTGGCCACAACACTCGTCACATGCACATATTTCAGCGCCAGATAGTCAATCACCATCCCTGCACCAAATCAGCCATACCTTCACTATCCAATTTTAAATGTGGCCACCCGTATCTGATCAGGCCTTGGCCCAGGCATACGCTTCATTGTAATCAGAAAAAACAACCACATCCGCATCAGTAAACAAATTGGAAACCCATGCACTCCATACTTGCCACTGGCTATCCGTCACTACCGCGACACGATTAATTTTGCTGCCGTGTTCACGCATAAACCGGATCTCTTCCCAGGCAACACCTACTGTGTAAGACACCATATCACGCCAATCCAGCAGTAAATTGGCTTCCCCATTGAAATGAAATTTGTAGAGCACCTCATCTTCAAATTGCTTGAAGTCATCCAGAGTAAATTCCCCGATAATTGCGACAACGATAAGATTGCCGGTCTCTTCAATATTGATCATTGGTCATAAGCTCCGAGTAATGAATGCTAAATCATAGATAAATGGTAGTTCTGATGCAATCAGGCTTTTCAACCAAGTTGTCGGCTACGGGATATCAGTCATCAAGGGTAACAATGTTTGTCCGTCGCGTTGATATTCCTCGAATGCTCAGTAACCCACCCACAACTATCAATCCCATTCCTATCCAGGCTGAAACGGGTAACCGGTCACCCCACAAGAACAGATCCATCAGGCCTGCAAACAATACCGTACTATAGGAAAGTGCCCCGACAATAATAATATTGCTCCTCCGGTGCGCACGAGAAATTGCCAATTGTGCCAATGTTGCCGTTACACCAATACCCAGCGCCAATATTAGGCTCTGCAGATTCACCGGGCTAAACGCAGTAAATGCCAGCCATATACCAGTAGTAATCGTACACACTAGCGTAAAATAGAAAACGATACGCCAATCTGATTCACCCTGTTCATTTAACTGCCTGACATTTAAATGTGCGATACCGCCAAACAGCCCAGAACCGACACCAATCAGCGCCATATACCATTGATCTTCAGCTAGAGTAGGGCGAAGCAGCATGACCACGCCAATAAAACCCACCGCTACTGCCACGATCAATACCCAGCTAAATTCCTTTTTCAAGAATATTACTGTTAAAAAAGCAAGAAATAAGGGCCAAGTATTATTCAGAGAAATAGCTGTTGCCAGCGGCAACTTCAAAATACAATAGAAAAACAGCAGCACCCCACCCAACCCGGCCAAACCCCTCCAAAAATGGGTTTTCCAATGTTTTGTTGCGATGGGTTTGCCATAAAAACGCATAACAGCAAACGTTGAAATCACCCCCACCAGTGAACGGTAAAATACCAGTTCAGCATTGGAAAAAAATGCAGCAGCAAGTTTTACCAGCTCCCCCATGCAGGCGAACATGAATCCCGCCACTAGCATCCATAATGAGGACATTCTGGCTGTAAGATCCAGATTTAGGGTAGATGCTGTTCTAGTTCTCGCCGGAGGAAATGATGAAAATGTTCCATCCCTGCTTCCATTGGCATCTGGTATGGACCTGTTTCATTTATTCCCTGCTGATACAATGCACGCCGGCCAGCCGTAATCCGTTTACATATTTCATCATCTTCCCTGGCGGTCTCCTGATAGGCAGCCTGCTCCCTCTCCACAAATTCTCGCTCAAACAGGATGATTTCTTCAGGGTAATAAAATTCAACCACATTCATGCATTGCTCTATTCCGGTTGGCAAAATGGTACTGACAACAAGGGTATCGGGGTACCATTCAACCATGACATTAGGATAATAAAGCAGCCAAATCGCACCATGTCGCGGCACTTGTTGATTATTATGCTGCAACACCTGCGTATGCCATTCCTGATATATCTCTGAGCCCGCTCGATTAAAATCACGGTTTACGCCGACAGTCTGGACGCTGTACCAGTCACTAAATTCCCATTCAAGCTGACTGGTGTCCACGAAATGACCCAGACCCGGATGAAAAGGATCGACGTGATAATCTTCCAGATAAACCTCAATAAAAGTTTTCCAGTTGCACTGGTAGTGTTCAATTTGCACACGATCCAGTGCATACTTTGAAAAATCCAATTTATCACGAACCTTCATTCCGGCAAGATCCTGATTCACATCACGCTTGCCAGCGAAAATCAGCCCGTTCCAGTGCTGTAAGGCTGTTTTACCCAGATTTAGGCATGGATTTTTGCTGAAATGTGGTGCGCCCAGCAATTTACCATCCATTGCATAAGTCCAACGATGAATCGGACAGACTATATTGCGGGAACTACCACGCCCCTCCAGAATAATTGCCTGGCGATGCCGACAGATATTCGATAGTAGTTCGATCCCGTTTTCATTACGAACCAGAACCTTGGCATTATTCTGCGCAGCCAGCACGTAATAGTCACCTGTTTCCGGCACCATCAGTTCATGTCCAACATAGCCCGGTCCCTGATCAAATAACAGCTGTTTTTCCAGCTCGAATATCCGTGGATCCAGATACCAGTCAACAGAAAGTTGTGGATGCGCAACAGCAATATCAGAAGTATGTACAAAGCCAGACATATATTTTCAGTATCACCCTGCAATCAGAGAATAAACCCTCAATCCAATCAAAAAAGAACCCGATTGATAGTAACAGGGTACCTTAGCAGCGAATATGATCTTTTTCCACAAAATCAAAAGATATTATTCAAACTCGGTAAAACACTCTGTTACAGGCATCACGGCATTGAATAACACCATAAATCTATCGGTCAGAGATTTTAAACCACGCTGCTTTATTCATAGACTATAATCGAATAACAATATTGGACTTACACTCATCTGAACTGTTAAAGCGATACCGCATTATGCTCCTTTGTCGCGGAACACTATTAACAACAGCTTAATTGTCATGCCACAAATGACTTAACTCGCAAAACCTCAAATACAATGAAAACGGATAACAAGCAAACAACTCTTCAGTTGCTCATCACGAGCATATTCGTATTAAGTCTAGCTGCTTGTGACAGCCAGCAAGAAACAGCAACAGCCAAAAAAGCAACTGTCCTTCCCCAGGGGCCTACCACGGGAATACTGGCTGATTCGGCAGTGGAAGGCGTATCCTACTCTGCCTCATCAGGTGCATCAGGTGTTACCGATACAACCGGCCTTTACAAATATACGCATGGTGACAATATTGAATTCAGTCTCGGCAAATTGAATCTTGGCAAAATTACCGGAACGGGGCTTACTACTCCGATTGAACTGGCTGCCGGTGATCAGAACAAACTACTAAATTTGCTGATCTTATTCCAGTCACTTGATGCTGACAATAATCTCTCAAACGGCATCTCCATCCCCCCGGCTGCTGTAGAGGCACTGGACGCTTCACTCGATCTGACCGTGGACCCGAGTATTTTTACCACATCCCCGGCACTGGTTTCTGCCCGGGAAGCCGCCAGCATATCCGGCAACATAAAAACAGCCGATGAAGCCAATGCTCATTTCTTATCACAAGCAATCAACCTATTGAGCAATTATCTCTGGGTAAACCAGGATGATAACAGCGTAAGATTTTTCCGTTTTTCAAATGATGGTAGTGGAGAATATCTGAACGGTGTGATCACACCGGATGACTCCTGTGATATGAACCGCGCCTGCGGCAGCAAACTGGTTTTCACCGCTGGAATAGAATATGGCACCACCCAGGCAACAGAATACGACGAACGTGGCTTTAAGCTTGCAAGCACACCTGAAATAGATACCAACATCCAGTCAGGACTATCCCATCCACGACCTAGCTGGCGTATTTATACCAATGGGAATGAGCTGATTATCTCTGACATTGTCATCGTACAGCGTGCAAGAGAACAGCCTGGCCTGTTTGATGAATTGTTCCACATTACAAAACCGCTCGAACTGAGTTCTGATGATGAAGTTGCCGAAACCACCGTTCAGGAGACCCGTTACCGGAAAATGGATAACTCGCAGGGCATCGTTGGCGCCTGGGCAGTAGACAAGGATACTGTCAAGTCACCTGTTTTTCTATTTTTCCCGGATAACCGCTATATGTTGATTGATCCAACTGGCAGCGCAGCTCATTCAACTCCTTCTGAATGCGCGAAACCAGGCGTCGAGCTTGCCACCTATTCCTTTGATGCAGGCAGCGGCACGCTCAAACTATCCAGCTTTACTTACAATACAACTGGTTGTGCCGGTCTGTCAGAATATGTTGGCAAACCGATTACCTTCAAAATAGATAATACAGATGCACAAAGTGCAGCTCTCTCCGGGGAAGGATTATCCTCTGTTACATTGCACCGCATCTCTCACTGATTGATTTTCCAAGAAACTCCGAAAGAATATCTGATCACGTTATTCTTTCGGAAAGTTGATTCCGGATATTTCCGGCATGACAGTCATTCATGTTGCGCTTGATGTCCCGGTTAACCGGTTGTTTGACTACCTTGCTCCGAATGCCGATTCAGCCGATATTGGCCGGTGCGTACGCGTTCCTTTCGGCAACCGGCAACTCTCTGGCATTATCCTGTCCGTCAGCAATTTATCGTCCGTTCCGGAGAGAAAACTAAAAACTGCCGGCCTGATCGATCAAGCAATCCCTCCCCTGCCCCAGTCGTTACTCGAACTATTCGAGTTTTGCAGTCACTATTATCACCACCCGATCGGACAGGTTGTCATGAATGGCCTGCCTGCTTTGCTGCGAAAACCTGGGTATACAACCAGCAGGATACCGAAACAGATCCAGGAATGGATACTGACTGATGCAGGCAGAATTATCACGCTTTCCGACATTCCCGCCAGATCCAAAACCAAACGTCAGCTGTTTTCCCTGCTACTGGAAAACGGAATTATTACAGCTGACATTTACAAAGCAATGTCACCTCATTCCCGCAAGCTGCTGCATGAATTCAAGGAT
This sequence comes from Nitrosomonas sp. GH22, assembly GCF_009833115.1. Taxonomy (NCBI): domain Bacteria; kingdom Pseudomonadati; phylum Pseudomonadota; class Betaproteobacteria; order Nitrosomonadales; family Nitrosomonadaceae; genus Nitrosomonas; species Nitrosomonas sp. GH22. Next base: position 6,239 of record NZ_QRCA01000003.1, read on the forward strand.
TTGGGGTGGGTTGAACAACGCACTGCCTTACCGGGAAAATTTGCATTCAGTACAGTACCCACCCTAGCTCCAACCACAGAACAGGCGCATGCCATCGCCGAAATTCTCGCCAGAATAGGTACGTTTACCCCCTGGTTGCTTCATGGCATCACTGGCAGTGGCAAAACAGAAGTCTATCTGCAGGTGGCCGCTTCTCTGTTGGCCCAACAAAAGCAGATTCTGGTTCTGGTGCCGGAAATTAATCTTACTCCGCAACTGGAAGCAACTTTCCGCAAGCGATTTCCCAATACACCACTGGTTAGCTTGCACAGCGGATTGAATAGCAGCGAGCGTCTGCAAGGTTGGTTGCAAGCACAATGTGGGGAAGCCAACATTATTCTGGGTACACGCCTGGCAATTTTCACTCCCATGCCCAGGCCAGGCCTGATTATTGTCGATGAAGAACAGGATCATTCTTTCAAGCAGCAGGATGGATTGCGCTACTCTGCACGTGATCTGGCGGTGTACCGTGCAAGACAGGCCAACATACCCATCGTTCTTGGCTCAGCCACCCCTTCCCTGGAAAGCTATCACCAGGCGCGTATCGGCCGCTACCGGTTACTGCAGCTGCACGCGCGAGCAATCAGTCAGGCAGTACTGCCAGCTATTCATTGTATAGACATGCGTGTAACGCCCGCACAGGAAAGATTGTCGGAGCCCATACTTGATGCATTACGCCAATCTCTTGATCAAAAACAGCAAAGTCTAGTATTTATCAATCGACGCGGCTATTCCCCGGCACTACTCTGCAAATCCTGTCGCTGGATTGCCACCTGCAAACGCTGCTCCAGCCGCCTGGTTGTCCATTTGCGCAATCGACAACTGCGCTGTCACTATTGCGGTGATCAGCAGCCGATTACACCCGCATGCCCGCAATGCGGAGATCCAGATATTATGCCGTTTGGCCACGGTACACAACGGATTGAATCAGCGTTAATCAAACAATTCCCGAACGCGCGCATTCTACGTGTTGATCGTGACAGCATCCGCCACAAAACCGCCTGGCAAACCATGCTTGATACGATTCACCAGGGAAAGGTGGATATTCTGGTTGGCACCCAATTACTTGCAAAAGGACATGATTTTCCAAACCTTGCCCTGGTGTGTGTGCTCAACGCCGATTCATCCCTTTACAGCACTGATTTCCGCGCTGAAGAACATCTTTTTTCACAATTGATGCAAGTAGCAGGACGTGCCGGTCGCGCCCATATTCCTGGCACCGTTCTGATCCAAACTGAATTTCCGCAGCATCCGCTGTACTTGGCATTAATACGACAGGATTATGCGGCATACGCGCAAACGCAGCTGAAAGAACGCAAATCAGCCAGTTTTCCGCCTTTTGTCTATCTGGCAGTATTACGTGCAGAAGCCCCGGTACTCGCAGAAGCCTTGGAGTTTTTACACCAGACGGCGGCAATCGCCACTATTGCTAAAGAATACGCCCACATCCAGCTTTTCGATCCTGTTCCCGCCACCATGACTCGGCTCAAGGGGCTGGAGCGTGCACAGCTGCTGATTCAGGCTGTTTCACGCAAGTGCCTGCAAATATTTCTGAGTGATTGGCACCAGCGTATTTCTGCATTACCAGCTCGCAGCAAGCTGCGCTGGCATTTGGATGTTGATCCACTGACACTTTAAAAACAGCCCCCAGCACCGGGATCGGTTCGCTCACAGTGATTTTTCAGAGCACTCTAATTGTATTTTCTCAATCCCTGGTATCGCGAACCAACAATATGGGGATAGGTGCTATCCGAGCAATCCCTTCAGCCACACTGCCAAGCAATAGTCGACTGAAGCCCGAATGACCATGCGTACCGATCACAATCAGCTCTGCCTGCCAGCGCCTTGCTTCTTCCACCAAAATATTGGCAATTCGTTCGTTATTTGATGGAATCAAGCGCGTTTCAACCGGGATACCGGCTGTCTTTACTGTTGTTTCAGCTTCAGCAAGTATTTTTTCTCCACAATCGTGGATTGTTTTCTGCAATTCTTCGTAATTAAAGTAATTCTCATCCACCAGATAGATTGCATCTTCATAAACATGTACAAGCTCCAGACAAGCTCCCATTTGCTTTGCCAATTTAATTGCCTCCTGCAAAGCCAGGTTTGAAGTAAAGCTGCCATCAATTGGAACAAGAATCCTCTGGTACATCAAATATCTCCTGCAAACATTAACCTGATCAATATATCTCTGCCGCACATTCTCGCTCATCACCCATCTTATCCCGTATTACATCAGGGAATATTCTAGACGAGACGAGTCGGGCCAGTCAGGCACTGCGCAGATGAGAATATCTGATCGCCACTATAGCCAGCATGGGTAATATAAACCCTAAAATTGTCACTATAATCAGCAGAACACCCAATTCACTATAATCAGCCGGAACCAATATTTCACCAGTATCCACTTCTCTGACCTCGCGCGTGACCGTAAAAATCTGGTTGATATACTTGGTTGTCAGTTGCGAAGCAGATAAAGCCAGGTTGGTAAATGAAGCCATGACAGCAAAAAAGGTTGCTTTGAGTTTCTCGGGGGCTGAATTCGCGATCCACGCCAGCATTGGAATCATGGCGATCTGCCCCAGCGGTGATTCCAGAGCTGTATCAATTACCGCAATAAAACGCGCATCGATGATTCCGCCCGTATGTGCTGCAGTCCATACATGCAAGCCGAAGTACATCGAAATGATCGGCAGTGACAAAATGGTACCCGCTACGGTTAATGCGCCAATGACATAAGCCATTGATCGCTCGGCCATAAACCGACGAAAAATAAACATACCGGCAAGCGTCAGCACAGAGCCAATCAAAGAAAGTGTAGCCAGAAACTGCTGATCAAACCCCAGTTCATCAATCATCCACCAGGTCGAGCCCGCACCAGGTGTGGGAACGGCCCGGAATACAAACACCAGTAAGGCTGTTCCTACCAGAACATTGCGCGCCTCACTTTCCAGCTCGGAAGTCAGTTTCCAGATCAAAAACAGCACAATCGCCATCGACAAGCTAAAAACAATTTCTTCGGCACCGGAAATCTGCACAAGCCCGACTCCCAGGGAGACAACTGTAAAAACCAATCCGCCGCCCAGTATCCACCAATTGATTGGGGGTGTTTCGACATGAGCACCGGTTAATACTTCGATTTCTTTGATATTTAGCCCCTGAACGGAAAAATGTTTTATTTCACGCCATTTTAACCATCCGGCCAGCCAGATTCCGCACACTGAAACAAAAGGAATTACCAACGCAAGCTGGTATATCAGCAGATAGGCCTCACCCTTGCCAGCTTCGGAAAGAGTTGCAACATCTTTCATCAGCACAACGTTTGTCACTGCCACTAGAATACCACCACCAATAATGGCAACACGCCCCAATGTCTGCATCGTAATGTGCATCTGCTTGCGCGCTTCCAGATCAATCAGTTGTCCATCCGGGTTGACGCGTGGCACAGCCTCTACAGTCATGGCATCGGCCACTACATCCTGCAACACATAACCCACCGGTGCAAGCAACGCAGCCAGCACATACCACTGCGCCAGCGGCGCAACCTCACGCATCGCCTCGGTATGGCCAAGCAATCCGATCATGATGAAAAGACTAGTCGCGATCAATCCTGCCCCCAGATAGACCAGCAAGCTCTTCCAGCGCCACAGCAGATCCACCAGATGACCCATCGGCATTTTCAATGCCCATGGCAATGTCATCCAGAAGCCGAGTGCAGCCAAAAATTCTGCCGACAACCCCAGTCTTTCCTTCACGTAGAAAGTACCAACAATTCCTGTGAGGCTTGAAATACCGGCCGCCAGATAAACCATCAGGGGCGGCAGGTATGAAAGGCGCATTTCCCTGCCCAGAGTCAGCAAATTGAGATCAATCCACCGAAACAGTGCGGCGGGTAATCGTGTGGCAAATTCGATATTCACTCGGTATGTAGTCAGCCTGGACGTTTACCAATTTGCACCTGAATATCCAGCTCTTCTCCATTACGGAGAATAGTTAGCGTTGCTGCTTTACCTGGGGGAAGAGATGCCACAATATTCAGCATTTCGGAAGCATTGAAAACAGGCTTGCCATTCACTGCCGCTAAAATATCCCCCGGTTTGATTCCGGCATCATCCGCTGGCCCATTCTTAAGTACGCCCGCAATCAGAGCTCCATCAGTTTTCTTCAGCTTTAGGGACTCCGCCAACTCCGGCGTTATATCTTGCATACTCACGCCAAGCCAGCCGCGCGTAACGCTACCTGTTTCGATAATCTGCTGCATGATTTGTTTAGCCGCATCCACCGGGATAGCGAATCCGATGCCAAGCGAGCCGCCGGAACGTGAATAGATCGCGGTATTGATCCCGATCAAATTACCGGAAATATCGGTCAACGCACCACCGGAGTTACCGGGATTGATTGCCGCATCGGTCTGAATAAAATTTTCGAATGTGCTGAGCCCTACCTGGGAACGCCCCAGTGCACCGATAATTCCCATCGTCATTGTTTGCCCTACACCAAACGGATTACCGATTGCCAGCACGATATCCCCCACTCTAGCTTTTTCAGAATCGCCGAAGGCAATGCTGGGGAGCTTGTCCAGATCAATTTTCAGAACCGCCAGGTCACTCTCAGGATCCGAGCCAATCAAGTTTGCTTCGGCTTTTCTTCCATCCATTAACGCCACCTGAATCTCGTTAGCCGCTTCCACCACGTGATGGTTCGTGAGAATATATCCTTCCGGGCTGACGATTACTCCGGATCCCAAGCTGGAAGTGCGCTCAGTTCTCGGACTAAAACGATTGCCAAAAAATTGCTGAAAGACAGGATCATCCATAAACGGATGGGAGGGCACTCTTACCTCCTTGCTGGTAAATACATTCACCACGGAAGGCATCGCCACTTCCGCTGCTGTATGAAAACTACCAGTATCAAGTGCTTTTCCGCCATCAGCCTTGACTGCTTCACGGATGGTCGCCAGCTTGCCGCGCGGCGTCCACGGCAATAATTCCGGGCGCAAGGTTGAAACAACAAAAAAGATGGCGAGGAGAACAGTGATGGTTTGTGTGAAAAGCAGCCAGAGTTTTTGCATGGAAAATCCTACATCCCAAATGAACAAAAAAAGTATTATGCACCAAAATATACTGGAAAATTACCTGAATGATCTGCTGGACGTTCAGCAATTCCGTGATTATTGTCCCAACGGGTTACAGGTGGAAGGGCGAGCTTCGATTCAAACGCTCGTCAGCGGTGTAACTGCTTCCCAAGTTTTGATACAGGCAGCGCTGGATTTGCATGCGGATGCCATCATCGTGCACCATGGCTATTTTTGGCGCGGAGAAGATACCTGCCTGCGCGGCGTCAAGCGTCACCGTATCGCCACGCTCATCAAGCATGACATCAATCTTTACGCTTACCATCTGCCTCTGGATGCCCATGCTGATCTGGGCAACAATACCTTGCTCGGAAAAAAGCTGGGAATAAAGGAAGAAGGCCGTTTCGGCGAACAGAATATCGCTGCTTACGGTTATTTTCAAAAACCAGCCAGCCTTGACGAGCTGGATGGTTTACTGAGTTCAGTGCTTGGCCGGAAACCACTAATAATCGGCAATCCGCTTAAATCTATCCGGCGTATCGCCTGGTGTACCGGAGCAGCTCAAGGATATTTTGAGGAAGCTATCCGGCTGGGCGTAGATGCATTTATCACCGGTGAAATTTCTGAACAGAACGTGCATACAGCCAGAGAATCCGGCACGGCTTTCATCTCAGCCGGGCATCATGCCACCGAACGCTATGGAATTCAGGCGCTTGGTGATCATATCGCACAAAAATTCAGTATTGCACACCATTTTATTGATGCAGAAAACCCTGTATGACTAATCCATTAGCAATGCAGCAGAACAAAAACAGGCAGCCACTCTCAAATAGCAAACAAGGCATGATCTATTTTTTTTCATCCTTGTTATCCAGTTGTTCCAATGGTCTATTTTTTTTACGGGGGAGCGTCCACCAGACGAGAAAAATGAACAGACTCAACGCCAAGATTGCTTCAAGTGCTAAAATCCACATATTCTTCCCTAAAAAAATGTTTTTACAAAACAGATACTTTAACCGAAATCTGCTAAAAACCCAATTCATCACCCTGCTGATCTTAATCCCACTCGGATTAACCAGCTGCAAAACTGAAACTATTTCCACCCAATCTTCCACATCCCAAACACCTGCAAAAGTGGCTGCCATTCCCGCAGCGCCACAATCAGCAAGCCCTACTCAAGATACCAGGGACAAGGAAGATAAAAAGCTGCTTAAAGCTGCTAGTTGGTCAATGCTACCAGGCTGGCAACATGAAAGCCTTCTTCCGGCGTGGAATACCTTTATACAAAGCTGCAGATCTCTCGAACGACGCCCCTCCTGGCAGGATGTATGCACACAAGCTACAACCATTCGGCACAGCAGTGAACAAGCTGTCCGAAATTTTCTTGAAAATCACTTTGCACCTTATCAGGTGATCAATCCGGATGGCACCACCACTGGCCTGGCAACCGGTTACTATGAACCTCTGCTTAAAGGCAGTCGCAAATATTCCAGTCGCTTCCGCTACCCGATTTATTCCACTCCCGACAACCTGCTGGCAGTCGAGCTCAAAGACGCGCTGCCCGATGCAAATCAGGTAGCGCTACGTGGCCGTCTACAGGGACGCAAAATTATTCCTTACTACACCCGCGCGGAAATCGAGAACAACCGCAGTCTGCTGAAAGGAAAAGAACTGTTGTGGGTAGAGGATGAGGTCGAGCTGTTCTTTCTCCAGATACAAGGATCCGGCCGCGTCGTGCTGGAAAATGGTGAAACCGTAAAAATCGGCTACGCGGATCACAACGGTTATCCCTACCGTTCTATCGGAAAAATATTGATTGATCGGGGTGAACTGCCCGCCTGGCAGGTATCCATGCAGTCCATCAAACAATGGGGCCGACAAAACCCTGCCAAATTGAAATCCTTGTTGCAGCAGAATGCGCGTTATATTTTCTTTCGCGAACTGCCAGCCGATCTTGCCGGACCGATCGGTGCGCTGGGAGTCCCTTTAACGGCGGGCAGAAGTCTGGCTATTGATCCGGAGAGTGTCCCACTGGGTGCTCCGGTTTATCTTTCCACCACTTGGCCCAATACAGCACAGCCACTTAATCGCCTGATGGTTGCCCAAGATACAGGCAGTGCTATCAAGGGCGGGGTGCGTGCTGATTTCTTCTGGGGACACAGCCCGGAAGCTCAGGCCCAAGCGGGTAAAATGAAGCAGCAAGCCCAGATGTGGGTCCTGCTTCCCAAGCAGTACAGGGAATAAAGGACTCAAAAGGTAGCCACTCAGGCAGATAAGGTTGTATCACTTACTCGCGGCCTGATCCAGCCGCTTTTCGATTTCTGATTGCGGGATAAAACCCGGCACCACTGAGCCATCTGCAAAAATCAGGGTTGGTGTACCAGTTACTCTGTTCTGACGGCCTGATTCCAGCAGTATCTGCAGCGGTGCATCACAATTCTTACCAGTAGGAACGACTGATTTCAGCATAAAATCATCCCATGCTTTGACCCGGTCTTCAGAGCACCAAATGGCTTCGGCTGTTGTCATGGAGCCGTTAAGAACAGGATAAAGCAAGGTATAAATAGTGATATCCGTCACATTAACCAGCTCCTTTTCCAGCCTTTTACAATAAGGGCAATTTGGATCGGAGTATACAATCAGCGTACGTTTTCCGTTCCCTTTGACCATTTTCAGCGCATGTTCCAGCGGTAAAGTGTCAATTGCAATCCGCCGTGAATCCCGGATCTGCTGCATGCGCTCACTGGTCAAGCTTGCCCGCTTCTTAGCATCCACGATATGCCCCATGAAAAAATATTCAGCCTTCTCGTCCGTATAAAAAATTTCCCCGTCGATCACGGCCTCATACAACCCCAGATAAGGCGTCTGCGTCAGGCTTTCTATCTTGCTCCCCGGGAAATGAGCCTGAATCGCCTCTTTCAGATCAGCCTCATTCGCCTGAGCAATTCCAGTAAATAACAATCCCAGCAGGCCGAATGAATATAAAAACAAACGCATACCATTTCTCCAGTATAAAAATCCAGTAACCGTAAAAAGCCGAATTCAGCTCAGCGCATGACGCATCAATCTGTTTTTCAGAAGTGGAAAGCGATTGGTCATCCCGAGCCCCAGATTCCTGATGCGCATAATGGCCGCATCCTCGCTGCCAAACAGTTTCTGCAGCCCATCTGTCACCCATTGCATAGCAAGAATATCTTCCTTGCGATTACGTTCGTAACAGCGCAGCAAAGAAAACTCACCACAATCTCCCAGTTCGTCAAACTGCAAAAGAACATCGGCCAACTCACGGGCATCGCGCAATCCCAGATTAACTCCCTGGCCCGCCAGTGGATGAATCCCATGCGCAGCATCACCAATCAAAGCCAGCCTCGGTTTGACGAGTGATTTGGCTTGTACAAAGTTCAGCGGAAATCCACGTTGCGACGTAACCAGTTGCATCATTCCCAACTCATGCTCTGCCGCCCGTCCAACCTGTTCGCATAACACCTCGGGAGATAAAGTAAGCAACTCATCAGCCAGCACTGTATTCGCTGACCACACCATCGAAACCCGTTTTCCCGGCAACGGCAGCAGTGCAAGAACGCCATCACGGCGGAACCACTGATAGGCAATGTGATGATGAGGCCGCTCCACCTCAAAATTGGCGACCACCCCGGTTTGATAATAGCTATGACGATCCATCGTAATTCCCGCTTGTTCACGCACGCGGGAATTGACACCATCCGCCCCGACCAGCAGCGCCGTCTGCAAAACCGTGCCATCAGACAAGGCCAGCTCAACGTAGGATTCATGCCAAGTAAGTGAGTCATATTGCGCCGGACAAAACAGCTGCACATTTTCTGCCTCCGACAACGTCTCCCAGACAGCATGCTGCAGCTGGCGATTCTCGATGATGTAGGCAAGCTCCGGCACACCACTTTCATACGCACTGAAATCAATCCTGGCTGCACTGTCGTCACCATGCACCCGCATTTCATGGACAGGCGTCACCCGCGCCGCATCCATCTGCTGCCAGACCCCACAAGCATGCAAGAATGCTACACTGCCGGGGCTGATCGCATACACACGCCCATCCCAGCTGTCATCAGCTGGCAAAGGTGCTGGCGGCCGTGATTCAATCAACGCCAACCTCAGCCCGCTATCCTTCAAAGCAGCCAGCAAGCTGGCACCTACCAGCCCACCCCCAATCACTACAATATCGAATTTCATTGTCGGATTATACTAAGGAACCCCCACCCAGATCATTGTTTTCAAGCGCGTAGCAGAAAACAAACCCACAAGATTTTTTTAAAAGACAGAAGAATCTTATATTTTTAATCTCATAACTACACTATCTAACTCTCGAATCCTCTTTCCGTAAGATATACGAATAAAAGGGGCGAATGATACAATTAAACACTTTTCTTACTGGAGCGTTAGTCTGCCAAACAGGGAGTAATATGGCTACAATTGAATCTATTTTGCGTGAAAATCGGATATTTCCCCCTGCCAATGAATTTGTCAGGCATGCCAATATTACTGGGATGAAAACCTATGAGGCCCTGCGCCAGGAAGCTGAGCGCGATTACGCTGGCTTCTGGGCAAAACTTGCAAAACAGTACATTACCTGGCACAAACCTTTCACTCGTATTCTTGATGACACCAATCCGCCCTTTTACAAATGGTTTGACGATGGTGAACTGAATATCTCGTGGAACTGTCTTGATCGGCACCTGACAACACAGGCCAACAAAACTGCAATCATTTTTGAATCTGATGAAGGCGAAGTAATACGTTGCAGCTACCGTGAATTACACCAGCGAGTATGCCGTTTTGCCAACGGATTAAAAGCGCTCGGCATCCGTCAAGGTGATCGCATCGTCATTTACATGCCCATGCGGATTGAAGCCGTGGTTGCCATGCAGGCATGTGCGCGTATTGGCGTAATTCACTCAGTAGTATTTGGCGGCTTCTCGGTGAAAAGTGTATATGAACGTATCATCGATGCCGGTGCATCTGCTGTAATCACTGCAGATGAACAAACTCGCGGAGGAAAGCGCCATGCACTGAAAGCAACTGTAGACGAAGCATTGGCGATGGGCGATACAACTTCAGTACATAGTGTTATCGTTTTTCGGCATACCGGCACTGATATCCCCTGGCAGCCGGAACGAGACCGCTGGTGGCACAACCTCACCGCCAGCCAATCTGATGAATGCGAGCCGATATGGGTCAATGCCGAACACCCTTTGTTTACACTCTACACCTCGGGATCAACCGGAAAACCGAAAGGGGTACAGCATTCCTCGGCCGGCTATCTGCTTGGAGCGATAGTCAGCATGCAGTGGGTATTCGATTATCATTCGGAAGATATATTCTGGTGTACAGCTGACGTGGGCTGGGTTACCGGACATAGCTACGTTACTTACGGGCCGCTTGCCATTGGGGCAACCCAGGTAATTTTTGAGGGAACTCCAACCTATCCCCATGCCGGGCGGTTCTGGGAAATCATCCAGAAACACAGGGTCACAACCTTTTATACCGCACCCACCGCTATTCGCTCACTGATCAAGCTAGGTCCTGACTTACCTGAGAAATATGATCTCTCTTCATTGCGTCTGCTTGGATCGGTTGGTGAGCCGATTAACCCGGAAGCATGGATGTGGTATTACACAGTCGTTGGCCAGTCACGCTGCCCGGTTGTCGATACCTGGTGGCAGACTGAAACCGGCAGTCACATGATTGCCCCTATTCCTGGCGCAATACCAGCCAAACCAGGCTCTTGTACTCTTCCGCTACCCGGCATCGATGCTGCAGTGGTGGATGAAACGGGGCTCCCGGCAGAACAGGGAAAAGGCGGATTTTTGGTTATCAAGCGTCCCTTCCCCTCAATGTTGCGCACCTTGTGGAATGATCCTGAACGTTTCAGGAATACCTATTTTCCGGCAGATATTGCCGGCGGCCATTATTATCTTGCGGGGGATTCGGCTCATCGTGATCAAGACGGCTACTTCTGGATCATGGGACGAATTGATGACGTTTTAAATGTCTCCGGGCACCGCCTGGGCACCATGGAAATCGAATCCGCACTGGTAGCGCATCCTCTGGTTGCAGAAGCAGCTGTTGTCGGGAAACCGCACGAAATCAGGGGAGAAGTGATTGTGGCATTCGTTGTCCTCAGGGGAAAGTTGCCTGATGACCAGCAGGCTGCCGAAATTGCTGAAACTTTGCGCGAATGGGTTTCCAGCGAAATTGGCGCAATTGCTCGCCCCGAAGAAATCCGATTTGGTGAAAATCTGCCCAAAACGCGTTCTGGTAAGATCATGCGGCGCCTCCTGCGCTCCCTGGCAAGAGGCGAAACCATTACTCAGGATATTTCAACACTGGAAAATCTGGTGATTCTCGAACAATTTAGTCAGACGATATAACCGGAACCTGTCAACTTATGGAACAACTCCCAGCCATCATCGATTATCCGGATGGTATCAGCGTCATTGATGCTCGCTACCACCGGCCGGGCCGTGCTGCCATCCATCTGATCACGGAAGGAAATAAAGCCGCTCTGGTGGATACTGGTACCCGTTTTTCGGTTCCCGGCATTATGGCAGTGCTGGCACACAAGCAAATTGCTCCTGAACAGATCGACTATATCTTTCTCACCCATATCCACCTTGATCATGCCGGTGGTGCTGGTGAATTCATGCAGCAGCTGCCCAATGCCAGACTGGTGGTACACCCGCGTGGCGCATCGCATATGGTCAATCCTATGAAACTGATTGCTGGTGTCATGGCCGTGTACGGTGAATCAGAATTCCGGCGCATCTACGGTGAAATCCAACCGATTTCTGCAGAGCGCATCATCGAAGCACCTGACGATACGCTAATCAAACTGAACGGCCGCCCATTGCGATTGCTGGATACACCTGGACATGCGCGGCACCACTATTGCATTCACGATGCCGGCAGCGCATCCATCTTCACTGGTGACACCTTTGGTGTGTCGTATCGTGAATTCGATGCCAACGGACTGGAATTCGTTTTTCCGACCACTTCACCAGTGCAGTTTGACCCTGAAGCCGCACATGCCTCCATTAACCGACTCATGGCGTTGCGCCCGGAACAGGCATTTCTTACTCATTATGGGCACATCCGCAACCTTCCGCACCATGCATCACAGATGCACGCACTCATCGATGCCTTTGTCGGCATCGTACAACAAGCCGCAGAAATTCCAGATCGGCAACCTTTCATTGTAAAAGCATTGCAGGACTTGCTCTGGGAACGATTAATCACCCATGGGTGCACCCTCACCCGGGATGCTGTCCTCTCGATATTGCAGACCGACATCAGACTCAATGCACGGGGACTTGAAATCTGGCTGGAACAGACCCTCAGGCAACCAGGTCAGGCTGCAGGCTAAACGCTACATCTCTGGCAGGCTGTCCGCCGCTACAACCTGCATCCCCCGATCATCTCCTCGCAACAAAGACAATGCACGTAACGGATGACTCATCCGGAGCACCCTACTGCTGTGGGCCAAAATGGTTAACGATAACTTGTCCACCGGAAATCACCAGATCGGGATATTCCAGTCGCTTCAACTGCTGCTCAAGATTGCCGCGAATTGCGATCAAATCAGCCGGGGCGCCAGGTTGTATTGTCCCCAGCAGGGGAATACCCAGATACTGACCAGCTTTTGCCGTGGCTGCCCGCAATGCATCCGGCAGCTTCATTTTTGCCAGATGCATCAGATACATCAACTCTTGTACATCGATTCCCCAGGGAATATCGGGGTGAGCAATTTCCGCTCCGTACAGCAATTCACCACCAAGTTCTGCCCAAATTGCTGCATTGTGCGCGATCCCACCACATTTTGAGAGGGTATCAAGCGTACCGATGATCGTAACATTCTGTACTCTGGCCTGTTTCAGCAACGGCTCAGGAATTAGATCACAAGGCATGTGCGCCCATTCATCGACTCCGGCATTCAACGCTACCTGTACACCCGATGACTCCGCCACATGAGCCGATACCTTACGCTGATGCCGGTGAGCTTCATCGACAATAGCCCTGACAATGGGCTCTGACAACATGGGCCATGCCGACTGGCCATGCGAAGCGGCATGTGCGTGATGATGAGAGTCGGCCTGCACGGTATGCGCAGTATCATGGTGTGCGTGACCATGATGTGGAGACCAGGGCGCACCTGTTTCCCCGCCGGGTTCAAGTGCAATCTTAATGACCACTGCACCCTCACCAATCAGATGGCGTACGGCTTCCCGTGCTTCTGCTTCGCTGGCAACAGGAATCGCCAAATCCCTGACGCCCATCGTAATGATCGGGTATCCGTGCGGCGCGGTGATAATCTGTCCTGAAGTAAGCACACGCAAACCGCCATCTCCTCCATAAGGCTGGTGCACAGGACCACCCACATCTCGCACCGTGGTCACCCCATGCCTCAACACGATATCTACCGGCACTTTCTGAAAGGTCAAGTGCGCGTGTAATTCGATAAACCCTGGTAATAAGGTTGCATCACCCAGATCAATCTCAGTTGATGCATCACCCGCCTTGAATGAATGACGCAGCCCGATTCTTGCAATGCGTCCATCTTTTACCAGCACCGATAAACCACTGTGCATTTCATTTCCGTCAAAAACCCGCGCAGCGTACAGTAGCAAAGATGAAGGGTCGGTTTCCTGTGCATAAACCTGCACAGAAAAAAATATCGCCATCGTTACCGCAACCTGGAAACAGCGAACATGCTGCATGCGATTAGAAAAAACATCGGTAAAGTTTTGCATCCTTGTTTTCTATCCTTGATTGATAATGGGTATTTTTCAACAGTAAGATAAATTGATAATGCCTGTCCGTGCCGCAAGCGCCGCCATCAGAAAATCTCTCATCTCGACTTAATCATCTCCTCCCGGTTTAGTCAGATGCGATAACACCTCCCCCGGACAGACCGGCTGATCCAGCCTAATACGCTGCATGACAAGCTTAATCTAAGTTAATTTGTAGTGATCTAATTTAAACAGACACCTCGATAGGTGGATAAAATTCACTTTAAGAGGACATACTAATGAAAGCACGCAGGAAATTTGACACTCAATTTAAATTGAAAGTTGTTCACATGATCAAGGATCACAACCTTAGTGTGAGCGAGGTCTCCAAAACGATGGGGGTGGGGGAAACGGCGATTCGTCGTTGGGTCGCGCAGTATCAGGCAGATCTAAACCACCCTGCTGTTTGATAAAAGCAGCCACTTCCGATTCAATCATTGCTGCCAGCAACTTGCGCGCGCCTTCCCGCAAAACTACCCGCAGCGAGTCATTTTGTTCTGGATCGTTCAGTTCTAAAACAGTATCATCTGTCATTATGGTGTTTCCTTTCCAGTAGTTGATCCGCCAGATCTTTACCAACAGGTTACACCACTTCCTTTTTCTTTGTCATACACCAGATTTGATCATAGTTCCCAGCTGAATTAGGAAAAGCGTATTATCATCAACTGGAAAGGTCAGTCAGAATTGACTGACTCAAACTACCGAGTGCCCGGAGCGGCTCAGTTTCCACAGTCGAATCTATCCTCGTAGCTTCGTTGTAGTCAACTTACGGGAGGAATTTCACCTCCAAGAGAGCACCCGTGCCAGCCCACAAAACAAAAAGGTCAGAAATATTTAGACCCTCGCATGAGCAAAATAAGCTCCCACTCACTTTCAATAATTCCGTGGAATTAAAGCAACTCTATCTGCATCGTTGGGTACCAAATCTGAAAATTCCTCTTTTCTACGGGATTTGGATTGCACTAGGAATCATCGCCTGGAATTCAAGCTATTGGGCGTCGACCTGGGTATGCTACTTGGGAATGGGCTACATACAGATGGGGATTGTGACTTTTATGCACGACTGTACACACAGCACTTTGTTTAAAGTTCGCTGGAAGAATCAGGCATTCGGAATTTTCGCAATGATTCCACTCATTATTTCATTTACTTCCTTTAAGGAAGACCATCTTATTCATCATAGACATAATCGCACTTCGAAAGATCCGGATGCATTCACGATGGGAAAACGTGGAGTAGGCGATTTCATACTTTTCTATGCTTACGCAATCATTGGTGTGTTCTTGACTGCAATTCAGTTTACATTAATTTTTCCACTAAAGATTTTGCGTGGGAAGAAAGCGTTGATCCATTGGAGTGAGATAGCGCTTCACATAGTTGTAATGTGGGCCGTATTTGATTGGGCAGCCTCCCAAAGTATTACAAATCAAGTATTTAATGTGTGGTTTTGGCCACTTATTTTTTTTGGTTTTTTTAACAGCATGCGATTCATCGCTGAACATTATGGCTGTCCTTGGGATGCTGGACCATTGGTAGGAACTCGGACGATCATCAGTAATCAATTGAATTCATTTTTTTGGAATAACATCAATTATCACATCGGACATCATGCCCGCCCTGGTGTACCTTGGTACAACTTGCAAAAATTACACGCATTGCTGCTTCCTGAAATTGAGCGAGCCGGGGCACTGATTGATAAAAGCTATTTAGTAATTTTCATTCATGCGCTCTGGCAGGGTCCCGAGACCGCAGCCACAACAGAATCCCGGAATTCATCTTCATCCAAGTCCTTCACTAGAAATATTGATTAACCTGGAATGTTGACCAAAAGAAAGACCTGATTTGGGAGAGTATCCGCAAGAACATCTCCGCCCAACAGTGCGCTACGCGAACATAACTATTCTGCTTGTGTGCACCATGACTCAATAATCTGAGGCCTCGCACAGCGGGGTCTGCAGAATGCACCTGAATTAGCTGTGGGAGATGGTACACTGAAATTTAGCTCACTGAAACACTGGCCCAACAAGACCTTCAACTCATCACTCCCCTCAAGAAAAACATGAAGGCCGTACCCCGTACCGAGTTCGAAAAGGCTATTCTGAAGTGTCCGTAAAATCGGGATAGAACCCCGTTGACCGAATTATTAGGCTGCACTCTGGCTACCCTCACTCAAATGTAGCAGCGGGAAAGGCATTCCTTGAGAATCAGTTAGTGAGCAACCAGATAACAGACCCATTGGATAAATAAAATGCTGCTGCACGCGGGTTCTGCTCATTTACATCTCAAGACCTCTGCATAACTCTGATAATTTTGTTGTAGTAGCGAAGGGGATTTCCAAATGATACTCTTGTGCGCTTTTAACAGAAAAATGAAGTTTTATTCATTCTTCAAAGGAGTTTTTCACCCTTATGCTGCATTGAGGCGGACTACTCCCCTTTTGAATGGCTCATCCACAAAAATTTTGTTGGCAGCTTTTTTCAGATTCATGCAGATGCTTTTCAGCACGACTTGGGCATTGACTTTTATCGTGCCGAAGTAGCTGGCGCGCCCCCATTCCAAATAGGCGTTTGGCCGTGCCAAAACACTGTTTGACGATATAGCGTTTTTTTACTGATCAATTTGTTTACCAGCTTCTGTCGTGCCGAGAGTGGCTTATTCTTGTATGCCCAGTGCATAATCGCGCTTTTGATTTTGTATTCTTTCAGAAACTGCCGATTGGCGTTGGCTTACTGAACCTTTATCCACATACACTCGATTCGCCTCGATGTGCGCGCCAACGATGATTGTTTCGAAATGTACCATTTCGCTCTGGTTGGC
Source organism: Nitrosomonas sp. GH22 (assembly GCF_009833115.1). Classification (NCBI taxonomy): domain Bacteria; kingdom Pseudomonadati; phylum Pseudomonadota; class Betaproteobacteria; order Nitrosomonadales; family Nitrosomonadaceae; genus Nitrosomonas; species Nitrosomonas sp. GH22. Next base: position 22,991 of record NZ_QRCA01000003.1, read on the forward strand.
AGGAGCGGTATGCACCCCGCGCACGTAGCACCACCATGTAACTGCGGTAGCCAAAATGCGATTTTTTACCTTTTTTGAGCCAGGTCGCATCCGCACTCTGTTCTTCGATATAGGTGATTTCCGGCTGGCTACCATCCTCAAACTGAACAGTCTTACCTTCGGCATCCACCTCCAGTGTGATTGTGATGATCTTTTTAGGACCCGCCGCTGACTCAATGAGTGTGGCATCAATCACCGCACCCGTCGTACCCTTGACCATCAAACGACCATCAAACCGTGTGATTGAATCTGTTCATTGATAGAGGCCAGAAGACCATCCAGCCTGTCGTTGACCACCAGGCGGTTGCGAAACCGACACAGAGCGGTTTCATCCGGTATCGCATCCGACAAACTATGCCACTGACCAAGCAGAATCGCCTTCAACATCATCAGCATGCCAAATGGTTTCTGCCCTCCACCATTTGATAGCTCGCGCTTGTATAAACCAGTAAGCATCGGACGTAACGCTCCCCAGTCAGTCAACGCGCCAATCTTCATCAGCACGTTGTTTTGTTTCAGACGTTACGCCAGTTTCAGGAATCCAAAACTCATCTGCATCTTCTATTCCTCTCACCTTTTACCTTTCGCCATTTTAGTTGTTTATTTGGCTAACGTGGGGAGGTGGTGCAGGAGTCTTTCTACTTGTAGTTCACCTTCCAATTTTATTTTTTGTGCCACAGCATTGATGCTTTCTGCATAAACTGGCCAGATAAAAATAAAACTGAATCGGGAAGTTATTTTTAATCTGGCAGCTGTTATCAGATTATCATTAGTATAATTTCCGGAAATTTGTAGCCATCACGAAGTCTCTATCTGCGATACTGCTAACAATTTCCAGCATGTCTGATGTTTGTTCCGGTTGCTACATACGGTTGTTTTATTGGATACCGCTCTATGCACCATGCGGTAACTGATAGCCATATTTAATTCTGCTAGTATTCCCGGCAGTGCCATTTACATTGTTTACCTAAAGATGAACAGCGAGAACCTCCTTTTTCTCCTGATACTGTTGCCCTTTGCCGGAAGCGCTCTGGCAGCCCTGTTGCCAGCCAATGCCCGTAATACGGAAGCATGGTTATCAGGGTGCGTAACGATCGCCTCATTTGCAATCGTTGCTTACCTCTATCCATCTATTTCAACGGGAGAAATACTCCGTAACGAAATCGAATGGCTGCCCGGATCGGATCTGAATTTCACACTCAGGATGGATGGTTTCGCCTGGATGTTTTCGATTCTAATTACTGGTATTGGTTTTCTCGTGGTGCTCTACGCACGCTATTACATGTCTCCCGAAGATCCGGTTCCGCGTTTTTTCTCCTTTCTACTGGCTTTTGCCGGTGCCATGCAGGGGATCGTCATCGCGGGAAATTTAATCCTGTTGGCGATCTTCTGGGAACTCACCAGTATTTTTTCATTTCTACTGATCGGTTATTGGCATCACAATGCAGCAGCGCGTGATGGCGCACGCATGTCACTGATCATCACCGGAACCGGCGGGCTCTGTCTGCTTGCCGGGCTGATTCTCATCGGTTACATCACTGGCAGTCACGATCTCGACAATGTACTGGCCTCTGGCAACACAATCCGGGAGCATACGCTCTATGTTCCTGTGTTGGTACTCATCCTGCTGGGTGCACTGACCAAAAGTGCACAGTTCCCATTTCATTTCTGGCTACCTAATGCAATGGCAGCACCAACACCAGTATCCGCCTACCTGCATTCAGCAACCATGGTAAAAGCGGGTGTGTTTTTGCTTACTCGGTTATGGCCGGTATTATCCGGCACCGATGAATGGTTTTTTATACTGGGGCTGGCTGGTATGGGTTCGTTTCTGCTCGGCGCCTACTTCGCTATCTTCCAGCAAGATCTCAAAGGGTTGCTTGCCTATTCGACCATCAGTCATCTCGGCCTGATTACGGCCTTGCTCAGTTTTGGCAGCCCGTTGGCTGCGGTGGCTGCAATTTTTCATATGATGAACCATGCTATTTTCAAGGCTTCTCTGTTTATGGCTGCCGGCATCATTGATCATGAAGCGGGCACGCGTGATATGCGCAAACTGAATGGGCTTTTCAGCTACATGCCGATTACAGCTACGCTCGCTATGGTGGCCAGTGCAGCCATGGCAGGAGTACCACTTCTCAATGGTTTTTTATCGAAGGAAATGTTTTTTTCTGCAACACTCGGGCAACATTCCGGCTCTGTACTGGATAGCGTACTCCCCTATGCAGCCACGATTGCCGGTGCCTTTTCGGTCACCTATTCCGTACGCTTTATTCATACTGTCTTCTTTGGTCCCAAACCTTCGGAGCTTCCCCGAGAACCTCATGAACCTCCCCACTGGATGCGGCGACCAATTGAATTTCTGGTACTCGCCTGTCTCATTATTGGCATAATCCCTAGCATAGCCATCGGCCCTTATCTGCATACCGCTGTGACTTCGGTATTGCGCGAATACACGCCACTCTATAGCCTCGCCGTGTGGCACGGTATCAACACGCCTCTGATCATGAGCATAACGGCGCTTGTCAGTGGCACACTGCTCTACCGGGCTCTACAAAATTACCTCGCCCAAAGCGAAGATGGCCCGCCTGGCATACGGCAATTCAAGGGCCAGCGAATTTTTGAGCGATCACTGGTTGCACTCTCCTGGCGTTGGGCACGCTGGATGGAGGAAACATTCGGCACACAACGTTTGCAGCCACAACTGTTTCTGGTTATTTTCATCGCGTTAATTGCGGGATGCTGGCCATTCCTCGAAACAGATCCTGATTTCAGCCTGATAGCGGTTGCCGGGATTGATCCCGCTTTTGCAATACTCTGGGGAATTGGAATCGCTTGTGCACTCGGAGCCGCGTATCAGGCCAAATATCACCGGCTGGCTGCACTGATCCTGATGGGGGGGGCGGGCCTTGCCACCTGTATCACTTTTGTCTGGTTTTCCGCACCTGATCTGGCGGTTACTCAACTGCTGGTTGAAATCGTTACCACTGTGCTGATCCTGCTTGGCTTACGCTGGCTACCAAAAAGGATGGAACAAATTGACAATGCGACAACACTGATTGCGCGGACACGCAGATTGCGTGATTTTGTACTCGCCGCCAGCTGTGGAGGAGGAATGACACTAATTGCCTATAAAATAACGACCAACGTCGAACTGCCGGAAACCATTGCTGGATTCTTTCTGGAACGGGCCTATTCAGAAGGCGGCGGCAACAATGTTGTCAATGTTATTCTGGTTGATTTTCGTGGCTTTGATACGTTTGGAGAAATTACGGTACTAGGTATTGTGGCACTTACTGTTTATGCGCTGCTGCGGCGCTTCCGCCCTGCACCGGACAGTATTGAAATTCCGGAGCAACAACGTATGCAAAATGACTTTGATGATCGTCAGCCTGATCGCAAGGTTGGTGAGACTGTGTACGATTACCTGATGGTACCCACCGTGCTCATGCAATGGATGTTCCCGTTCATTATCCTGCTGGCTATCTATTTATTTCTGCGTGGCCATGATCTGCCGGGAGGTGGGTTCGCCGCTGGCATCACCCTAGCTATCGGTCTCCTGCTGCAATATCTCGCCAGTGGTACCCGCTGGGTGGAAGATCGTTTGCACATCCTGCCAATCCGCTGGATTGGCCTTGGCTTGCTGCTGGCGGCATTGACTGGGATGGGATCCTGGTTGTTTGGATTCCCCTTTCTGACTTCTCATTCCACTTATCTGGAGATACCACTGATCGGCAAAATACCTATTGCTACTGCATTGTTCTTTGATCTGGGTGTTCTTTTGCTGGTGGTCGGCGCAACCGCCCTGATGTTAATCGCTATTGCACACCAGTCGATCCGTAGTTACCGTGCGCGTGCCATTGAATCTGCCAAAACCGGAGAGGACAACTGATGGAGCTAATTCTATCGCTTGGTATCGGAATACTGGTTGGATCAGGTGTCTGGCTACTGCTGCGTCCGCGCACTTATCAGGTCATTATCGGGCTAGGATTGCTCTCTTATGCCGTCAATCTGTTCATTTTCAGCGCCGGTCGGCTGATAGTGGGCAGGCCACCCGTTACACAGACCGGTGTCCGGGTTGATCCGGCCACCTTCGCTGATCCAGTACCCCAAGCACTGATTTTGACGGCGATTGTCATTGGCTTTGCTACAACAGCGCTGTTTCTGGTTATTCTGCTAGCTTCGCGCGGCCTGACAGGTACCGATCATGTAGATGGCGAGGAATCGGACCGATGAAACTGTCTCCAGAACATCTTGTTATCGCACCTATTCTGATTCCACTCATCGCTGGTGCATTACAACTTTTTCTTGATGATCGCGGACGTAAGCTGAAGGCTTCCCTATCCATTCTGTCAACTGTTGCTCTGCTGGCAATCTCGGTTCTGCTGCTACGTTTTACTCACACGGATGATGAAGCAAGTGGGGGTAAAATTGCTGTCTATCTGCTCGGTAACTGGCCGCCTCCATTCGCTATCAATCTGGTACTGGATCGCTTGTCCGCCATGATGCTGGCCCTGACTGCCACGCTTGCTCTGCCCACTTTAATATTTTCAATGGGGCGTTGGCACAAGGCTGGAGTGCATTTTCATACGTTGTTCCTATTACTGTTGATGGGGTTGAATGGTGCATTCCTGACCGGGGACTTGTTCAATCTCTTTGTGTTTTTTGAAGTCATGCTGGCTGCATCCTACGGATTAGTATTACATGGATCGGGCTTGCTCCGGGTAAAGGCGGGGTTACACTACATCGCCATCAACCTCGTCGCTTCACTCCTGTTCCTGATCGGGGTCGCTCTGATTTATGGTGTTACCGGCACCCTCAATATGGCTGATCTCGCCATACGCATCCCACAGATCAATGAAACAAACCAAACGATGCTGGAATCCGGGGCAGCCATTCTGAGTGTGGCCTTCCTGATTAAAGCGGGCATGTGGCCATTGAGTTTCTGGTTGCCCGAAACCTACGCCGTAGCGCCGGCACCATCAGCTGCCATCTTTGCCATCATGAGTAAAGTTGGTATTTATGTGTTGTTACGCTTGGCACTACTTTTTTTTGGAAGTGATCCCGGTTTTTCAGAAGGGCCAGGAGCACAGATACTTTTGTATGGTGGTCTGGCAACCATTGGCTTTGGCACCGTCGGTGTCCTCGCTTCACAGACTCTGGGACGATTTGCTGGTTTCTCAGTGCTGATCTCATCTGGCACATTGCTAGCAAGCATGGGTCTGGTACAAGCCGAGGTGACTGCCGGCGCTCTGTTTTATCTCGTGAGCTCCACGTTGGCAATCAGCGCATTATTCATGCTCATCGAACTGGTTGAAAGAGGGCAAAACCTGGCAGCTAGCGTGCTGGCCGTTACCATGGAAGCTTTCGGTTATCAGGATGAGGAAATAGAGAATGAGGAAATTGTAGGAGTGGCCATCCCTCGAACGATAGCTGTTCTCGGCACTTGCTTTGCAGCTTGTGCCATTTTGCTAGTTGGCCTCCCCCCTCTTTCGGGTTTCATTGCCAAATTCGTCATCCTCTCCGCTATATTTAGCCCTGATATAGCAAGCCAGATAGATATTATCCCGGCAACGTCCTGGTGGTTCATGGCACTACTGATTCTTTCCGGATTGGCTACACTGATTGCCATGAGTCGCTCTGGCATCCATGCTTTCTGGGCACCCTCGGTCGACACCACGCTGCCACGGGTACTGTTTATCGAAATCATACCGGTTGCTGTGTTGCTATGTACAACGCTTGTATTGACTATACAAGCAGGGCCGGTAATGCGTTTCATGGAAGCAACAGCAATCAGCCTGCATGCACCTCAGCCTTATATTGAAGGTGTAATGAATGCGCCAACCATGCTGCCACCGCCAATGGAGGTAGTAGAATGAGCAGACTATTCCCTTATCCACTGCTTGTTGTTTCGTTGGTTATCACATGGCTGATGCTGGCTGGCTTCTCACTCAATCAGTTTTTACTGGGTTTGATAACCGCCCTTATTGCTGCGCTGGGGTTGGCGGCACTGAGCCCAGTAAAACCACGACTCAGGCGATGGGATCTACTCCCCAAGCTATTTGCAATTGTGTTTTATGATATTGTGCGTTCCAATATTGCTGTCGCCGGCATTATTCTGCATGGAGGTAAACGGATCGGGAAATCAAGTTTCATGGCTATTCCGCTTGATCTGCGCGACCCTACCGGATTGGCTATCCTGGCTGTCATTATAACAAGCACCCCCGGCACAGCCTGGATCGACTACAACTCCACGCGCAGCATCCTGATACTGCACATCTTTGATCTGGTCGATAAAACCGCCTGGTTAAATCTGATCAAAAATCGCTATGAATACCTGTTACGGGAGATATTTGAATGAGTGCCACTATACTCTTCTGGGCCGCCACTATCGCACAGATCGCGCTGGCAATTGCCATGGTGCTAGCATCAGTTCGCATGATCAGAGGGCCGCGTGCCCAGGATCGCGTACTGGGATTGGATGCACTCTATAGCAACTCGATGTTGCTGCTGCTCGTTTTTAGCATACGTACTGGAAATCCACTATATTTTGAAATTTCACTGATTATTGGAACTCTGGGTTTTGTGGCAACAGTGGCACTTGCTAAATTCATAATGCGCGGAGAGGTAATTGAATGAATCAAGCCAGCGATTTGCCCCTATGGGCCGCGTTACTCATTGCCATCTTTCTGCTTATTGGCGCCGGATTAACTCTGATTGGTTCTTTCGGGCTCTATCGTTTGCGCAGCTTCTACGACCGTATTCATGCGCCCACACTAGGAACAAGCTGGGGGACAGCTGGTATTGTTATCGCTTCGATTGTCTATTTCAGTGTAGTGGAATCACGGCTCATTCTGCACCACCTGCTGATCGGCGCATTTGTAACCGTAACTACGCCGGTAACGCTTATATTACTGAGCCGCGCCGCACTGTATCGCGATCGTGCAGAAAACGGTCCTGATATTCCCCTCCTGGATCCACCCAATAATCCATCCGAAGTATCAAGCACGGAGAAAGAATCAGCTGATTCTCACAATAACACTCACACCATAGAGAAGTAATTACGCAATACTGCTTTCCATCGATTTGTTACGGGAGTTTTGTGCGGGTTATTTGCATAGGCTGCTCCTGGCTCTTTTTATAGAATAGAAGCTTCGTTACGTCCTCTGACTTTGGCAGCCACTACCCAATTCAAAATCAGATGTCGAATAACTACACTATTTTCTCAGGACCTGTAACGGTGGCTGGGATAAGGTTGTACGTGTTCCAATCACGCCAAATGCTGTCACGCTGATTATACTGACCAGTACGCCGATTACCCAAATCCATGGGCTGGGTGAATAAGTAATGTGCAATGCATATTTGCCAATCAGGTAACCAAGTACACTAGCCCCTGCTGCCGCAAAAAAACCTGCCAGCGCCCCGAGTACTGCAAATTCCACTGCCCACGCACGCGCAAGCTGCTGCTTTCTTGCTCCGAGTGTGCGAAAAATTGCGGCTTCATAAATTCTTTCATCCTGAGTTGAAGCAATCGCAGCATACATCACAGCAAACCCCGCTAGCAGAGTAAATAGAAATACAAATTCAATTGCGTGCGTTACTTGCCCAATCATATTTTGTACTCGTTCAATCACACTTGCCACATCAATAATCAGGAAATTTGGAAAAATACGAGTCAGCTCCTGCATGATTTGGATCTTATCAGGGGGCAAATAAAAACTGGTGACGTAACTTGCAGGGTAATTGTCGAGCAATCCCGGACGAACTACAGCAAAAAAATTCACCTGGAATGTATCCCAGTCCACCTTGCGCAAACTCGTAATTGTTGCCGAGAAATCCCCGCCCCCCGTATAAAAACTCAGACGATCTCCCAGTTTGAGGCCAAGTGTCTCGGCAAACCCTTCCTCCATTGATAACTCGTGTTCAGAAGGGATCACTTCCTCGCTCCACCAGCGTCCAGCCACAATTTCATTATCCGGTTGCAACGTATCTGTCCAGGATAAATTGAATTCACGATTGATTAGCTGCTTTGCCCGTGGATCAGGATAATCTTCGAGATTTACTGCTCGATCATTGATCTCTAACAACCGACCACGTACCATCGGAAAAACTTTCGGTCGTGGAATAGCATGTTCATCGAAAAATACCATCAACCTCTCCTGCTGATCCGGCTGAACATTAACCAAGAACCGATTGGGTGCATTCTCTGGCAGACGTGCTTGCCAGTCCTGGAGTAGATCATTGCGCGTTAGCGTCAATGTCAGTAATGCCATTAGCCCCAGCCCCAGTGCAGTAGCTTGTACCAGACTGGGAATAGCCCGCCTTCGAATATTGGCCAGCCCGTAACTCCACGGGCCAGAACCCGGCGGGCGGGTCAGCAGAAACAGTCTGATCAGTAGCCAGCCGAACAGGCCAAAGAAGATGACCGCCAGCAGGAAGCCCAGCATGATCATGATTCCCAGCTTGAATGATCCAGCCTTCCAGATGAACAATATGGACAGTATGACTATCCCGAACCCATAGCCAGCCAGACTGTGCATATTGGCCAGTTCCAGATCACGCCGGATCACGCGTAATGCAGGTACTTGTCGCAAATTCAGGAGTGGCGGTAAAGCAAAACCCAGCAACAACACCATACCAGTCAACATCCCCTGGATAGCAGGCAACGTACTCGGTAATGGCAATGTAACCCCGATCAACTCCTCCAACCAGTATGACAAAAATTCCTGGGTAAGCACGGCAAATATGCATCCCAACAGGCTTGCAGCCAAACCCAGCATAATGAAGTAGTAAGAATACAAGCGTAGCAGATCAGATTCAGTCGCACCCAGACAACGCATGACCGCACAGCCATCCAGATGACGTTGAATGAAACGGCGAATAGCCAGGGCAATAGCAGCTGCTGCTACTACCACGCTGGCCAGGGCTGCCAAATTGAGAAATTTGCCAGCGCGATCAAGCGCCGAACGGATTTCTGGACGCGCTTCCTGAATACTCACTATACGTTCGCCTGGAGACAACCTGTCTTTGACCCAGTGCCTGAATTCTCTTACCTGCGTCTCATCTCCTGCTACTAAAAGCTGATAGTTAATCCGGCTACCAGGCTGGATCAGCTGGGTGATAGCCAGATCTTTCTCATTCATCAGCAATCTGGGATTCATGCTGACAAAACCGACAGAATGATCCGGCTCACTTTCTACCATGGACATCACTGTCATTTCAGCAGCCCCTACCTCAATCTTGTCACCCAAAGTCACTTTTAATGCATTAATCACCTTCTCATCCACCCAAACTGTTCCAGGTTTAGGGATTCCCTGGGCAATCCTGATGGATTGGGCAATATTTTCTTCTGTCGGTGGATTGGCCAGCTTCAGTTCCCCCCGCAGCGGATAACCTGGCGCGACTGCCTTGATACTTGTCAGAAGGCTATTGTCACCAAAACTGACCATACTGGGGAATCTGACCAGATGAGTAGTCCTTAACCCGATCTGCTTTGCGTGCTCAGCATAAGAGGGTGGTACAGGACTATCGGAAGTTACCAACAGATCTCCGCCCAATAACTGATTACTTTCCAGCACCAGTGCTTTTTGCACCCGATCTGAAAAAAAACTGACGGTTGCTACACTGCTCACCGCTATAACGAGTGCAAGCGTAAGGATATACAACTCTCCCGCTCGCCAGTCCCGCAGCAGCATGCGCAAAGAAAGCCTGATCATGTTCATTTCAGGGTGACCTCGGACAGATAATTCAAAACAAGAATGACTGGAAGCCAGGGTAGCTGATTCACATCAGGATACTTCTAAAAAGCAGTCTTTCAGGAAAATCGTGGTGTTGCATGGTACCCATCAATCAACTGCCCGACCGGCGACCAGTTCGATAACCCGGGAGCACCGGGCAGAGAGATTTTTGTCATGCGTCACCAAAACAAGTGTGGTTCCCTGTTCTCGATTAATCTGGAACATCAGATCAATAATCTGGGCTCCAGTTGCCACATCCAGATTACCAGTCGGCTCATCGGCAAACAACATTTTAGGATGAGTGACAAAAGCCCGTGCAATCGCCACACGTTGTTGCTCCCCTCCAGAAAGCTGTCTGGGATAATGGCCAACTCTTTCTTCCAACCCTACCCGCACCAGCCAGTCATGTGCGATATCACGGGCATTGTCAGCACCTGATAGCTCCAGTGGCAACATGACATTTTCAAGCGCAATCAGTGACGGCAACAACTGGAATGATTGAAACATGAATCCCAGTAGCCTGCCACGCAAACTGGCGCGTTCATCCTCGTCCAGCTTGAAAATATCTTCTCCATCCAGAAAAACAGTACCATGGGTTGGCACATCCAGCCCTGCCAGCAAACCCAGCAAGGTCGACTTTCCCGAGCCGGAAGCGCCAACCACAGCAATTGATTCTCCCGCACTGACTTGCAGATTGATATCCTGCAGAATAATCAGCCGCTCTCCCCCTGTTTCAACCTCTTTAGTTAAATTGCTAGCCTGTATGATAGGCTGATCATTACCATTTGCAGGAACCAATTGTTCAACAATCAACTTTCTAGCCATGAAAAAACTATTGTTTGTCATATTATGTTTATTCGGTACCTTTCCATTCAATTCAGCCTGGTCGGGAACAGACACCAAAATCATGGTGCTGGGGGACAGCCTGTCCGCAGGATATGGGCTGCCACCGCAATCCGGATGGGTAAATCTGCTGGAACGGCGATTACAAAGCCAATCCGCTGGTTACAAGGTGATAAACGCCAGTATCAGCGGGGAAATCACCTTAGGCGGGCGCAAACGGATAGAACAGGCACTTAAAAACAATAAACCGGATATCGTCATCGTTGCACTGGGAGCAAATGACGGTTTGCAAGGCCGTTCAATCTCATCCATTTACGAGAATCTGGAAGCGATTATCCTGACCTGCAAACAGTACAACGCCACCCCACTCTTGATCAGCATGCAATTACCGCCCAATTATGGCATAAGTTATACGCAAAAGTTTCGTGATATCTACCCGCGCCTGGCAAAGAATCAGCAATTACAACTGGCTCCATTCCTGATGGAAGGTTTTGGCGATCAAACCGGATTTTTTCAGGCGGACGGTATACACCCCACTGCCCAGGCGCAGGAAAAAATGCTTGATAATATCTGGCCTGCACTGGTTTCCGTGTTGAAGTCACAACAAACACAGACATCCACTGCCAGCAAAAATCTGATTGATGGAACTGATACAACAACCGGATTGCTGCACTAAATTTGTATAGAGATAACCCCCAATTTCTTGATAAAAACATCAAGGTATCTTGAAATACGGATCCAGACTTCTCAAAAATACCCGTAACTCATCCGGAAGGGGTGCTTCCAGGCGCAAAAGTTCGCCGGTTACCGGGTGTGTGCAGACAAATACCGAAGCATGCAGAAACATACGCTTTAATACCAGACCACTTCCATCATCCTTCTGTAATTGCCTGTTCAACCCGAAATCACCATATTTATCATCCCCGGCGATGGGAAAACCGAGATGCGCCAGATGCACCCGAATCTGGTGGGTGCGTCCGGTTTTAAGTTCGGCATCCAGCAGACTGAAAGCTTCCCAGGTTTTTTGTAGAGCAAATAGCGTATAAGCCTGCTGCACTTTGTCATGATCATTCCTGCCGGTAGCTATTGCCACACGCCGCTCTCCTTCTGCAGTCAAATATTTATACAAAGGTAAGCGGACATTTTGTAGCGAATTTTTCCATTTCCCACGAACCAGTGTCAGGTAATGTTTACGGACTGTCCCTTCGCGGATCTGTTTATGCAGCTCCAGCAAAGTTTGCCGTTTCCGGGCAAGCAGCAGCACACCTGACGTTTCACGATCAAGGCGGTGTACCAGTTCCAGAAATTTCCAGTCCGGGCGCTGTTTGCGCAACTGCTCGATCACACCATAGCTGATGCCACTGCCTCCATGAACTGCGGTTCCGGCTGGTTTATTGATCACTAGCAGATAATCATCCTGATACAGAGTATCAAATTGTTCTGCCCGGTAAGGCGCCTGCCGGGATATTGGCTTTGCCAGCTTGAGAACGGGTGGAATGCGCACCTTGTCATTCAGCAGCAAACGATAGCCTGCATCAATGCGCTTGCTGTTAACACGCACCTGCCCGCTGCGCAGCAATTGATAAATATGACGTCTGGGTATATCCTTGAGAGCTTTGATGAGAAAATTGTCAATACGTTGGCCTTCGGCTGTTTCATCAACCTGTTTAACAACCGCATGTTCCGATATAATGCCCGGCATAATTTTCTCTTTACCGGGCGCCCCACTTTTACCTATACTTTTCAAACTCAAATTCCTGTAAATCTGTTTTTTCACCATGAAGCGATTGCGTGGTCTATTAAGAAGTCATATACCCGGAGTTTCGTTTTCATACGCTGGATGAATCCAGTTTCCGGCTGGTTAATGTCGCTCACCATATTTAAAAGTAGCGATGGTAATTAATTTACGCGCTCGACATATACATAGATTCAAGTTCCTGATCCCATACCCAACCATACAAGGTATGTTCTCTGCCGGCCCTGTGTCTCACTCATTTTTGACCCGGCCAGCCGGGGATCAAAATGCCGAGTGACAGTTATCGATTGATCTATTTCAACAGGATATCGAAACCATTATCTGTACCATGTCCAACACTCTGGCCACAGACAAATCTGTGCAAAAATACCAGGATGCCACACTGACAGTGAACGAAAGGTTTACCCGTACACCGAGCGCGGGAGACACTAAATGAAACGCATGTTATTCAACGCGACCCAGCCCGAAGAGCTGCGTGTCGCTATTGTAGATGGGCAGAAGCTCATTGATATTGATATTGAAACCCTGGGCAAGGAACAACGCAAAAGCAATATTTATAAAGCTGCTGTTACCCGCCTTGAACCAAGCCTTGAAGCGGCTTTTGTTGATTATGGCGCCGGGCGCCATGGTTTTTTACCCTATAAGGAGATCGCTCCCACCTGTTTTGACAAAAATACCGAACGATCCAGTCACCGTATCGGTGAACTACTGCGCGAAGGCCAGGAGCTGATTGTACAGGTTGACAAGGATGAACGCGGAAATAAAGGTGCTGCGCTCACCACCTATATCTCACTGGCTGGTCGTTACCTTGTTCTGATGCCCAACAACCCGCAAGGGGGAGGTATTTCACGCCGTGTCAGTGCGGAAGAACGGGCAGAACTGCGTGAAGTAATCAACCATCTTCAGGTGCCCGATGGCATGAGTATCATTGCGCGTACCGCTGGTATTGGGCGCAACGAAGAGGAATTGCAGTGGGATTTGAACTATCTGGTGCAACTCTGGCGTGCAATCGAGGGAGCAGCCAGTAGTGAGCGTGGTGTCTTTCTGATTTATCAGGAAAGCAGTCTCGTAATTCGCGCCATTCGTGATTATTTCCATGCGGAAATCGGCGAAATTCTGATTGATAACCCTGAAATATATGAGCAGGCATACCAGTTCATGGCCAATGTCATGCCGGCAAACGTTGACCGGCTAAAGCTCTACCAGGACGATATTCCTCTGTTTTCTCGTTTTCAGATTGAGCACCAGATTGAAACAGCCTATTCTCGCCAGGTCACACTGCCTTCCGGTGGCTCGATTGTGATTGATCATACCGAGGCACTGGTTTCAATTGACGTTAACTCGGCGCGCGCCATACGTGGCTCTGATATAGAAAACACTGCACTCAACACCAATCTGGAGGCTGCTGACGAAATCGCCCGGCAATTGCGTTTGCGCGACCTGGGAGGCTTGGTGGTCGTTGATTTTATCGATATGGAAGTCACCCGCAATCAGCGGGAAGTGGAAACCAACCTGCTGAAGGCATTGCGCCTGGATCGTGCGCGCGTCCAGATCGGCAAAATTTCCCGTTTCGGATTGCTGGAATTATCCCGTCAGCGTCTGCGGCCTTCTCTCGGGGAAGGCAACTACATCCCCTGCCCTCGCTGTCATGGTACCGGCCATATCCGGGGAACAGATTCATCTGCGCTGCACATACTCAGAATTATCCAAGAAGAAGCCATGAAGGAGCAGACTAGCATGCTGCAGGTGCAGTTGCCGGTTGATGTCGCCACATTCCTGCTGAATGAAAAACGATCAGAAATATACCGGCTTGAAGCACGCCTGAAAGTTGGCATCATCCTGATCCCCAATATCTACATGGAGACACCCAACTACACGATTAACCGGCTGCGTCATGAGGATGTCAAATCAACAGAATTGCCGCCAAGCTATGGAATGGTGGAGAAAATCACTGAAGAAATCACACTGCCATCTACTTCACAAGAACTCAAGGCAATCCGGCCAAAAGCTGCCGTAACTGGTATCAAACCCGAACAACCCGCACCAGTCCCAGAAGAAAAACCCCGGGAACAACTTTCATTCCTGGACAAATTTTTCAGTCTGTTCAGACCGGCAAGCAGCAGTCGGGTAGAACCTGAACAGACAGCAGAGGAGTCCCAAGCTAGACCTCTCCGTAGCGAACGAGGCCGAAACAGGCGCGATCGAGGTCGCAACAAGCGTACAAAAAACAATATTCCGGGAACAACAGCAAGCGAGACATTACAGGAGGCAGGCAATCTGCCGTCACTTGAACAATCAACTGGACATCCCGTTGAAAGCACGAGCAACGATGATCATCATCATAAAGCCAGCCGGCAAGGGCAAGATCAGTTACAAGAATCGGGAGCGGAAAGTAATCTGCCTGATGCAACGACAACCGGAGAAGGCACAACGCCTGCAGGGGATTCTGTCAGTGAAAGAAAAACAGATAGGAGAGGCCGTTCACGCCGTCGTCGTGGAGGTCTGCATCGTGATCGGGAAGAGCGGACAGATGCAAATAAAACCACTGAACAGGGAGAGGTAACCCAGATTACAAGCAGTGAAAATAATGAGCCAGTTGTACCTTCTGCTGATGGCAAGGAAGATAGGGAGCTTTCATTCCTGCCCCCCACAGAACCGACTCAGCATATTACGTCGATAGCATCAGTCGACGATATTACAGCAGAGCAGGAAGTGGCCTCTGCCAAGGTAATCGAGCCAATAAATACCGATGCTGAATCAAATACTGGATCACAGGCTGCTTCGGAATCCCGTCAGCCAATCGAACTACCTGATCTCACCCAAAGTGGACTGGTCATGATAGAAACAGCCCCGGATAAAATAGCCGAAGTACCAGAAGAAGCCTTGGCACCAGTCAAAAGGCCGCGTATCAGACCCAGCTACTTAGCGGAACCGGATACAACAAGTTCTGAACCTCTGGTACAAATAGAAACCAGAGATTGATACGCAACAGCTAAATGGCACTTTTAAAATAAGTGTGTCTATGATGACGAACGCGCCGACTGTAATAGTTAGCGTGTCCGTCATTGTGCGGCCCATAAGACTGATGGGTCCACTGTAGGGCGCCGTTGCCGCTACAATTTTCCCCTTGGATGATGGCGGGCATGCAATTGCCTGAGTCGTTCACGTGCAACATGCGTATAAATTTGTGTAGTAGAAATATCGCTGTGACCTAACAACAGCTGGACCACTCGCAAATCAGCACCATGATTCAGTAAATGGGTAGCAAATGCATGACGCAACGTATGTGGCGACAGTTGTTTTACAATCCCTGCCTGTCGCGCATGGCGCTTGATCAGATACCAGAACGCCTGGCGAGTCATGGCATCTCCCCGGGTTGTAACAAACAACATATTGCTGTGCTTACTAGCCAGCAGTATCGGACGCGCTTCTCGCAGATATAAATCCAGCCAGTACAGTGCCTCATCTCCCAAAGGAATCAGGCGTTCCTTGTTGCCTTTACCCAAAATACGCACCACCCCCATATCCTGGCGGACTTGAGAAATGGCCAAACTAACCAGCTCGGAAACACGCAACCCTGCAGCATAAAGTATCTCCAGCATGGCACGATCTCGCAATCCGAGTGGTTGCTTGATATCCGAGACTGCCAATAGCGCTTCTACTTCAGATTCAGCCAGGCTCACGGGGAGATGACGAGAAACTTTCGGGCTATCTATATTTACAGCAGGATCGATAAGAATCTTTCCCTGGCGCAGCAGATACCGGTAAAACCGTCTGATACAGGCTAATGCCCTGCTGGCAGTGCTTGCTTTCGCCCCTTGCGCAATCCTGTCGGACAGAAATGCCAATAAATCAGCCTGCGTTACGTCATTCAATAACCCATTTGTCTGTTCCCGCCGACTGAGCCATTCAACCAGCTGCATCAGATCAGCCCGATAACTGGCTAGTGTATTACGGGACAAACCATCTTCCAGCCACAAGACATCCGTAAACTCATCCAGCATCCGGATATTGGCTTCAAAGGTATTCATCAATTACAAGGTGCTTTATTGACAGGAAACCCATAGTTATGGGCACAAGCAAGTTCGGTTAATTGATAATTCCTATCAATAACGGCAGAGCAGGAATTTTTAAACTATTCCACAAATCCGATCAGCGATTGAGGATAATTTCCAGTACAAACTTGCTACCAATATAGGATAGAACAAGCGCAACAAATCCAGCCAACATCCAGCGGATGGCAGTACGTCCACGCCATCCGTACAGATGTCTACCAGCGAGCAGGGCTGCGAATATTCCCCAGGAAATGAAACCAAATAATGACTTGTGCGTAAACGGTACCGACTTGCCAAACAGCTCCTCTGAAAACACGATACCGCTAAGCAAAGTGAGACTAAGTAGAATAAACCCGATCCATACCAGGCGGAAAAGCATTTTATCCATCACCAGCAGCGGCGGCAACTGTACAAAGAGCGAGGACACAACAGAATGATGCAGGCGACGCTCAAGAAGCGTCATAAGAGCTGCATGCAGGGCAGCAATCGTAAACAGACTGTAAGCGAGCATTGCTGTCAGCAAATGCGCCTTGAAAGCCGTCATCCCGGCATGTGCTAGCGGATGGACGGAGGGCAGTAACAGTGGAATCAGAACAGCGATCGCCGCTATGGCAGAAATCGGCGCGATGAGATTTTGTAATCCCTGCAGCGAGGATAAAAAACCTGATACCCAATAAATCAAGGCAGTCAGCCATACAATAGCTGAAATGGCATTGCCGACACCAAAGCTCAGCATATCATCCATAAATACCGAACGGTAAAGCACTACGCCATGCATCACCAGAGGAATGAGCATCATAAACTGCTGTAACTTCACATTCGGAACCGTTCCTGCAGCATTCGCCTGCAACGCTGGCGCAACTGTACGCAAGGTTTGCCAGAAATACCATCCGGCAATCCCGTAAAGCAATGAAGTACTGAGATAAGTTAGAATACTGGGCATTGGCAATCTATCTGAACAATTGGTGGAAAACAACCAGTCTACCCTTCGTCCGGATAAAGCTGAAGTGCTGTTTGACAGTTTCCATGAAGTTTAGCATAGGGAACAACTCTCACCAGCGGATACCGTTTCAACAGGAGCCTACATGTTTGACAATTTAACCGAACGACTTTCCGGCGTCATCAAAACTCTGCGTGGTGAAGCACGCCTGACCGAAAGCAATATTCAGGAAGCCCTGCGTGAGGTGCGCATAGCCTTGATTGAAGCCGATGTCGCCCTGCCTGCAATTAAAGTATTTATTGAACAGGTCAAACAACGCGCCATTGGCCACGAAGTACTGGGTAAACTCTCTCCCGGGCAGGCTTTCATCGGCGTTGTCCATGAAGAACTGATGGCCATCATGGGTGGAGACAAAGCGGATATCAATCTGAATGTTGCTCCACCTGCCGTCATTTTAATGGCAGGCCTACAGGGTGCCGGCAAGACCACCAGCAGTGGCAAGCTGGCAAAGTGGCTGATGGAACAGAAAAAAAAGAAAGTGCTGCTGGTATCCTGTGACATTTACCGTCCAGCCGCAATTGAACAACTGGCACTTCTGGCCGAGCAAACCGGAGCCGATTTCTTTCCGGTAAAAACCGGCCAGCAACCAGCTGAAATCAGTACTGCTGCTCTAGACTTCGCACGCAAGCATCATCATGATGTAGTAATCGTTGATACCGCTGGGCGACTGGGTATCGACGAGGCCATGATGCAAGAAATCAGCCAGCTGGAACAATTGCTGAAACCGGTTGAGACACTGTTTGTTGTCGATGCCATGCAGGGACAGGATGCAGTCAATACCGCCCGGGCTTTTGCGGAAGTGTTGCCACTGACCGGGGTGATTCTTACCAAACTTGATGGTGACGCACGCGGAGGGGCGGCACTGTCCGTCCAGCACATCACTGGTAAGCCGATTAAATTTGCCGGTGTTGCTGAAAAACTTACCGGATTGGAGCCCTTTTATCCTGATCGCATGGCCTCGCGTATCCTAGGCATGGGAGATGTGCTCGGATTAATCGAGGAAGCACAACGCACCACTGATCAGCAAGAAGCAGAGCGCCTGATGAAAAAAATGAAATCAGGTAAAGGCTTCGATCTGAATGATTTCCAGCAGCAATTTCAGCAAATGAAAAAAATGGGGGGCATGAGTGCCATGCTGGATAAATTGCCGCACCAACTCAGTCAAGCTGCCCAGAACATGAATGTGGATGAGAAAGTTATCAATCGTACCGAAGGCATTATCAACTCCATGACGCCTCAGGAACGAGCCAAACCGGAAATCATCAAAGCCTCCCGCAAACGCCGTATTGCTGCAGGTTCCGGTGCTTCTGTACAGGAAGTCAATCGTTTACTTACGCAGTTTGAGCAGGCACGCAAGATGATGAAAATGATGAATAAGGGAGGAATGGCAAAAATGATGAGAGCAGTCAAGGGAATGCTCCCCGGTATGCGGTAGAACTACGTGTTTAGTCCCACTTTGTAGTGGGACTAAAATGTCCAGCCCTGGATAATTGTATAGATAAAACTTGCTAGAAAATAATGGGCATGACAGACAGATAGGGGTTGCTTTGAATATAGAAATTGAAACGATAGCGAAGATTGTATCTCCATTGCTGGTGGCTATTTCTAGCTTCTTCCTTAGCCGATACTTGGAGACTAGACCTAAGCTGATCTCCTATGTTGTGCATGCATCAGAGTTTCCACCTTTGAACGAAAACTCCAGTGCAGTCAGAACGCACGGAGTTGTAATACGGAATGCGGGCAAGCGCACTGCTCATAATGTAAGAATCGGCCATGTTGTTTTTCCTGCTAGCTACCAGATTTATCCATCTGTCACTCACAAAGTTGGGCATAGCCCCAGCGGCTCAGCAGAGATAGTCATTCCAACACTCGTTTCAAACGAACAAGTCACACTGTCATATCTATATTTTCCGCCATTGTTCTGGAACCAGATAAACTCCTACACCAAATCAGATGAGGGTATGGCAAAAGTTATCAATGTCATCCCAAGTCCTCAGTGGCCGCAATAGCGGATCAATTTACTTTGAGGGCTTGTTTTCGTCGGAGCATCAACCGTGTTGTACTGGATCGTTTTGGCCCTTTTCTATTGAGTGCCCTAAAAGTTTCTAACCAACGGCTGCACGGCGACCGGTTATCCGCTGTTCATGGCGCGAGCTGTCATGAGAGCGCTGATTTCCTCAAACCATCCGAGAGAGCCATGAAATGATAATAGTTTTGCATAAGAATGCTCGTACTACACCAGCGATACGGGCTGAAATTACCGCAAGCGTTGACTCTGCTGTGGTGTGCTGTATACCAAATCAGCATAGCGGGTTTATGCTTTGTTACGCTGGTGGCGCAGACGCAAGTGAAATTGTTGTTCGGATTGGATAAGCCAGCTGTGACGAAACAAGGAAATAATACTTAATGGCAATAAAAGAAACAGATTTACATTTTTTACGGCGCTGTATTGCACTGGCGGAAGAAGCGCTTGAGACCGGCGATGAGCCGTTTGGTTCTGTGCTGGTTTCCGGTGAAGGTGTCGTACTCCTGGAAGCCCGTAATCAGGTAAGTAGCGGAGATCAGACACGTCATCCGGAATTTGAAATTAGCCGCTGGGCAGCGACACATATGACGCCGGAAGAAAGAAACAAAGCGACAGTCTACACTTCTAGCGAACATTGTCCGATGTGTTCCGCCGCGCATGGCTGGGTTGGATTGGGGCGGATTGTGTATGCCAGCTCAGCCCGACAGTTATCAGATTGGTTGGCAGCGCTTGGCGCACCACTGCCTCCTGTCAGCCTGTTTCCAATTCAGAAAATTGTACCGGATCTGATCGTCGAAGGGCCTGTAACAGAGCTGGCTGAGCAGATGCATGCGCTGCATATTCGCCGCTTTCATCGTACACATCGCCCCTCGGAATAGCAAAAACAGTGTGTGCCGTTTATGGATTGCTGGATACAGCAAGCCAAAATGGGAATTGGCCTTGCGTCGGCAGTTGTTTCACGACTTCCAGTGTTTGTGTATCTATCACTACGACCTGGCTGGGGTTCGTGACGCCGACATAAACCAGACGTCCGTCATGGCTGGCACGCACGCCATGTGACCCCTGTCCGACATCAATCCGTTTGACAACTTTGAACGTTATAGCATCAATGACATCGACCATAGGGTCAGCCGTTGCACCGGTAAAAACATACTGGCTGGCAGTCACGGCATCTATACCGGCATGCCCCCGGCCAACAGGAATTACCGCCAGTATTTTTTGCGTCAAGAGATCAACAGCGGCGACTTGACCAGTGAAATCACGAATCCAAAGTGTCTTCCCGTCGTCCGATAGATCAAGATTATGCGGCTGATCAATGCCAGGTAGCGAAAATTCATCTGTTTTTTCCAAGGTTCGCATATCGAGTACAGCAATGCTGCCGCTGCCTTGCAGGGTGACATACGCCTGTGTGCCATCGGGCGTGAAACGTACGTTGTGAGGTGCTTTGCCAACAGGAATGACCTTACCCACTTTTTGCGTAGCAAGCTCAATGACAGTGACCGTTCCATCTCCGGCTCCGACAGCCAAGCCCTGTTGGTTATCCGGACTAATCGCCACTCCCTGTGCAATTGGACCAACGTCAAAAGTTGACAGGAGTTTGCCACTGGTTGTATCCAGCAGATAAATATTGGATGAACCTGCTTCGCTGACCAGCAGATGGCGGCCATCAGAACTGACAGCGTGGTAATGGGCGCCAGGCACGCTCCAGGTGGTTCCTGTCTGTAGGTTTTCCACCACACCATCTGTCTGCAAGGTGACGTAAACCGGAGTGGAAAATAGTGAATGAGGTTCAACCGCATCGGCCGTATTGATCATCAAGGCGGCAAAAACCAACCCTGTCACACAACGGAAAACAATCCAATACAGTTGCCGCAAGGAAAAAATAAAAGGAGTTATTAAAGTGATCATGTGATTCTCCTGAATGTAAATATACTTTATGTTACTGCATTACAAATATACTAGATAATGTAGTCACAAGATATCTGCCCAGAGGGCGAGACATCTAATTTGTACGGCGGCAAGGAAAGAAGAGGTATCTTTGTGGCGTATCTTGTAGCAACACCACCTTTTGAGATGAAGGAAAGTATTTTCGGCGAAATACCTCAGTTTATACAGCGCTTGATCATGATGTCTTTGCGTCTTCCGGTTCTTCTTTGGAGGAATAACAACCTCCACTCCCCGTTTTTCTGCCTGTTCAATAATGGCATTACTGTCATGCCACGATCTGCCAGCAGATGATCTGCATCCATCCCTTCGATCAGGCGGCCAACTTGCGTGTAATCAGC
>NZ_QRCA01000004.1:0-34672 GCF_009833115.1 Nitrosomonas sp. GH22
TGGTTTAATTATTGAAGGAGACATGAAATGTCAAAGAATGCCGAATGATTGAAAAAATACCGTGCCAAGATGGATGATGCTGGATTTAGGCGGCTGAGCTTTTATGTATGCCCTGAATTGGGGCAACTACTGGATAGGGAGCATCGCCCTTCAGAGTGCAGAGGGCGTACCCTGGAGCGCTTGCTATTGGGTAAGGCTGCAAAGCGTCCTGATTATTGGACGGAAGAAGAACGAGCGCGCAGGACGGCAAAGTGCCAGGCAATCATGAAAAAATTCAAGCTATCTTAACGTAACGATAGGGGAATTTTCAACCACCGACATACACACGCGCGATAATGGAAATCACCACTACCGAGGAAGCCTGAAATTTTAAGGTGTCCGCGTGGTGGTGGTTAGTGACATTTCAAAAAACGGGTAGAAAACTGGGTGTTTTAGAGATCCATAAATCCAATACTCCCTTATATACGTCATTTCCAATGATTATTCGAATCCCATTCTCAGCATTCGGTAATGCTGACACTGACAGCCAGGCCACCCAATGAGGTTTCCTTGTATTTGTGTGACATCTCCAGACCCGTCTGCTTCATCGCGTTAATGCAGTTGTCGAGTGATATAAAATGCTCGCCCGTACCGCGGCAAGCAAGTGCAGCAGCGGTATGGGCCTTGATTGCGCCAAAACCATTACGTTCAATACAGGGCACCTGAACTAGCCCGCCAACCGGATCGCAAGTCATACCCAAATGGTGTTCCAATGCAATTTCAGCCGCATTCTCGATTTGCTCAGTGGTCCCTCCCCGCACCGCGGAAAGACCAGCTGCAGCCATTGCTGCTGCCGAACCCACTTCTCCCTGACAGCCTACTTCCGCCCCAGAAATAGAGCTACGATGCTTGATCAACCCACCAATTGCGGCAGCAGTCAGTAGAAAATCCCGTACTTGCTGCAGAGTCCCACCTTCATGCTTAAGCAGATAGTAAATAACTGCCGGAATAACCCCGGCAGCGCCATTGGTAGGCGCTGTCACAACCATGTGACCCGCAGCATTCTCTTCATTCACCGCCATGGCATAGGCGCATAACCAGTCATTCAGCGTACCTTTTTCCGGATTTGTTTCCAGTTGCTTGAATAGATCTTTTGCACGCCGGCGTATCCCCAGGATACCTGGGAGGCGGCCTTCTGCCGTCAGTCCCTGTTCAACACAATGACACATAGCCTGCCAGATACTGTCCAGTCCCTGATCAAGATCTTGTTCCGACATCCTGGTTAATTCATTGGCGCGTTTCATTTCCGCAATGGATAAGCCACTTTGCCGCGACATCTCAAGCATACTGTCTGCTGAATCAAACGGGTATGGATAAGTACCAGCAAATTCAATTTTAAGCGGAGCATCCAGCTGGCTAATTTCTGCAAGCGTACAGATAAATCCACCCCCGATGGAAAAGAATGTTTCTGACAGAACTTTCTTTCCCTCCTCATCCAGAAGATAAAAAATCATTCCGTTAGGATGTTGCGGTAACGGATCAGATTTATCAAAGACAATGTCATCCTCCGGATTGAAATCAATGTGTCTGCCGCTGGCAAGCTGCACAGTATTGGTCGCCCAGAGCTTTGCAGTCAGCGCATTGACATCCTGCCCGGCGAGGGATGCAGGGCTATAGCCATGCAATCCCAAAGTTACAGCCCTATCTGTTGCGTGCCCTCTTCCAGTAAATGCGAGTGAGCCCTTGAGTACGCAATAAACACGATGGTTGCGATTATCCGGAGTTTGTAAAATCAGCTGGTCAATATCATCACGAAAAACATTTGCTGCCGCCATTGGCCCCATCGTGTGCGAACTGGAGGGGCCAATACCGATTTTAAACAGATCAAGAACGCTTATAAACATAGGATAATTTTTTGATTGGTATTAAGAAGAAAATTGCCCCGACAGTTTGTTGTAATTGCCAAGATTGTATTATAGTGGATTGAGCAGATCCGCTTCACAGACAGATCGAATTATTTTGCAGAAATATCACAGAGATAATAATTGACCTGTATAAACAGGCTATGGTCTAATTCTGTAGTTTTAGGGCGACAAAGGCGGTTAACTCAGCGGTAGAGTGCCACCTTCACACGGTGGAAGTCATTGGTTCAATTCCAATACCGCCTACCATATTTCTTTCTGTATGTTCGCCTGCATTAATCCGGTAAGCCGGAAAGAAGATGCTTGCCAAAGCTTATAATTGACAGCATAGCAAAAGGCCTGTTTGCTTATTTATATAACGGTGACAGCTTGAGCAGACTTTTCAAGTCTCCACAGATACACTCACTCTTAACCAATCCTACTCCTGACTCATGCTCAATCCGGCAAGGTTCTCCATTTTGCGATCGTTTCTTGCATGCCTGATTCTCTTCCAATCCGTTCTTTGTCAAGCCGACCTGGTGGAAACAATAGAGCGAGTCAAGCCGGCAATTGTCGGGGTAGGCTCTTTCCACAAATTACGTTCACCCCCTGTTAATTTTCTTGGAACGGGTTTTGTAATCGAAGATGGGCTGCATGTCATCACCAATGTTCATGTAATTTCTGATCTGTCTACTGATAAGAATAAAAACTCATTAATCATCATAACTGGCAAAGGTGATAAGCCAGAACTGAGAAATGCCACTATAGTTGCTCTGGACAAGGAACATGATCTGGCTCTGCTGCGTTTCGAGGGGGCTGCTTTACCCGTAATGAAACTAGGGAATGCCAGCAAAATAAGAGAAGGGAAATTACTGGCATTCACTGGCTTCCCGATCGGAATGGTGCTTGGTTTCTACCCGGTGACCCATCGAGCTACTATCTCTTCAATTACCCCGGTCATACTCCCTGCACAAAATGCCAGACAGCTTGATGCAGCAAAAATTCGCCAGTTGCAAAGATCAGCCTACAAGGTATTTCAGCTAGATGGTACAGCCTACCCCGGTAACAGTGGCAGTCCACTCTACGACCCGGACACGGGTGAAGTTTATGGCGTGGTAAATATGGTCTTTGTGAAAGGTAAAAAGGAATCTATACTGAGTGATCCAAGCGGAATCAGTTATGCCATTCCTGGTAATTACATCATTAATTTGCTTAAAACAAGGCAGCCAAGTAACTTCTAATTAATTTATGCTAGTAGAATAGTTTGTCTTTAACGACACTCGCTGTTTTTTATCTGGCCAGTCGCTTATACATCAATTTAGCAAGGAGGTATTTTGATTCAAGTAGCCAATCATTATATTTCCAGATTCTCGATACTGCTTGCCAGCATTGAAACTATCGCACTGCTCGGAGTTTTTTTTGCAGGAGCGGCCATCCGGTTTCTGCAGTGGGATGGCACAATGTCCGAGCTGCTAATCTCCCAGCTACCCGGGGCCATTACCTTTACTTTCGTTATTATCGCCAGCATGGCCGCACTGGGCATGTACCAGATGGAAGGTCGACAGGATTTCGAGGGTATTCTGCTCAGGTTGCTGCCATCCTTTGCATTGGGCTTCGGTTTTATCACCCTGATTTTTTACCTGTTTCCGGATCTTTATTTTGGCCGCGGTTTACTGGCTATCGTAATGCTGCTGGCCTTGCTGCTAATACTGTTCATCCGGCTGTTTTTTTTCAGATGGCAAGGTCTGGATAATTTACGTTATCGGGCGCTGGTACTGGGCGTTGGTGCTAATGCCGGAGAACTGTTTGACCTGGCTGGTAAAAGTCCTAATCTATCCAACTTCAGGATCGTGGGATTCGTTCCGCTGGATAAAGAAAGCCGGCATGTGCCGGTTGAGATGATTATCCCGAGGACAGGCTCGCTGATCTCGCTGACCAATCAGCATAATATTAGTGAAATCATTGTTTCGGTCCAGGAAAGACGAGGAGGTACCTACCCTATTCAGGAATTACTGGAGTGCAGAATAAACGGCATAAAGGTAACGGATCTGGTTGGCTTTTATGAAAGGGAATGCGGCCATCTGCAAATGGACTCACTTTATCCCAGCTGGCTGGTGTTCGGCAGTGGTTTTAAACAAGGGTCATTGAGAACGCTGATCAAACGCCTATTCGATATCACTGCCAGCCTGTTGTTGCTGATTGTTACGTTGCCAATCATATTGCTGGCTGCTTTGCTGATTCTGATTGAAGATGGTCGACCTGTATTCTATCGTCAGGAAAGAGTGGGACATGCCGGAAAACCCTATATGGTTTTCAAATTCCGCAGCATGTTCAACGATGCGGAAAAAGGTGGGAAACCGAGATGGGCCACGACTGATGATCCTCGCGTAACGCGAGTGGGAAAAATTATCCGTAAGTTGAGAATCGACGAATTACCACAAATCATTAATGTACTCAAAGGTGAAATGAGTTTTGTCGGGCCACGGCCTGAACGTCCTCACTTCGTCGATATACTCAGCACACAAATTCCATACTATAACCTGCGGCATAGCATCAAACCTGGCATTACCGGCTGGGCACAAGTTCGTTATCCTTATGGTGCCTCCGTAGAAGATGCTATTGAAAAACTTCAATATGACCTGTATTACGTCAAGAACCATAGCCTGTTTCTTGATTTCATCATCCTGATCAACACCGTAGGCGTCGTACTGCTGAGCAAAGGCAGTCGGTGAGCATCGGTAATCACGATGGCAGCTACATTTTTTCTCCGTACTGACTGTCATGACAACCCTAAGTTACGCTGCGGCAGCGCTCGCTTTTTTCTTTTTATTCATGCTGCTGATAACCAGTTGGCGAGGCCGTCTTTATGGCTTGCTGCTGGCAATCGCCTGCATCATATCCTCAATATGGGCGGCAGCAATCGCGGGATTATCCTATTGGGATTATTCAGATCCTCTGCTGCCTCAAATACTGGAAATATTACGAAATGCTGCCCTGACTACATTTCTGATTACCTTGCTGGGGCCTTTCCAGTCCGGTAAAACAAATAAAACTTTTCCCAGAATCAGGCCGGTTGTTACTGCCATCGCTCTGTTCTACCTGGTTTGTCTCGTACAAACAATCACTTTCAGTCACACTACCACTACCAGTGCTGATTCAGATCAACTCGGCTCCTCCTTCGAGTTTCTTACATGGGTAACAATGGCCATCATTGGTATGATTCTGGTGGAGCAATATTACCGGAACACACCCCACGAGCAACGCTGGGGGATTAAATTCATTTGCCTGGGTATCGGGGGGTTATTTGTTTATGATTTTTATTTGTACAGCGATGCATTATTATTCAGAAAAATAAGCCCTGATATCTGGGCTGCTCGGGGGTGGGTCAATACACTTATCGTTCCCCTGATTGCACTTTCGGCAGCACGCAACCCTAAATGGACAGTTGGCATTGCCGTTTCCAGACGCATCCTGTTTTACTCCACAGCACTATTTGGTGCCGCGATTTACCTGCTGTTAATGGCTGCGGCCGGTTATTACCTCCGATTCTCGGGCGGGACCTGGGGTGCAGTATTTCAGCTGACTTTCCTGTTTGGTGCAATTGTTCTACTGATCACTGTACTATTTTCCGGGACGACACGTTCCTGGCTCAAAGTGTTCATCAGCAAGCATTTTTTCAGCTATAACTATGATTATCGTGAAGAATGGCTGCGCTTTACGCGCACCCTGTCTGAAGAAGAAACGGAATTGAAGATTCGTGTGATTAAATCACTCGCGCAGCTGGTTGAAAGCCCAGCCGGAGCGGTGTGGTTCAAATCAGAACAAAATCATGCCTATCAACTGATTGCACGCTGGAATATTCCATATATTGATACATCTGTCGAAATTAACAGTCATTTTTGCCGGTTTATGCAGGAAAGTTCCTGGGTAATTGATTTATATCAGCATGATTCCGGGCCTCAGCAATACGCAGCCATGATACTACCTGACTGGCTGCCCACTATTCCCAAGGCACGCTGGGTGGTACCACTGATATTGCATGGAGAGCTGCTGGGATTTGTGGTGCTGACCGAACCCAGAAGTACGGTCAAATTTGATTGGGAAGTCAGGGATTTATTGAAAGTAGCAGGAAGCCAGGCAGCAAGTTATCTAGCGCAGTACGAAGCAACTCAGGCGCTCTCTACGGCACGACAGTTTGAATCATTCAATCGCATGTCTACGTTTATCGTGCACGACATCAAAAATCTGATTGCCCAGCTTTCGTTGTTGCTGACCAATGCGGTAAAGCATAAGGACAACCCGGAATTTCAGCAGGATATGCTGGACACTGTAGCGTTATCTATCAACAAAATGAAACGTTTACTTGAAAAACTCAGCGACGGAGGCATGCATGAAGAAAAAAACTCCTTGTTATCTCTAGATGAATTACTGCAACAAATCATTGAAAGCAAATCCTTCTGTGAACCGAGGCCAGTACTTAATATCATCGATCCAAATCTAAATATACAAGCCGATCCATCACGCCTGGAGCGTGTGCTTGGTCATCTGGTACAAAATGCAATCGAGGCCACTCCCAAAGACGGATATGTTGAGGTACGACTCGGGCGACAATCCGGATGGGCAGTAATCAAGATTAAAGACAGTGGACATGGCATGAACGAACAATTTATCCGCGACAAATTATTTACTCCTTTCGAGTCGACCAAAACAGCCGGCATGGGCATTGGTGTGTTCGAAAGTAGGGAATATGTCGAACAAATTGGTGGAAAATTGCATGTATCCAGTGAAGTATCAAAAGGAACTGTTTTCTCGGTCATGCTACCGATAGCAAAATCCATGCAATCTCCCGCTACACCGTTATAAAAATATCTTGAAAAGAGCGCTGTCACGAACAGCCAGCGCACCTGTTATTCCTTCGTTACATGGTTCTTCTCTGAAACACAATTATGCTCCGTTATTTTGAACGCCTGATCACCCCCTTTCCATCCGACCAGCTTACCGAACCACCCGCCACACTCTATCGGTTCTGCCGTCACTACATGCAAGGCTCAGGAATCTACTTCCTGCTGCTGGCAATCGCCACATTTTTTGTGGCCGTTGGCGAAGCCATGCTGTTTGGTGTACTGGGAACGATTGTGGACTGGTTGGCCGAGAATGACCCACAGGCATTTTTACAACAGGAAAGGCTGGCTCTGCTGGGACTTTCGCTTTTCATCCTGATACTGATGCCGATTATTGTTTTCTTTCACTCGGTGATTTTGTACCAGTCTCTGATGGGAAATTTTCCCATGGTCGTTCGCTGGCTGTCCCATCGCTATCTGCTTGATCAAAGTTACGCTTTCTTCCAAAATGAATTCAGCGGACGTATCGCAACCAAGGTCATGCAAACAGCTTTGGCTGTGCGCGAAACAATCATCAAAACCCTGGATGTTTTGCTGTTTGTTACTGTCTATCTTGCAACGGCATTACTGCTGATTGCACATGCGGATATTCGTCTCTGCATACCGCTGATTATCTGGCTGGCAGTGTATTTATGCATCCTGCGTCACTTCATCCCCAAACTAAAAAGCATCTCAAAAGTTCAGGCAGATGCCCGCTCAAACATGACCGGACGCATTGTGGACAGCTATGCCAATATCCTCACGCTCAAGCTCTTTTCTCACACCCTGCGGGAATCTGACTACGCTCGGGATGGCATGCAGGAATTTCTGGATACTGTGCATCCACAAATGCGCCTGGTGACCTGGTTGAATACCTGCGTATGGATCAATAACATGCTGTCCGTCTTTGCAATCGGCGCATTGGGAATCGCGCTGTGGCTCGACGGCAGCATCAGCACTGGCGCGATAGCCATTGCACTGAGTCTTGCCATCCGTCTGACCGGGATGTCTCACTGGATCATGCTGGAAGTTGGAGAATTATTTGAGAACATCGGCATCGTGCAAGATGGAATAAATATGCTAGCTAAACCACATGCAGTGACGGATGCTCCCGGTGCCGTGCCACTATCCGTTACTCACGGTGCGATCGACTATAACCAGGTTGAATTTTCCTACCACAACAACATCAAGAATGAAGATCACCGAATTTTTGAGGCACTTGATCTTCATATCAGTCCCGGCGAAAAAGTCGGTCTTGTCGGTCCTTCCGGGGCCGGAAAATCGACCCTGATCAGCCTGCTGCTGCGTTTTTATGATATCCAGCAGGGCAGTATTCAGATCGATCGGCAGGATATCAAGACCGTGACACAGGAAAGCCTGCGCGCCAGCATCGCCATTGTTACGCAAGACACTTCGTTGCTACACCGCTCTATTCGTGAAAATATTCTGTTTGGCAGACCCGATGCAACCGAAGAAGAAATACGACTGGCCGCACAGCAAGCGCATGCACACGGATTTATCCAAGATCTGGTCGATATTCACGGCCGCAGAGGGTATGACGCCATGGTGGGTGAGCGTGGGGTCAATCTGTCAGGTGGGCAACGTCAGCGTATCGCTATTGCCCGAGTGCTGCTCAAAGATGCGCCGATTCTGATTCTGGATGAGGCAACTTCTGCGCTGGATTCCGATATAGAAGCCGACATTCAGCAAAGCCTGCAGGAGTTGATGCAAAATAAAACCGTGATTGCCATTGCTCATCGCCTCTCCACCATTGCCGCAATGGACCGGCTGATCGTACTGGATAACGGACGCATCGTCGAACAAGGTCGCCACACCGAGCTGCTGGCACTCAATGGGCTTTATGCCCGGCTCTGGAATCACCAATCTGGCGGTTTTCTAGGCCACTCTAAACAGGATGAAGTACTCTAGCTGGTTATATTGTAACGGCCCTTCAGAGTGAAACTTACTGCTGCGTCACTGGAGGAGGATCAAATCGGCGATACAGCACGGGTAATACCACCAGAGTCAGTAACGTGGAAGTAATCAACCCGCCGATCACCACAATGGCCAGCGGCCGCTGCACCTCTGAACCTGGGCCGGTTGCAAACAGGAACGGAACCAGCCCAAGCATCGCTACGGTAGCTGTCATCAGCACCGGACGAAAACGCTGCTCACATCCTCTGATGACAGCATCCTTGACACTAACGCCCTCATCGCGCAACTTCCGGATATAGGAAATCAGCACCACCCCGTTCAGCACCGCTATTCCCCACAACGCGATAAAACCAACTGAAGCTGGCACCGACAAATACTCACCGGTAACAAACAGACCGAATACGCCACCTATCGACGCAAATGGCAGTACCAGAATAATCAAGGCTGCTAGTTTGATAGAATTGAACAGCATGAACAACAAAAAGAAAATAGCAGCAATCGTTACAGGAACGATAATCGAAAGTGTATTCATCGCACGCTCCACATTCTCAAACTGCCCGCCCCACTCGAAAAAATAGCCGTCCGGCAGTTTTACTTCCTTGGCAATCCGCTCCTGTACCTCTGCCACAAAACCGCCTAAGTCACGGCCTTCAACGTTTGAACCGACTACTACGCGGCGCTTGGCATTTTCACGTGAAACTTGCGCCGGACCATCAACAACACTGATATTGGCAACGGTATACAAAGGTACGGTTACTCCATCCGGTGCGCGTAGCAACAGATTACGGATACTTTCAATACTGTCCCGGAAATGTTGTGGAAAACGCACCACAATAGCAAAACGTCGCTCACCCTCGTACAGCGTACTTACTTCACGGCCACCTACAGCAGTCTCGATCAGTTCATGCACATCAGCGACATTGATGCCGTTACGCGCAATGGCGTTACGATCAATATCAATAGTCAGCGATTGCTGGCCAGAAAGGCGTTCAATCCGGATATCCTGTGCTCCGGGGACAGTGCGCAAGATGCGGGCGATCTGTTCTGACAGCCCGCGTAATTTATCCAGGTTATCCCCAAAAATTTTCACGGCAATTTCAGAGCGTACACCAGTCACCATTTCATCCACTCTTTCCGCAATCGGTTGCGACAGAACAATATTGACACCAGGCAGCACTTCCAGCAATTTGCGAATATCATCATCTACTTCGTCCTGGGTTCGCCCGGAATTGGGATCCAGCGTCACCATCGGATCAGATTCATTCTGCCCGGCCGGATCAGCAGGTGATTCACCTCGACCCAACTTGGATACTACACTTTTCACCCCTGGCACCTGCGAGATAGCCTTCATTGCTTCCATTTCCATTTCAATTGCTTCAGACAGAGAAATAGAAGCCACCCGGTTGATCTGCGGTGTTAATGCACCTTCCTGCAGGGTAGGAATAAACGATTTCCCCAGAAATGGAAACAACATAAAAGACAGCAATAGCAGTCCCAGTGCGGTGATAACTGTCAACCTCCCTCTCTTAAGAGCAGTGTTAAGCAGGGATCGGTAGGCTCTTTTCAATCCGGCAATGATCCAGGTATCATGTTCAGCCGTCCCACCCTTCAGAACATAGGCACAAAGTACCGGGGACAAAGTCAGTGAAACGATCAGAGAAATCGCCAGGGCAATCGCAATCGTAAAAGCCAACGGGCTAAACAATTTTCCTTCCATACCCTGCAGCGTCATCAGTGGCAGGAAAACCAGAATAATAATACAGATCCCGAAAATTACCGGGGTCCCTACTTCGGCCACAGCCTCACCAATAGCATGCGTGCGCGACTCACGCGCGCCATCGCTATGGCCCAGTCGATGAAAGACGTTTTCCACCACGACTACGGTCGAATCAACCATCAATCCGATTGCAATTGCAAGCCCACCCAGCGACATCAGATTGGCGGAAATACCCTGATGGTTCATCACCATGAATGTCAGCAAAGGCGTAACTACCAGCGTTGCCACTACGATCAAACTGGAGCGCACATCTCCCAGAAAGATGAACAGCACGATAATAACCAGAAAAATGCCTTCCATTAGCACTTTGCTGACTGTCCATAAAGCAGCATCAACTAAGTCAGTCCGATCATAATATGGAACAATCTGCAATCCATCCGGCAACAGATTTTGCTCATTGATCTCGGCTACTTTTGCCTTGACTCGTCCTACGATCTCCTTGGCATTCCCCCCTCTTATCATCAACACGATGCCAGAAGCAGATTCCGTATATCCACCCTTGATAATAGCCCCTGCTCTCACCTCCGTGCCCAGTTTTACTTCCGCAACATCACGCACGAACACAGGTACGCCACGCTCCTCGGACAACACAATATTGCCAATATCCTGCAGTGTACGGATCAGTCCAACGCCCTTGACGAGGTACTGTTCACTGCCTGTCGGCAAAATCCCGCCACTGGCATTGGCATTGTTCTCTGCAATGGCTTTTTCTACCTGCTCCAATGTCAAGTCATAGTGACGCAGCTTATTGGGATTCGTCAGCACATGGTATTGCTTGACATACCCGCCTTGAGAATTGATTTCCGCCACTCCGGGAATTGAACGCAACATTGGCCGGACAATCCAATCCTGCACAATGCGTCGCTTAGTCAGTTCTTCCACGGACAGCGCTCGTTCCCCATCATCGGGATGATCTATCGTATATTGATATACCTCGCCCAATCCTGTAGAAACCGGACCCAAACGCGGCGTAATTCCAGCCGGCATTTTACTGGCCACTTCCAGCAGCCGCTCCATTACCAGTTGCCGAGCAAAATAAACATCAGTTGCATCGGTAAATACCAGTGTAATGATAGATAAGCCGCTCTTGTTCAAAGAACGCATTTCCTCCAGTCCGGGCATCCCGGTCATAGCAATTTCCAATGGAATAGTCACCAGGCGCTCTATTTCCTCCGGACTGCGGCCGACTGCCTCGGTTGCAATCTGCACTTGAACATTAGTGACATCCGGGAAAGCATCCACTGACAAACGCTGTGCTGCATGCAGACCAAATCCCATCAGAATCAGTGCAACCACGACGATTATCAAACGCTGCGCCAGCATGGCGCGTACCAAAGAAATAATCATCGTTATTCCAGATCCTTGCGTTTACGCTCGTTATTCAGATGGAAGGCTCCCTTCACAATAATCAGCTGATCTGGTGTTAATCCCTCCAGAACAGGCCTCATCTGATTCACTGGTTCATCCAGCTTCACCTGGGTTAATGTAAAACCACCATCTTCCCGGGCGACAAATACGTGATCTTCATTATGCTCACGCACCACTGCGCCTTCCGGGATAACGAGACGTTCACGCGCATGCTCATCAATATGCACTGTAGCCAGCATATCCGGCTTTAGTTTACGCTCAGGATTATCCACCTCAGTACGGACAGTCACTGTCCTCGTCAACGGATTAACAATATCGGATACGAAAATGATAGTCCCGTCAAAATTTGCGTCACCCAGTGCCGGCACACGAACTTCCACATGCTGTCCCTGCTCAACAAAATGCGCAGCGTATTCCGGAACATCCCCTACCACCCACAGTTCAGATAAATCAGCTACGGTAAACAATTGATCTGATGGCTGCACTACTTGTCCAACTGCTACATTACGTGTGATAACTGTGCCACTGCGCGGAGCAGTAATCACAACAGATGGAAGAATCTGCCCGTGCCGGGTCAGATCTTGTATTGCCTGATTATTTACTCCCAGTAAAAGTAATTGATCCTTGGCTGCACTCAGTTCAGCGTTCGAAACCTGCGATTCCGATTCCCGGCGCTGCAGCTCGGCGGCACTAATAACATCCTCAGCGAACAGCTGTCTGGCACGTATGGCTGCACGCTCTGCCAGAACGGCCAATGAATTAGCACGAAGATAAGCTAATTGCGCCTGCACTAATTCCGGACTTGTAATTCGGGCCAATTTGGCACCAGCTGCGACACTATCTCCTAAATGTGCATAAACTTCGACGATTCTTCCGGTAAAACTGGCTCCCACCTGAACAAGTTTCGTCTCATTTACCTTAATTTGACCGGGAACATGCAGCTTTTCGGAGATATCAGCAAGGAATGGTTTACCGGTTTCAACTCGCTGACGCAAATCCGGCCTGAGAAAAATTGTATGGGAATCAGCCAATCCCGCTTTAACATGTTTTTCTGGGGAATCCTGCTCTTCTTTACTGCTGCAACCCGAAATAGAAAGCACTACGAATGCAAAAACAACTGCAATAGTTTGTATCTGGAAACTCATTGGGGAAAATTACTCCTGTGGATAATGCGCCCGCAGCCGATCTATCTCTGCTGCTGCTGCCTGCAATTCGAACTGGGCCTGCAATAATTCCGAGCGCGCATTACGTAGCACCCGTTGAGTATCCAGTACCTCGATAAAATCTCTTTCTCCCAACCGGAAAGCAGCTTCCGCCACGCGCAGCGCAGCTTTCGCCTCCTTAACGATGCCGCCTTCGAACATCTCCACCCTGCGCCGGGCAATCTCCATGGCCTGCCAGGCAGACTCCAGCAACCGGCCGATCTCGTAGCGACGATAATCGAGCGTTTCGCGTACCCTAGCTGCATCTGAAACTGCCGCATCAACTTCACCACGTCGCTGATAAAATAATGGGATGCGAACGCTCAGTCCGGCAGTATTCGATGTAAATTGCCTATCCTGATAATTGCTGTACAGAATATCCACGGATGGGAGCACAGAAGCGCGCTCCTGATCAATACGTAAACGTGCGCGATCCTGTTCTGCTTCCAGCCGTTGAATTTCCGGGTTTGTAGCGGGTAATTCCGTACGTAACATCTCCAGTGAAGGCAGTTCCACTGGGTCGCTGAGTGAAGCGATCACATCAAACTCAGCAGGCAGCGTACCGGCTGTCAGCTGCAGCAGCGCGATTCGCGCCCGCTCCGTGTTCAGCAATGCTGCCTCTTTTCTACTCGCCGCTGTCATTACCTCGGTATCGGCCCGAATTAGCTCAAACCGGGCAATTTCACCTGATTCAACACTCAGTTTGATACGGCGTTGAATTTCCCCCATCAAATTAAAAATATCTGATTCCATTTCTGCCAGGCCACGCCGTAACAAAAATTCGTAGATATGCACCCGGAGTTGTGCCGCTAGATCTGCTCGGGCCTGTTCCAGATTTGCGCGACTGGCTTCAACGCCGGATTCTGCCGCCCCAATGCGGGCACGTCGCACCCATGGATTTTCCAGTGGTTGGCTGACGGTTACCTGCCGCTGCATGGAAGATGGTCCGGTATCGATTTCCGGCAATCGCGGACTATCAGGTCCGGCCATGAAGGTTATTTCCGGGTTGGGAAATGCCGATGCACTGGTTACTCCCGCCTGTGCAATATCAACCTGTGAACGCGCTGCTTGCAACAGGCCATTGGCCTGCAACCCCATGCGCTGAATATCTGCAACAGTATAGCCGCCACCTGCTGCCAGAACCGAGCAATTCAGCATAAATAAAGTCAGGCCACACAGAACCCACGAGAAAATAATATTACACATACGAAAAATGATAATTATTCATACTCCAACAGCAGTACCCGCATAAAGTTATCAATCATACGATTGCACATAAATTTAAATATTTTAATTAAGTTTTCTGCGAGTGATTATTACAGACAGAACTGTAATCATCACAAGAAACATGACCAAGGTGTAGCTATCCAATGATGTCGAGAAGTGCAACACTGCGAGTGCGCGATTTTGCTACCACTCCAAAGTGCTGATTCAGTGAACGGGTAGCAGTGAAATAGGTATCATGGCACGTCGCGAAGGAAACAATCATTCACTATCTTATAGAAATGACGTTTTGTTCCGAGAAATACAGTACGTATTCATGCAGTATTTAATCAGAAGTACCTTGGTCTGATTTCTGTCTTTTTATCTGGCGTTTTTTCCACCACCATCCTGCTATCAACAACGTAAGGGCTATATACCAGATGCCGTAGGTGCGCATCCATACTTGCGGATTTTTTTTCACGAACAGCCGGATTTCAGCCAGATCAGCAATCTGTGGATGCTCATGAGTCGTTTCAGTTGTCTGCAGATATAGCTTGAGCGACAGTTCGTAACGTCCTTCCTTTTCTGGCGTGATGATCCACGACCAATGCGTCTCATCCCGACCGGAAAAAAGCTGAGCCTGCGGCTCCGGTGGGTTAATAGAAAACTCATCGCCGGTTATCCCAGCATGCATTTCTGGAAAAACTTTACCGTGAATATCTTGCAATTCAGTTCCGGGAAGCGATTTTTCAACAATATCATTGATACGCAGCGCCAATTCTTTGGTATCCAATCGCAGTGTGATTTCAAAAGGTTTAAATTGCTTTACCTCATGCGGCAAGGTAATTATCGAGCTATCTGCAGGTAGTTTCATCATTACAAGCGGAGGAAAATGCTTCTCTCCAAACCAGGCATGTGCAAGAAAGTTCATTACAAACGGAATCAATAAAACGGCTGCAATCAGAGCCGGCAGAACCACATTAAAAGGGGCATCTTTCTTGTACATCATATCCTCCCAAAACTGAACGGTTCCTGAACAACCCATCCTTTACCGGACAGCATCGCAATCCAATGGGATAGAGAGTAGACTCTGTGAGAAATAAAATTGACTCTTCTGCTATGACGCATAATATTCCTTGTTTCGTTGCTCATCGAGGATATCCCGCATTGTATCCGGAAAATTCCCTGCCCGGAATTCAGGCAGCAATCCAGGCGGGTACCCGTTATGTTGAAGTTGATATTCAACTAAGCTGCCAACTTACTCCATACCTTTGTCATGACGATCATCTCAGACGGTTAACCGGGCACAACGCTTATTTGACCGAGTTGAGGGATGATGAAATCGACATACTGACGATTCCTTACCCAAGCTCCACAAAATATGCTCCCATTCCTCGCCTGGCAAAATTCTGTCAATATCTGGCACAGTACCCGCAAGTTACTGCGTTTATTGAAATCAAATCTGAAAGTATTGCCCGGTTTGGTTTAAACAAGACGATAGCTGCAATTCTTCCGATTATTGACCCGGTGCGAGAACAATGCGTCCTGATTTCCTTCGACTGGGAAGCGATAGCGCTGATCAAAACACATCAGATATACAGAATTGGCTGGATTATTGATGGCTGGTCAGACAAGCAGTCAACCATGGCCACACGGCTGGAGCCAGATTATCTGTTTAGCAGCATCCGTTATCTGCCTAAAAATCTGGATCAGCTCTGGTCTGGATCATGGCAATGGGTAATTTACACAGTGGATGATTACGACACGGCGCTTGACTATGCAAAGGCTGGCATTACACTGATTGAAACCGATACTATTGGTACTTTACTTGCATCTTGAACTAGGGCCATGTCTGCAACCAATCATTACGACCTCATAATTGTTGGCGGAGGAATTCAAGGTGTTGCTGTTGCACAGGCGGCGGCTGCACGTGGCTACAGCGTACTGGTGCTAGAAAAAGCTGCTTTAGCAGCGGGCACTTCGAGCCGTTCAAGTAAATTGATTCATGGCGGTCTGCGTTATCTGGAAAGTGGCCAACTCAGCTTGGTGCGTGAAAGTCTAAAGGAACGCGCAGAGTTGCTGCGCCTTGCTCCTTCACTGGTCAGATTGCAACCCTTTTATCTTCCTATTTACCACCAGACATCGCGTGACTCACTAACTATTCGTGCAGGACTCAGCCTTTATGCTCTACTGGCGGGATTTGGCAAGGGGGCCGGCTTTTGCTCCATACCACGGAGAAAATGGGGAGAGCTGGACGGTCTCTCTACACGCGGACTCAAACATGTCTTCCAGTACTGGGATGCCCAGACTGATGATCAAGCGCTTACTCAGGCAATGATGCATTCTGCTTCATCACTGGGCGCAGAGTTACGCTGCCCAGCGGAATTCACTCACGCCAGGATTTTCGGAGACACTTGTGAAATTGAATTTTTGGAAAACAATCAGCCTTATCAGTGTACGGCAAGTGTGCTCATCAATGCTGCCGGCCCCTGGATCAACCAGGTGGCAGAACGCATCTCACCATCCCCACCAACATACCCGGTAGAGCTGGTACAAGGCACTCACCTGGTGCTGAACGGACGGTTGAATATGGGCTGTTATTACCTTGAATCGCCACAGGATCAGAGAGTTATTTTTGCCTTGCCATGGAAAGAACATATTTTGTTGGGTACAACTGAGACGGTATTCAAAGGAGAACCTGAGAAGGCATCTCCTCTGATAACAGAAGAGGTCTATCTGCTTGGCTGTTTTCGTTATTATTTTCCGGATCACTACATCACAATCCGAGAGCGCTTTGTCGGCCTACGTGTATTACCGGAGTCTGGGAGCCTCCCTTTTAATCGTTCACGTGAAATACATCTGCAATGTGATCATCCGAAATACCCTCGGGTTGTGGGAATCTACGGAGGGAAACTGACAGTCTGTCGTGCAACGGCCCGGAAAGTTTTACACACCCTGCGTCTTTCTCTACCTGTCCGGATACCCAGAGCAGATATCTCGCAATTATCGCTTGAGCTCCCTTGAGTTCAATTACAACACGGATTTTCCAAAATCTATTTTTTTGTAGCCTTCTCGGTTTTTTTTGTACGCCGGGCGATTTCTTTTTTGACTTCTTCCAGAAAATTGCTGTTATTTTTATGCTGTTGTTTTACTTTGTACCACATTAAACAGACAACACCTCCCAGCAGGATAGGTACTAAGCTTACTGGTTCAAAGCCATCAAACATTAAAAACACGATTCCTGTTGAAACACCAAATACACCAAGCAACCCTACTGCATATCCTTTACGTCCGCTCCAGATCGATTGAGCATGCTTGGCACACCATGCATCGACCTCATCCCGGGCTGATATCAGTTCCTCATCAGTCATTTCTTTGAAATTCATTAGTAACCTCCCGATAAATTAGAAACAATTTCATCAATCTTCTGGCTCAGATAAAATGACTTTAGCGTCGGTTTATCCGCATATTATTTCTTTTATTCTGCTAAAGAATCTTTACCCGGTTTCAACCCATTCAGCTGTTCAATTAGCGCTCGTCTTTCATTCTCTGTTTCCTGATAGCGCGTGTAGAGTTCATTCAGCTCATCCGTATAACGGCGTATCCTTTCGGTACGTTTCTTGCGCTGTATGGCCGAATCCTCATACTTTGGCGCTTCGCCACTGATAATCATGTCACTTCCAGTCTGAGCGACCTGATCGTCCTGCGCGATCTCGTGGCGTCGCAATTCCTGAAGCATTTGAAACTGCTGAAATAAAATCTGCTGTTCCTGTTGCTGCTGCGCAACAGCAGCTTCCATCTCAAGAATCTGTTTCTCATTGTCCGCTGCTGCAAATACAGACATGGAGATCAGCAGCAAACCCAAAAACAGCAGTTTCATACTATTTGCTCCCAGAAAATCCAGACCAATATTTCGCAAATCAGATATGAATGGTCCGTTTAGCCACGCCTAATGCAGCTTCATGCAGTGATTCGGAAAGTGATGGATGAGCATGTACGATACGTGCCAGATCCTCGCTGCTGGCAGAAAACCCCATGGCAACCACAGCTTCGGCAATTATTTCAGATACATAAGGACCCACCATATGTACGCCGAGGATACGATCGCTTTCTGCATCCGCCAGAACTTTAACAAACCCTGTTGTTTCCCCCAGTGCGCGAGCACGTCCGTTAGCCATGAACGGAAACTGCCCTACTTTGTAGATAACACCTTCTGCCTTCAGCGCCTGTTCGGTTTTTCCCACCCAAGCAATCTCCGGTGCGGTATAAATCACCCATGGCATCATTCCGAGATCAATATGCGCGGTTGAATCAGATGCTCCTTGCTGGTTCGACGCTATCCGCTCCGCAACAGCAACTCCTTCTTCAGAAGCCTTATGCGCCAGCATTGGCCCTCTTACAACATCTCCAATTGCATATACATTTTGCAAACTGGTTTGGCAAAATTTATCCACACCAATATATCCGCGCTCATCCAGCTGTAATCCTGTTTCTTTAGCTCCCAAACTAGCGGTATTGGGAACACGCCCCACAGCCACGATGAGTTTGTCCACCTCCAGGCTCTGTACGTTCTTGTCACGATCGGTATACTCGATTTTTACATTATCCTTGCCTGCTTGAGTTGATTTAATCTCAACCCCGGTATGAATGACAAGCCCGGTTTCACGCGTCAATGCCTTGTATGCTTCCTTTGCGACTTGCTCATCTGCTGCTGACAGAAAATCAGCTTGGGCTTCCAGTATTGTTACTTCTGCTCCCAGCCTGCGCCAGACACTTCCAAGTTCCAAGCCGATCACTCCCGCACCGATAATGGCAAGTTTTCCAGGCGTTTGTTGCAAAGCCAGAGCACCTGCATTATCAAGTACATTAACCCCGTCAACTGGCGCTATTGTCAGAGAACGAGGAACAGAACCTGTCGCAATGATGACATGCCTGGTGCGTACTGACTGCTCCTTCTCGTCAGTCTTTACTCTTATTTCCCAGCTATCATCATCGTTATCGCGTTTTTGCAGTACGCCACGACCATGCAAGACAGTTACTTTATTTTTCTTGAACAGCATGCCAATCCCGCCAGTAAAAGCTTTGACGATCTTGTCCTTGCGGGCAATCATGGCTGGAACATCTATCGATAATCCATCCAGCTTAATGCCGTGTTCCGCAAATTTATGTCCCGCTCGCGCAAAATTCTCGGAAGACTCAAGCAGTGCTTTGGAAGGAATACAGCCCACGTTAAGACAGGTACCCCCCAAGCTTGGTCTGCCCTGCTCATTCTTCCAGTCATCAATACATACTGTGTTTAGCCCGAGCTGCGCACAGCGGATAGCTGCTACATAGCCGCCAGGCCCTGCGCCGATAACTGCTACATCGAATATATTATTCATATCAATTAAGTGACAAAAATTGCTCGTTGAGAAATCCGGTCTGAATTACCCCGGAACGCTAAAAATGCAATTCTCACACGGATACACTGATATTAGCCAGACTGATTCTGCTGATCTCTTCAGTCGCCCGAATGAATCGCTCCATTTCATGCAACTGCGCCATCGAATGAACCGTTTGCTGCCCACGCATATGTTCCAGCCTGGCTGTATCGACAGCAGAAAATTCCCATTGCAGGGATGTCAACAATTCGTCTGCTGAATCGGGATCGTTACATATCAATACCATGTTACACCCTGCCTGCAAGGCTTGCTCCGCCCGGCGAGTGATGCTGCCATAATTTCTGGCAGCCTGCATACACAGGTCATCACTGAAAATGCAACCCCTAAATCCCAGCTCGTTCCGCAAAATATCCTGCAACCACTTGCTGGAAAAACCTGCCGGGTTTGGATCAATGGCTGGATAAATAACATGCGCAGCCATGATGCCGGAAAGCCCTGCATCAATCATCCGGCGGAAAGGGATCAGATCTTTCTTTTCAATATCCGTGTAATTGCGAGAATCAATAGCAGTTTCAACATGGGTATCCGCCTGGATCGCACCATGACCAGGGAAATGTTTACCTACTGCCACCATTCCCACCGACTGCAAACCGCTCATCAAGGCATGAGCCAGTTCAGCAACAACTTGTGGCTCACGATAAAAAGCACGATCACCAATCACGCTACTCTGCTCGCAATCAAGATCGAGCACAGGTGTAAAACTCACATCAACCCCACAAGCCTTGAGCTCTGCAGCCAGTACATAACCAATCTGCCGAGTCAGATGAAGCGACAAATCTGGATTCCTGTCCTGGATTTCTCCCAGCGTACGCATTGGCGGCAAACGCGTAAAACCGTCACGGAAACGCTGTACCCTGCCACCTTCCTGATCTACAGCAATCAATAGAGGCGGAGAGCGCAATGCATGAATGGATGCGGTTAATTCGGATAGCTGTGCTGGTGATTCATAATTTCGTGCAAACAGAATAACGCCACCAACAAGCGGATGACTCAATTGAACACGATCCGTTTCAGTTAACGTTGTGCCCGCTATGTCGAGCATCAGCGGGCCAAGAA
The DNA here is from genome assembly GCF_009833115.1 of Nitrosomonas sp. GH22. Classification (NCBI taxonomy): domain Bacteria; kingdom Pseudomonadati; phylum Pseudomonadota; class Betaproteobacteria; order Nitrosomonadales; family Nitrosomonadaceae; genus Nitrosomonas; species Nitrosomonas sp. GH22. The sequence goes on from NZ_QRCA01000004.1 coordinate 20,743, forward strand.
ACATATTTATTTTTCCAGCACCACAAAGGCACTTGCCAGTGTCAATTCATCACTAATGGAAAGATGATGACTAACAATACCGCGCTGCCCTATCCAATCGATCAGTTCCTGATGAAATTCAAAATAAGGTTTCCCCTGCGTATCATGCTGAACGGCAATATTCCCGAACATAACAGGGGTGCGCAAACCTGTGCCCACAGCCTTGGAAAAAGCCTCCTTGGCTGCAAAACGCTTTGCCAGAAACACTTCCGGCCGAGTCTGCCTCACATATTCTGACCACTCAGAATCTGCCAGCACGCGTCTGGCAAATCTTTCTCCGTAACGCTCCAGCGACCCCGCAATACGGGCAGGATCAACCAGATCGGTACCAATCCCGTATATCATGCACGCGCCTCTTGCATTAACGTTTTCATTTCCCGTACAGCTTGAGCAAAACCAATAAACAGTGCCCGGGCGACAATAGCATGGCCGATATTCAATTCGGTTATCTCCGGGATAAATGCAATTGGCGTGGTGTTCTGGTAATGCAAGCTGTGTCCAGCATTCACCTGTAATCCCCGGCTAAATGCATAGGCCGCCATACTGCGGATTGTTTCCAGCTCAGCCTGTTGTGCCTCAGATGTTGCAGCATCTGCATAATGGCCGGTATGTAGCTCAATCACTGGCGCGCCCACCCTGATTGCTGCATCAATCTGATCAGCTCGTGCATCAACAAACAGAGAAACACGAATTCCAGCTTCTGTGAGGCGCTTGCACGCGGCACTTACCTGATCGAAGTGCCGGATCACATCCAGTCCCCCTTCAGTGGTCAACTCTTCACGACGCTCCGGCACCAGGCAGATATCATGTGGTTTGATTCTGCAGGCAAAAGAGATCATCTCTTCTGTTACAGCGCTTTCCAGGTTCATTCGGGTTTTAAGTCGTTCTCGCAGAATTATCACATCCTCTTCCTGGATATGACGCCGATCTTCACGCAAATGTAGCGTAATCGCATCCGCTCCAGATTCCTCGGCAACCAGAGCTGCCTTGATCGGACTGGGATAATCCGTACCTCGTGCCTGCCGTAGCGTTGCGACATGATCAATATTGACACCCAGAGCTATCATGATTATTCAGTTCTCCCAGTCGTTTTAAATTGCTTTTTTTAATCTTTTACAAATCAGCTGATCTACAAACCCGGTTGGGGGTATGTGCCAGATAGTCTGCCACGACAATTTTTATTCCTATTCATACCCCATACTCTTCAGTGCAATAGCGTCATCTGCCCAGCCGGATTTTACCTTGACCCATATCTCCAGATAGACTTTGCCATCAAACAGCACCTCCATATCCTTACGTGCCTGTGTAGCCATATCCTTCAGTTTTTTTCCCTGCTTACCTATAATGATAGCTTTCTGATTTTCTCTCTCCACCAGAATACAGGCATGGATACGTCGCAAATTGCCTTCCACAGCGAACTGCTCGATGATCACACTAACCGAGTAGGGTACCTCCTCACCAATTTGCCGAAAAACTTTTTCGCGCAGTAATTCTGCTGCCAGAAATCGTTCACTGCGATCTGTAATTTCGTCCTCCGTAAACACCGGAGGATTTTCGGGCAAATAGTGACGAATAACTTCAGTCAGATCTGATAATTGTCTGTTTTGCAATGCACTTACCGGGACAATATCTGCAAAATCGAATAAATCAGCCATTTTTTGCATGAACGGGAGCAATTGCAGTTTATCCGGTAACAAATCAATTTTGTTTATCACCAGAATTACAGGAAGATTCCTGGGCAATTGCTCAAGAACCTGCTCATCTTCCCGACCAAACCGTCCAGCCTCAAGCACGAACAAGATGACATCCACATCCTGCATACTTTGCAGAACAACCCGGTTCATTACCTGATTGAGCTGGCTACGATGGCGCATCTGGAAACCGGGCGTATCTACAAAAATAAATTGTGATTGTACATCCGTCAATATCCCGTGAATCCGATGACGGGTGGTTTGCGCTTTTCTGGAAGTAATGCTGATCTTTTGTTTAATCAGATGATTCAACAAGGTTGATTTACCAACATTGGGTCGCCCCACAATAGATATGTAGCCTGCTTTGTAACCAGATGCGCTCATAGTAAAGTTCTGCCTAGATAAAGAGAACTCAGGTTGATCAAAGGAATTGTATAGAGTTACGATGGATACGAGGTTGCTTAATGTCTTACTACGGCAAGTTTATAAGCTCGGCGTGCAGCTTCCTGTTCGGCTCGACGACGACTGGTTCCTTCACCACTTGTGCGAATAGCAAATTCAGGAATGACGCATTCCACATGAAAAACCTGTGCATGTGCATCACCACGTGTCAATAGCGTACTGTACTCAGGCAAGTCTACTTTCCGACTTTGTAGATATTCTTGTAACAAAGTCTTGGGATCTTTACCAAAAAGATCAGGATCCAGCTGATTTAACAAAGGATCATAGAGTGCCACAATCACCTGATCAACTTTTTCAAATCCACTTTCAAGGTAGATTGCCCCGATAATGGCTTCCATTGCATTTGCCAGAATAGATGGGCGCTGATGCCCGCCACTCTTGCGCTCGCCATCACCAAGTAAAATCAATTCGCTAATACCCAGAGCAGATGCAAGTTGATGCAAGGCGTCTTGGTTGACGAAATTTGCACGTAATCTTGTCAGATCTCCTTCTGGCAATAGCAGGAAACGTTTGAACAGCAGCGTTGATACCGCACAGTTCAGCACACTATCCCCTAGAAACTCAAGACGTTCATTATTCGGAAAACCGAGGCTGCGATGGGTCAGCGCCTCCTGAAGCAAATCAGGTTGTTTGAAGGTATAACCCAGTTTTTGGGAAAAAACAGTGTAATCCTGCTTTTTCAATTTTTTTGCATGTTTACTCTTTATGCCTTGCGAAGTAAATTTGGATCTGGTCATTGATCACTGGCTGCATCGAAATCGATCAGTAGCGAAAGGTTTGCAAATAAAGGCTTTTTAACTGCGTAACTAATGTTCAAGATTAGTTGCTCGTCCTGCTTTCTGATGACAATATCACTCCCGCTTACGGATTTTATATCATCTACAGCAGCACGTTTATCAAAAGCTATACGTATTTCACGAACACTCGCATCCCGCAGTTTGGAATCACTGGCAATTGTCACTAGTGCTCGCTTGACAGCAGCGAATTCAATGAAAGAGGGGATCAATCTCATCCCCAGAATGGCCGCCAGTACAATTGCCACTGACCATGTCAGTAGCCCGGGCAGACTTATCCCTTGCTGCCCTCTGTTTGTCGAGGAATATAATGATGAATACATAAATTTCTCCTGCGGCATACTAAAGATTCAAATCATTACTTGATTAGCATACCTATTCTGCTCAGATCATTAAAATTCCACCAGATCAGGAAAGCTTTACCAACAATATGATCTTCTGGCACAAAGCCCCAATAGCGGCTATCACTGCTGCCATCACGATTATCACCTAAAGTAAAATAATTACCTTCTGGGATTTTGCATGAGAAGCCTGTTTGGTCAAAAGTACAATTTTCCCGGTTGGGAAAATGATGGACAGCGGATAGCTGTATATCGGGCATCTCCTGATTAATCAAAACATTATACTCGTTACCATCCATGCTCTCCTTAAACCGCTGTGTATAAATATATGCTAACCCGGATTCAATATACTTGTAGTCGCCAGCTGGTTCCAATTGAATGGGAACATCATTGATACTTAGATGTTTGTTTCGGTAAGTGACCGTATCCCCAGGTATACCAATCACCCGCTTGATGTAGTCAATAGATGGATCTTCTGGAAAGCGGAATACCATGACTTCGCCTCGTTTGGGCTCATTCATATTGATAATTTTCAGGTTTGCTACAGGCAATCTGATCCCGTAGGTGTACTTGTTGACCAATATAAAATCCCCCACCAGTAAGGTCGGTATCATGGAACCGGAAGGTATTTTAAAAGGCTCTACCAGAAACGATCTCAAACAAAATACAACCAAAATAATGGGGAAAAAACTTTTAGGGTACTCAATCCACCATGGCTCGACATTATCAGGAGTACGCTGGTGTCGCAGTATTAAATAATCAAGCAGCCAAATTCCACCTGTAACCACCAATAAAGCAAGCAACACCAAAGGAAAATTCATAGTATCCCGGTACTTATCTGATCTAAAGATATACTGATAAACATATTAAACACGTCATTTATCGGTATTGTTTACTTACCATCCACCTGAAGGATAGCAAGAAACGCTGCTTGTGGAATTTCAACATTACCGACCCGTTTCATACGCTTTTTCCCCGCTTTCTGCTTTTCCAGCAGCTTGCGTTTTCGCGTAATATCCCCACCGTAGCACTTCGCCAGTACATTTTTACGTAATGCCTTGACATTTTCACGCGCCACAATATGGGCACCTATTGCTGCCTGTACCGCAATATCAAACATTTGTCGCGGAATAAGTTCACGCATTTTTTGTGCCAGCTCCCGTCCACGTTGTTGACTGCTGGCACGGTGTACAATCAGGGACAAGGCATCTACCCGTTCATTATTGATCAGTATGTCGAGCTTAACCAGATCAGCCACTCTGAATTCCTTAAATTCGTAATCAAGCGAAGCATAACCACGGCTCACAGATTTCAATTTATCAAAGAAATCCATTACCACCTCATTTAGAGGCAGCTCATAAACAAGCATGACCTGCCTGCCCATATATTGCATATTTTCCTGAACTCCGCGTTTACCGGTACACAATGTTATCACCGCGCCTACATATTCCTCGGGAACCAGGATAGTTGCAGTAATAACAGGCTCCCTGATTTCTTCTATGCTGGACAGTTCTGGTAGTCTGGAAGGATTTTCGATCTCCACAATCTTGCCATCATGCAGGATAACCTGATAAACCACTGTCGGCGCAGTGGTAATAAGATCCATATCATATTCCCGCTCCAGTCGTTCCTGAACAATATCCAGATGCAATAAACCGAGAAATCCGCAACGAAAGCCGAAACCCAGTGCCTGAGAAGTTTCCGGCTCAAAGTGTAAAGAAGCATCGTTCAACCGCAGCTTCTCCAATGCTGCACGCAATGCGTCATATTGATTGGATTCGACCGGATACAGTCCAGCAAAAACCTGTGGTTTTATTTCCTTGAATCCATCCAGAGGCTCACTGGCAGGATGATCAACCAGCGTTACCGTATCTCCCACTTTGGCAGACTTTAAATCCTTAATTCCAGAAATTATGAAACCAACCTCTCCGGCACTCAGAGATTCACGGTTAACCGCCTTCGGCTGAAAAACACCCACTTCCTCACACAAATAATTTGCCTTATTGGACATTAGCAGGAGCTTGCTACCTGGTTTCAATATGCCATCCATCACTCGAACCAGCATCACAACGCCCACATAACTGTCAAACCAGGAATCTATTATTAGCGCCCTGAGCGGCGCATCGATCTCCCCTTCCGGAGGTGGAATCCGGGCCACAATCATTTCCAGGACTTCATTTATCCCTTCACCAGTTTTAGCACTAATGTGTAGAGCACTCCTGGCTTCAATTCCGATAATGTCTTCTATTTCAGCAATCACTCTATCAGGATCAGCAGCAGGTAAGTCGATCTTGTTTAGCACTGGAATAACTTCGACGCCTTGTTCAATTGCGGTATAGCAGTTTGCAACAGTCTGCGCTTCGACACCTTGAGAAGCATCGACAACCAGCAGAGCACCTTCACAAGCAGATAGTGAACGGGATACTTCGTAGGAAAAATCAACGTGTCCTGGCGTATCAATCAAATTCAACAAATAATTTACACCATCCTTGGCCTGGTAATACAAGGCAGCAGTCTGTGCCTTTATCGTAATGCCGCGTTCGCGTTCCAGATCCATCGAATCGAGTACCTGAGCTTCCATTTCCCGATCAGAAAGACCTCCACAAAACTGAATAATGCGATCAGCAAGCGTGGATTTGCCATGATCAATATGTGCAATAATAGAAAAATTACGAATGTGCTGTATCAAAAAAAATCACCGATTGGCAGGAGAATTGACGGAAGCCATGGATAAAAGAAGCGATTGTATACAAATCAGCAGAAGGAAGATAGATTTCCCGGAGCAGCCAGAACAGATAAAGCGCTTCCGCATACTTGACAATCATGAAGACAACGCGAGAACTCGCTAAATAAATCAGATGAGTAGTAATTTACTCAGCTCCCGCATTATCTCTATGCTGGAACAATAACAAGAAGATATGAGAACGGATCTTTTGTAGAGAAGATAATTTAATCTGCTCGAGCAAATCAAATCAGCAAAAAGTTAGAATTGGCAAGGTAAGCGTTAAACGCCTCTAAATCAAGAAAATAGTGACATAGCTCTTTTTTTTCTTTTACAGCAAACAGAACTGGAACACGCTTATTATATAATCGGGTCAAATTCTCATCTTTATCAATATTGATCACTACAAACTCAAATCGAAATTCCTTTTGCAGATCACCGAGGGAAGCAATCATATCCTCACAGAGATGACAGCCTTCTCTCCCATATACAATTAATTTTCTGAGCTCTGTCCGATTATTCATCTATTTTTATGGTAATGAAAGTCGCAACTTCCCCTCTTCTTATTAGTAGCGCAATATTCCGACCTTTGGGAGCATCATTCAGCAACTTATTGAACTGTCTGATAGATTTTATATCTTGATTATTAAATCCCAAGATAATATCTCCGGGACGGATACCCGAGCTACTGGCTATTCCGTCATAAACTTCATCAACCAGCAAGCCATTCTCTATACCAAGCTGATTTTTCTGGTTAGCAGAAAGCTCCCTTAGAACAAGACCAAGCCGACTGGTTGCATCTCCTGATTTGCTTTGTTTTTGATTAACAATATTGCCATCCGCAGGCATTTCTCCTACTGAAATAGTCATTTTTTTGACCGAACCACTACGCCATATTTCAACAGGCACCTTGGAGCCAGGTTTCGTGTTCCCAACAATGCGTGGCAAATCACTTGAAGCCTCGATATCTTTACCATCAAATTTCAGAATAACGTCTCTTATCTTTATGCCAGCTTTGTCAGCTGGCCCGCCTTTTTCTACTGAAACCACTAGTGCACCGCGTGACTTGTCCAGACTGAAAGACTCGGCCAACTCGTCTGTCATTTCCTGTATCATGACACCAATCTTTCCGCGTGAGATCTTGCCATAGGTCTTGAGTTGATCGGCAATATCCATCGCGACATCAATCGGAATGGCAAAAGAAAGACCCATAAATCCACCCGTTCTACTGTAAATCTGGGAGTTGATACCCACAACCTCACCCTTCATATTAAACAGCGGTCCACCTGAATTACCTGGATTAATCGCCACATCAGTTTGTATAAAAGGAACATAGTTTTCCTGGGCGAGCGAACGTCCTTTTGCACTCACGATTCCCGCTGTAACCGTGTTCTCGAAGCCAAAGGGAGCGCCAATGGCAACTACCCATTCTCCAACCTTGAGCTGCTCAGGGCTACCTTGGGTCACTACCGGCAGATCATTTGCATCTATTTTAAGCAATGCAATATCTGTTTTTTGATCAGCTCCAATTACTTTTGCGCTGAATTCACGCTTATCAGTCAATCGGACGGTAATTTCATTGGCCGCCTCAACCACATGTGCATTGGTCAGGATATACCCATCTTTACTGATAATAAAGCCTGAACCAAGTGAACGAGATTCATATTTTCTCGGGCCTGAGAAAGGTTGGATATGCCTGCGAAAAAATTCATAGAAAGGAGAATCTTCCGGAATATTAGGAATTTCTGGTAAAAACTGACCAACCCCTACTTGCTGAGTCTGAACTGTACTGATATTGACAACCGCCTGTCCGTGCTTTTCTACCAGATCAGTAAAGTCCGGCAAATCTTTTGCCTGCAATGAAACAGGCAGCATAAATACGGACCAACATAGGAAAATTATAAATGCTATCTTCTGCCATGTATTTTTAATCGTAGCCACGATCAATATTAATCCTGAGTTTGGGTAGAGGTTACTTTGAGAGATCATGATGATAAATATATAATCATAATTAAGAATTATTGGCGCTTACAGAAGTAAGTCCACATTACCGTAGCCAAAATATCGTCATATCAATTCCTCACAAGCTCTTTCTGTTTATAACAATGACAGAACACGGCACCTGCATTATTACAACAATATACTTCATGAACTCATGATTCACGTTACTCGGCAGGCGCGAGAGGCTCTGTCCGGATTGGTCCAACAGCTGGAGATACCCCGACAGACGGATAACGGGCAGCACTCTCGTATGTTACTCCCCTGTAGATCAGAGGATAATTACTGTTTGTAGAAACAGAAGGAAATGAATACGAGGGAGCGGGCTGAAAAGTAACCAACGAGCGCTGCTCGTTGACAGGCGTAGCCTTGTCATTTATTTTCTCAGTCACATAAACTTCTTTAAGTGCTGTTTCATGCTGCTCTATAGATTGAAATATCAACCATCCGGCTGACAACACTGTAATCGAAGCAGCAACGGAAAATCCCAGTAGTTTTTGTTTACGATTCTGGTGAGTTTTGTGTGAATAAGGCACCAATAACAGCGGTTCATCAATTAGTTTATTTCTGATCTTTTCTGAAAGATTTATACTAATAACGGATTGGTGTAATGAATCCCTGATTATATGATAAACCTCCCAGTCAGAAAACAGACTACTGTCACTTTTTACAACATTAATGATCGTAACTGCATCCGTATCCTCAAGCTCACCATCCATTAATTCAGATACTTTCTTTCTCACATTTCACCTCTTATTACCATCTTTTACTCTTGTCAGTGCCTAACAAAGGACGCAGTTTGTCAGCCACCGCCTCACGCGCCCTGAATATTCTGGACCGCACTGTACCAATTGGACAATTCATAATATCGGCAATCTCTTCATAGCTTAATCCTTCAATTTCCCTGAGAGTTATCGCAGTTCGTAATTCTTCGGGTAAAGCTTCTAGTGCCTGATTTACAGTTTGGGCAACCTGTTTTCCCATAAGTTCACTTTCAGGCGTATTCACCTCCCGAAGCTGATCAGCTCCTTCGAAATTTTCCGCATCTTCAGCATCAAATCCAGTAATGGTTACGGGCTGTTTACGGCCTTGTGCTACCAGAAAATTCTTGGCTGTATTAACTCCAATTCGATACAACCAGGTATAAAAGGCACTATCACCGCGAAACGAAGCTAATGCCCGATAGGCCTTAATAAAGGTTTCCTGGGCAATATCTTCCACTTCAGCCGGATCTCGAATAAATCGAGATAACAAGCGCGCGAGCCGTCCCTGATATTTAATAACCAGCAGATCAAAAGCACGTTTATCGCCCTGCTGTACCCGTTCTACCAGCTGTTGATCGATTTCACGATCACTCATTTTTCTTGGCTGCCGAGATAAGAAAAATGCAAATCAACTCTATTTATCAATTCGTAACCTTCTGTTCCGGTTTTACTTTTGACTTTCAATAAATTTTTGAAGTTATTATATAATTGAGGGTATTTCTTCTTTAACCCGATCCAAAATAATCATTTGACATAAACTCAGCCATATTTACTATAAAAGCTGAATTAGTCTTATGAATCTGCAATATCAGTCAACTCGGGTTTAATACGTTCCACTTTTAACAGATGCAAACGACGGCTATCCGCTCTCATAACGGTAAAACTGAAATCTCCTATGACAATTGATTCCCCGCTCTCAGGAAGCCTGCCAAATTTGCCAATAACAAGACCGCCAATCGTATCAAAGTCTTTATCACTGAATGATGCGCCCAAAGTTTCATTAAAACTTGATATTTCAGCAATTGCCTTGACACGATAATGGCCGTCTGTATCTGCAACAATGTATGCGTCATCCTCGTCAAAATCATATTCGTCCTCAATATCCCCAACAATCTGCTCCAACACATCCTCAATCGTAACAAGCCCGGCCACACCGCCATATTCATCGACGACAATAGCAATATGGTTACGATTACTGCGAAAATCCTTGAGAAGAATATTAAGCCTCTTAGATTCCGGTATATATATCACCGGGCGCAGTATATCCTGTATGTTGAATGCTTCTCTGCTTGAGTAATAGCGTAATAAATCCTTTGCCAGTAAAACACCAATAACCTGGTCTTTGCTCCCATCCGTAACAGGAAATCGTGAATGGGCAGTCTCAATCACAAATGGAATAACCTCCTCAGGTTTTTCGTTAATATCAATCGTATCCATTTGCGAACGAGGAACCATAACGTCACGAACTTGCATTTCCGAAACTTGCATCACCCCTTCGATCATAGCCAGTGCATCCGCATCAAGCAGGTTACGCTCATAAGCAGAGTGCAGTAAAGCAATCAACTGCTCACGATCTTCCGGTTTGCGCGAAAGTAATGTACTGATATGCTCAAGCCAACCAGCTTTGGGGGAGGTCTCGTTCATGAAATGTATAGCATCGGGAATAAAAAAGATTTGTCTGGTCCGTTTATATCATTTCACTGCTGAATGACATAAGGGTCAGGATAATTGAGCCTGGTGATAATCTTTGTTTCGAGGGATTCCATAACAACGGCATCTTCGTCGCTGATATGATCATATCCTTGCAAATGTAAAACGCCATGGACAATAAGATGCGCATAGTGTGCTACCAGATCTTTATTTTGTTGTTCTGCCTCCCTGGAAATTACAGGAGCGCACAGCACGATATCACCGAGAAGTGGAACATCATCACTATACACAAACGTCAATACGTTAGTTGCAGAGTCCTTGCCACGAAACTTGCGATTAAGCACTTCACCTTCCTGCATACCAACGATACGAATAACAATTTCAGCCGGCTTATTTAACGCAGCCCCGACCCATTTACGAAACAGTTGCCTGCCCGGAATATTAGTTTTATCTGCCGCAAACTGCACCGTCAATTTAAACGTCTTCCCACAACCAGAAAATTTATTGGGGTTCTTTATCAGAGGCATATTTTTCGTAGGCATCCACTATACGTTGAACCAGTGGATGCCGAACTACATCGTCAGTTTTAAAATGTGTAAACGCTATTCCACTTACTCTTTTTAATACTTGCCCAGCTTCAACCAAACCACTCTTCTGATGCTTCGGCAAATCTATTTGCGTTATATCTCCCGTAATTACCGCTTTGGAGCCAAAACCGATACGCGTCAAAAACATTTTCATCTGTTCAGGAGTTGTGTTTTGCGCCTCGTCCAAAATAATGAATGATTGATTGAGAGTGCGGCCACGCATGAAAGCTAGTGGCGCAATTTCAATAGTGCTTTTTTCGAAATATCTATTGACTTTCTCAAACCCCATTAAGTCATACAAAGCGTCATAAAGCGGCCGTAAATAGGGGTCCACCTTCTGCACCATATCTCCTGGCAAAAACCCCAATCTTTCCCCTGCCTCTACGGCTGGGCGCACCAGAATAATTCGACCAACCAGCTCGCGCTCCAATGCATCTACCGCACAGGCAACAGCAAGGTAGGTCTTCCCCGTGCCCGCTGGCCCAATGCCAAAAGTAACATCGTGCTCCCTGATTTGATAAAGATAATCCGTCTGTCGAACAGTACGACCTTGAATATTGCCGCGACGAGTTATGAGTTGCAAAGGTGTCGAGTCGAGCTTTTCCGCATCCCTGTCTGAATTCATAGTAGACGGAGAGGCAATATTTCTGATTTCAACTAATCCTAACTGTATCTGCTCAATACCGAGATGATTATCCGATTCTTCATAGAATTTTTTCAATGCTCGGACTGCAAGATTAGTTTGACTGATAGGACCATGAAGTATGAAGTGAGCACCTCTACGTGAGATGACTACATCAAAGGCAGATTCAATCTGCTTGAGATTTTCATCTAATACCCCGCAAAGGTTGATCAGGCGTTCATTATTTGTGGATGAAAACGTCAATTCAACAGATTCAGGTTTCGATTCTACCGAAAACGTCATCGCAGCGTTCAAACTCTAATTGCAATCAAGTTGAGCAACAAACCGGCCGTAACAAGATTGTTCATTGCATATCAGAAATTTCACCGCGTAACGTATGCGATGAGACTGCTGTTATCTTGATATCAACAAAGCTTCCCACCAAACCAGCGTGTCCAGCAAAATTGACTACTCGGTTATTGTCCGTTCTTCCACAAAATTCATTTGGATCTTTTTTTGATGGGCCCTCTACCAAAACACGCTGGATAGTATCAACCATACTCTGACTGATCATTTGTGCATTACGCTGTATTTTTTCCTGCAACTGATGCAGTCTGGCCAGCTTTATCCGATAAGGCGTGTCATCCGGTAAATCTGAGGCAGGTGTTCCAGGACGCGGGCTATAAATAAAACTAAAAGATTCATCAAATTTCACATCATCAATCAGTTTCATCGTCTCTTCAAAATCAGTATCCGTTTCTCCCGGAAATCCGACAATAAAATCTGATGATATTGATATATTTGGACGAATCGTACGTAATTTACGGATGATGGATTTATACTCAATTATAGTATAACCTCGTTTCATCGCAGCCAGAATCCTGTCTGATCCGGATTGTATGGGCAAGTGCACATGACCAACCAGCTTCGGTAATCGCTGATACGTTTCAATCAATCGGGCTGTAAATTCTCTCGGATGGGAAGTTGTATACCGGATACGCACCAAGCCCGGAATTTCATGGATATAATCCAGTAGCGTAGCAAAATCTATATCTCCTTCTCCGCTTGTCTTATCGTAATAAGCATTCACATTTTGTCCGAGCAGAGTAACTTCCTTGACCCCTTGAATCACAAGCCCAGCCACTTCGGTCAGAACATCATCCAATGGCCTGGAAACCTCCTCTCCCCGGGTATAAGGAACAACACAAAAGCTACAGTATTTACTGCATCCTTCCATAATTGATACAAAAGCAGTTGCTCCTGTTGTACGAGCAGGTGGCAAACGATCAAATTTTTCTATTTCTGGAAAAGTAATGTCAACCTGTGACTGGCCTGTACGCCTGCGAGCATCAATCAACTCGGGTAATCTGTGTAATGTTTGCGGGCCAAATACCAAATCTACAAATGGAGCACGCCTGACTATCTCTGAACCTTCCTGGCTGGCCACACATCCACCAACACCAATCAACAAATCAGGCTTGCTATTTTTAAGATGCCGCACGCGCCCCAGATCATGAAAAACTTTTTCCTGCGCCTTTTCACGAACTGAGCAAGTATTAAATAGAATTAAATCAGCTTCTTCAGGTACTTCAGTCAGCTCCATATTTTTTTCTGATAAAAGAATATCAGCCATTTTGGCTGAATCGTATTCATTCATCTGACAGCCAAATGTTTTGATATAAAGCTTACTACTCATTATATTCCTTACCATCAACCTAAAAAAACACTCGCTGCAAGCAACGAGATATTAATTACTGTGGTACTCAGCCCATCGATGATCTTAATCAGCCTAGCCCCAAGGAGCTGAAAATTGAGCCCGCAGAGATTAACAAGTCAACAAACCTGTATATCTTTATTTAACAGAAAACCAAAGCAACTAAAGCAATGCCGCAAGCCACATCTCGTATCCTGATCCTGATTCAGCTCCAGGGAGAATGTGACTTGCGGCTCTATACACCTTAATCTAACGTAAACCAGCCAATCAAAATTTACTCATCATCACTATCGTCATCATGGTTGCTGGAGGAAGCGGAGTCGCTGTCGTCAGCTGTTTCAGTTTCTTCAACTTCCACCTCGACTTCTTCATCCTCGTCATCAACGTCAACGTCACCCTCTTCCGACTTTAATACCAGCTTGCCTGCAGCAAGACTTGCATTCAAATCTGTCATCGGCGCTTCTTCATGCACCAGATTCTGATGACAGTCTATGCAGGTTGCTCCTTCCGTTTCCATTTTCTTATGTTCCGCCTGAGCGCTTTCTC
>NZ_QRCA01000005.1:0-18146 GCF_009833115.1 Nitrosomonas sp. GH22
CATTTGAGAAATCGGGCAAAAAAGCGCCGCGCAAGACCCTGGCAAGCAAGGGGCAAGACTTTAATTTTGAAGAACGTTGCAGCGCCTGCCATCTGAACTATGAAGGGTCACCCTGGAAAGGAGCAAAACCTCCCTATACCCCGTATACACCGGAAGTGGATCCGAAATACACCTTCAAGTTTGACGAGATGGTAAAAGACGTCAAAGCCATGCACGAGCATTACAAACTGGATGGCGTATTTGACGGAGAGCCTAAATTCAAGTTCCATGACGAATTCCAGGCCAACGCTAAAACTGCCAAAAAAGGAAAATAGAGAGTAACTATTAAGTTAGTTATGCTCTATTTTATCCCGAAAAGGTAAAAATACCTTTTCGGGATAAATCTAGGGTTGAAATTTTTACAATTTATTTATAATTCAGACATTATCCAGATTGATTATCAATCGATCGGGATTGCAATTACTGTCGATCTTTATTTTCGGTTCGGTAGACAAAATATACCGGGAGTCATTATTTTCAACCGTCGGAAAAGACGGTTTTTTATTTTTTGAGATGTTGAAGATATTTGATAGATTTCCGGAGGTGAGTGGCAGTCCTGTTCACAGAAAACGTGATTATTTTATCGCTGCATTTACGTTTTTTTGTGTTGCAATTAGCCTTGTAATTGATGCTCACGGGACGCTGTTGCTTCAAAATATATTAGGTGTTATTGCCTGGATTTTTTTGATTACATTACTTCGTGGTGAAAATCGCGAAATAAGAATGCAGGTTGTAATTGCAGTAGCTTTTGCAACAGCGGGTGAACATTTCGCATCAATTTATATGGGGGGGTATACCTACCGTCTGGAAAATGTTCCGTTGTATGTACCACCGGGTCATGGCATGGTTTATCTGACAGCGGTCGCGCTGGCACGATCTGGTTTTTTTCTCAAATATGCCAGGAAAATTACAGCATTTGTGGTGATCACTTGTGGTCTGTGGTCAGTATGGGGTATTAGCGGATTACCCGAACATGGTGACCAGGTGGGCGCATTGCTTTATGTAGTATTTCTGATTTATCTGTTCAAGGGCAGATCGCCATTGGTATATCTGGCCGCGTTCTTTATTACGACCTGGTTAGAACTGATTGGTACTGCTGCTGGCACTTGGCGGTGGGCTACTCTTGAACCAATATTCGAACTAACGCAAGGCAACCCGCCGAGCGGAGTTTCAGCCTGGTATTGTCTGGTAGATGCTGTTGCTATCAGTGGAGCACCAGTATTTCTGAATCTTTTCGACAGGATAGATGGTTTGTTCAAGTGGTTTAAAACCAAAAAAATTAATCTTAAAATAATTTTTAGCAGAAAATGAATACGGGTCTTGAGTTTTAGTTTGGGGACAGGGGTAATTTTAAGATTTTTTTGTGAATGATTAGTTAATGAAAAATTTGATGAATGTTGATTCTTGTCGTGTATGCTATTAAAACAATACCATTGAAAATTTTGTTTTACTTGTTGCAAAAATAAACTATGAGTAGTGATGTAACTTTTGAGCAGCTGGACTTGTCCAGTGAAATACTCCGGGCAGTTATTGATGAGGGGTACATTAATCCAACTCCGATCCAAGCCCAGGTTATTCCGCCGATTCTTGCCGGCAAAGATGTCATGGCCAGTGCACAGACGGGTACTGGTAAAACAGCCGGCTTTACTCTGCCTTTATTGCACCACCTGCAAGCACATGCGAGCTCTAGTACGTCGCCTGCCCGCCATCCTGTACGTGCTTTGATTATGGCTCCAACGCGTGAACTGGCCATGCAAATTGATGAAAGTGTCAGGAAGTATGGGAAGTATCTTGCTTTGCGAACCACTGTCGTTTTTGGCGGGGTCAATATAGAACCTCAGATAACAGAGTTGCGGAATGGGGTGGAAATACTGGTAGCCACACCTGGTCGATTGCTGGATCTGGTTGAGCACAAGGCTGTAAATTTCTCAAAAACAGAAATCCTGGTTCTTGACGAGGCCGATCGTATGCTGGATATGGGCTTTCTGCCGGATATCAAAAAAGTGATGGCGTTGTTACCTTCACAGCGACAGAGTCTGATGTTTTCCGCAACTTTCTCCGACGAGATCAGAAAACTTGCAGACGGTTTGCTGAAACATCCGGTTCGGATTGAAGTGGCAGCGCAGAATACAATAAATGAGTCTATTTCACATGTTGTTCACCGCATAAAACCAGAAAGTAAGTTTGCATTGCTGCTGCATCTCGTTAAACAGCAAGATCTGAAACAAGCACTTGTTTTTGTGAAAACAAAGCACGGAGCCTCCCAACTGGCACAAATGCTTTCTCACCATAAAATCTTGGCGCTTGCAATTCATGGAGATAAAAATCAGCAACAGAGAACACAAGCACTTTCTGAGTTCAAACATGGTGATGTGCAGATACTTGTAGCAACAGATGTAGCTGCGCGTGGCATTGATATTGAAAAATTATCGCATGTGGTCAATTATGAATTGCCCGGTAATCCCGAGGACTATGTGCATAGAATTGGCCGTACAGGCCGTGCTGGTAGTAAAGGAAAGGCAATTTCTCTGGTAAGTGAACATGAAACAGAGCTTCTGACCAGTATCGAAAAACTTCTGAACACTAAACTGGAGATAGAGCAGATTGCTGGTTTTGATGCGGAGTTATTTGTCAGGAGCTTGCCAGATCGTAAAAATAGGGTATCAGCCGATATTGCCCGGCGTAGCAATAAGCAAGCCGAAGTTGCTAATGGTGAGAAAACCAGAAAATATTCCGGATCACGCAGAAGCGCGCTACAAAATCATAAAGACCCCATTTTTACGCAACCCTATATTCCACAAGCAAATCCAGTGCAATTGGCAACTCCTAAGCAATCAGATGCTCAATCTTTGCTTCTCGCATACAGGCAAGAAAAAAAGATTATCCCTGCGTTATTTACTGCTCTTACAAAAAATAAAGCTGAGCAGAACAACTAGAGCATTTTTGGTTTACTTGTTTACATATCCACATGAAGCGAAGTAGTTGGCACACTCCTCCGGAGTGAACAGATCCAACACTTTGCCGATCTGTGCCCATAAGGTATCCATGGTTCGTTTGGCGGCTTTGCGTAATAGGGCTTTGAGTTTGGAGAACATTTTCTCGATTGGATTCAGATCAGGCGAATACGGCGGTAAGTAGAGCAGCGTGGCATCTGCCGCTTCAATGGCTGCGCGGACGCCTGGAACCTTGTGACAAGACAGGTTGTCGGCCACCACAATGTCACCTGGCTGCAGCGTGGGGCACAGACAGGTTTGAATATAGGCGAGAAACGCGGCCCCGTTCATTGGGCCGTCGAGCACTAACGGAGCGGTGATCGCATCGTAACGCAGTCCCGCAATGAAGGTGGTGCTCTTCCAGTGGCCGTGGGGCACCGAAGCCACACAGCGCTGGCCGCGCGGCGCGCGACCCCGCTGTCGCGTTATGTTGGTGGTCGTTGCCGTCTCATCCAGGAAGACCAGGTGACGGCAATCCCAATGCTGCTGCTCGCGGGCCCACTCAGTTCGTGCCTGACGTACGTCTGTGCGCGATTGCTCGCTGGCGTGCAGGGTTTTTTTTAAACTCAACCCCCATCGACAAGCGTTAGATCCGGCGTGGCTTCTATCCATTGCCGAATCTGCGCTTCCTTGTGCGCAATGCGGGATCGCCGATAACCTCCCATCGGCAAACTATGGCGCTGGCCTTCTTCTTTCCATCGCTTGCGTACCTGATACACCCACATGCGACTCACCTCAAAGCGCCGGGCAATTGCCGTTGGACCTTCGCCACGATCCAACGCACCCAGAATGCGATCCCGAAGATCTTGTGAATAGGCATGCATAACCTTCCCCATCAGTTGTAATAGAGAATAGTCTATTGCATGCATATATTTAAATCAAAAATGCTCTAAGCTTTCTTGCTGCGTTTTTGCCTTTATCCTCTTTTTGAACAGGTTCTAAGATAGACCCGCATATCCTAGGACTAAACAGATCGTACATTTGATTACAACTCTTCCGAGTTATACAAAAAGTAGGCCTTTTATGCTATATTTCTGGCTGGCCACATCTTATTTGTTAATGTGAATTAATAAATAAGATGTAAATTCAATTCATCATCGTTTCATTTCTAATGCATACGATAAAGGAGTTATGAAAAATGAGTACAGTGGAAAAAGACAGCGATATTGATACCACCAAGAATATGTTATTTGCCGGTGTATTTTTATTGGTGCTATTAGCTGGATGTGCTGCACTAGCCGTGCATCTTACGCCTGTTGTGAACTAACTTTTTGACAACTGCATAACACGATATTTCGCTGCTGTGTTGGTTATACCTATACACTATCCCCTCCAGCTTTCCTGCGGCGGGGATGGATTGCAATAATAAGAACAGTTTATTCCGTAATAACTTTATCTTGATCTATCTCGCGTTCAATCATTAACCAGTTCTGTTTCTTTCAGCAACTTGGTTTAATTATCCAGATTTTACTTCAGTTTTATCGTTTATTTCCATATTTATTGGGAAGAAAAATTCTTTTTAAGAATTCTGATTATTTGTTTGTGAGACGGCCGTTTCCCGGGTGGGCCGGTAAATTTACAGTAGGAAGATTCCTGCACCACTTCCCCACGTTAGCCAAATAAACAACTAAACTGGCGAAAGGTAAAAGGTGAGAGGAGTAGAAGATACAGATGAATTTTGGATCCCTGGAACTGGCGCAACGTGCGAAACAAAACAACGTACTGATGAAGATTGACGCGCTGACTGACTAGGGAGCGTTACGTCTGATGCTTACTGGTTTATACAAGCGCGAGCTATCAAATGGTGAAGGACAGTGAGTGGTCTAATTTATCCGGGCACCTCGATAGGTGGAAAATCCACCAGCCGATGAGTTTTACATGAAAAAGCAACGCAGGCAATTTGATACCAGCTTCAAACTAGAAATCGTACGTATGATTAAGGAACAGGGGCTGAGCATAGCCCACATCAGTGAAGCATGAGTATCGGTCAGAGTGCCTCCGTCGCTGGGTAACTTAATATGAATCAGAACAAAGTGGGAATCCTGGCATCGGCATCCGCTCACTGCCGAACAGCAACTTATCCGCCAGCTTGAGCAGGAAAACCGGCAACTGAAGATGGATGTCGATATCTTAAAAAGCGTCAGCCTTCTTTGCCCGGCAACTGAAATGAGCTACCAGCTCGTCAAACCAGTTACAAAAGAAGGCAATCTCTGTTGCCCGTAGTTGTCGCCTCCTGGAGGTAAGCCACTCGGGCTATTATGAGACGCTAGGCAGGCTATGTGTGATTGCGGTCATTGTGGCAAGCATGAAGTTAACGGAACCCGTATCGTACTACCGGACAAGATCCTCAAACAGGATAACCGTTACCAGCGAGACAAAAAGCGCAAGCAATGCAAAAGACATGCAGCCATTGAACCCATCATTGGTCATTTAGAAGCAGATTACCGAATGGCGAAAAATTACCTGAAGGCGCTATTGGTGATCACATCAACCTCTTGATGGCCGCTTGCGCCTGGAATCTGAAACAATGGCTACTGGCCATTTTTTTTGCCGTTTTCTCATACGGAAAATAAAAAAATCATCCCAATCTTCTGATAAAAACCTCAGTTCATGCGAATTGATCCGAATGAACAATAGAAAATCAGATTTGATTCCAAAAACTGCAATCAGTAGCGAGAGTTTTTCAGGGGCGACTAGTTAATATTGGCCTCATTCTACTCAATTATCTGCCTGATCATCAGTGTCGCTGGGCGGGGTTACGATGTTTACTTCGGCCGTATGATCCTGACGATCGTCAATTAGCGGAATAGTTTTGTCGGATTGTTCGATGCCATCCACCGTAACGCGCATTACACTGCTTTGTGGAGCATTGCCAGTATCCGTCGTTTGCGACACGGTAATATGATAGACAGTTTCCCGATACCGATAATATAGTTTAAACGCTTGCCAGGATGCGGGCAGACAGGGATCAAAATAGAGTTTATCCACGTCTAGTCGTAAGCCAAGCAGAGACTCCACAATCAACCGGTACATCAAGCCAGCAGAACCCGTATACCAGCTCCACCCCCCACGACCGATGTGTGGTGAGACCGCGTAGATATCGGCAGTCATGACATAGGGCTCGACTTTGTAAATCGCCACATCTGTTGCTGATTTTCCATGATTCACGGGATTAATCATGTCCATCAATTCCCATGCACGCTGGTTGTCGCCCAAGGCCGCGACCGCCATGACGACCCAGATAGCAGCATGAGTGTACTGCCCTCCGTTTTCGCGCACACCAGGAACATAACCTTTAATATAGCCCGGATCCAGATCGGATGTGTCGAACGGCGGATCAAAAAGCTGAATCAGCGCATGATCGTGTCGTACCAGTCGCTCATAGACGACGTCCATACTCTTGCGTGAACGTATAGGGTCTCCTGCGCCGGAGAGGACCGACCAGCTTTGTGAGATTGAGTCGATCTGACATTCTGTGTTGCTCGCCGATCCCAGTGGGGTGCCGTCGTCGAAGTATGCACGGCGGTACCAGGCACCATCCCAGGCATTTTGCTCGATGCGTTGGCGCAGTTGTTCAGCTTCGTTCCGACATTGTTCGGCAAAAGGCATGTCATCCTTCTGCTGTGCTAGCTCAGCGAAGCGCATCAATACTTCGTACAGGAAGAAGGCGAGCCAGACACTTTCACCCTTGCCGTGCAAGCCTACTAGGTTCATGCCGTCGTTCCAGTCTCCGGAACCGATCAGCGGCAGGCCATGCTCACCAAATTTCAAGCCATGCCAAATAGCACGCGCACAGTGTTGGTACAAACTGGCTGATTCGGTCGAACGTCCTGGCAGATCGTAATATGAGTCATCCTCAGGGCCAACCGGGCGGCCTTCGAGAAAGGGAACGGATTCATCCAGCACACCCATATCACCGGTACTCAATACATAACGACATACTGCCAGCGGTAGCCAGAGATAATCGTCTGAACAACGGGTGCGTACGCCACGACCTGATGGTGGATGCCACCAGTGCAGCACATCACCTTCCACAAACTGCTGCGCTGCACACAGCAGCAATTGCTCACGCACGCGTTTTGGCTCAGCGTGGATTAGCGCCATCACATCTTGCAACTGGTCACGGAAACCAAAGGCACCACTTGATTGGTAATAACCACTGCGTCCCCACAAGCGACAGGCAAGTGTTTGGTAGATAAGCCATCCATTGGCGAGCACGTTGAGAGACGGATCTGGGGTTTCCACCTGGACTGCGCCAAGAGTGTGGTTCCAGTATTGCCATACCGCCTCGAGTGCAGTGTGCGCGGCTGTTGATCCGCGAAAACGATGCACCAGACTGCGCGCATCTTCGGCCCCACGCCTACCGGCCTGCCCCAGGCGGAAAATAACTTCACGTTCTTCTCCGTCTGCCAAGTCGAAACTTACCTGGATCGCAGCACAAGGATCTAATGCTGCCCCCACCTTACCGGAAAGACGTGTGCGCGCCATGGCAGCCGGATTTCTGAGTGACCCGTTACGTCCAATGAACTCGGCGCGGTCGCAACTGATTGAGCGATTGACTCCATCCACATCAAAGAAGGCAATTCGACCAACGAATTCCATATTGTAAGGATTGTGTGCGAACACCGCACCACTGCCAGGATCTACTTCCGTGGTCACATGCATGATTGATTTTGACCGCAAACCGCCCAGCACCCATTCTACATAGCCAGTTGCAGAGAGTCGGCGTGGCCGACCGGATACATTACGTATTTTCAATACCGAGAATTTGACTGCAGCATCTATAGCCACATATACCCACAGCTCTGAGACGATGCCTCCTTCAGTATATTCGAACACACTGTAGCCAAATCCGTGCCGGCTGACATACGGATTTGCGCCACGGCAGGGCAGAGGTGTAGGTGACCAAAAATGGCCACTCTCTTCATCACGTAGATAAAAGGCTTCTCCACCTGTATCAGACACCGGATCATTGTGCCAAGGTGTAAGACGGAACTCGTGTGCATTTTCGCTCCAGGTATAGCCTTGGCCACTCTCGGAGATAACCGTGCCAAAATGTGGATTTGCCAACACATTTACCCATGGTGCTGGCGTCATCTGCGTAGCTGTGGTCGTTATGACGTATTCTCGCCCGTCCCGCGTGAACCCGCCCAGTCCGTTGTGCAGAATAAGATCACGTGGCGGCAATGGGCTACTGTTAGGGGGATCTGCACGGTAGCTTTGACTCGGCCGAAAGCGCGGTATCCGTACATCCCCGATGTTGCGGCGGTTGATCTGTTCTGCCAGCGTTCCTCGGGTATCTGTTATGATCACTCGTGCAACGGATTGGAATAGAATATGGTCTTCGTTCGATATCTGCTCCGTGCGTCGCACGAAGATGCCGCCTGGTTGATCGATGACGTGCGCCTCGGTACTCGCCGCAATTAAACCGATGATTTGGTCTTGGAGCAATTGCCGGTAACCGGCGCGATCTTCATTCCAGATCACTAGATCCACTGCCAACCCTTTTAAACGCCAGTAGGCGTGAGCCTGAACCAATTGACGCACTAATTGTATATTGGCTACATCACCAATCTGTAGCAGGACGATAGGTAAATCTCCAGAAATGGCGTAGCCCCATAAATCGGATTGCCCACGACGATTCTGCATCAAAATGCTGGCTTCAGCGCGCAGTAAACTATTGGTATAAAGAATAGAGTTGGCCAGATGTCCGTAAAGTTGTGCGTCAGCTTCACTTGCATTGAGTTGGCGTAACGCTACTTGGGCATGTGTCCAAGCAACATTAAAGACACGATCCGCAAGTCGCTTGTCTTGATATCTCCCAATCAGACTTATAGCGTCAGCACGCGTCTCTCCTATGCCGCTCACTATATCCAGGGTAATCGTTTGCTCCGGGCCGAGTGTAATGGCATGACGAATAGCGACAATCGGATCCAGCACCGAACCCTGGCTGCCAGAAAGCATTCCTGAGGATGTGCTGCTTAACGCTTGCGGATCGGCTGCAGTGTGACCGCGGCCAATGAATTGCATTCGATCCGTCTCATAAGAAATGGCATTGACATCCACTCCATGCGTTGTCATCATGTGAAACATCCAGGATGTTTGCTCGGTAGCTGAGCGCGGCCGGCGCGTGCAAAGTATTGCCTGATATTTCTCATCAATTTCGGTCTGCACGAACAGCTTACTGAAAGCTGGATGCAGCATATCTGCAACGGGTACAGCGAGCACAACTTCCGCGTAACTCGTCGCTGTGATGGTGCGGGAAGTATGGGCACGATTAGTAATGCGCACACGGCGCAGTTCGATATCGTCTTCTGGTGACACTACGATCTCAGTATAGGTTTCAAAATCGCCATCGCCTATAAAATCACGACGGCGAAATTCAGCGCGTCCCTCGGAGAAAATCACCTCGTAATGCTGTGGCTGTTTCAGTGTTGGTTGATAGGCAGTTGACCAGATTTCACCACTGCTTTCGTCGCGCAGATAACAGAACGATCCCCAATTATCGCAAGTTGTATCTTCACGCCAACGTGTGACGGCAAGATCTTTCCAACGGCTATAGCCACCACCAGCGTGGGTAACCATTACATGATAACGTCCGTTGGATAACAATTGAACTTCCGGTAGAGGCGTTCTGACATTGCTGAAAATGCGAATCGGTGCTTCTGCAATACGAGCAGCCAGCTGGATATTGGAAAACTGGGTCGTGCGGGGAAAGAATGTCGTAGCTTTGGGGATTCGCTCTTGAAGAAGCAGTAAAGTCGCTTGGAACAATGGCTCTGATTCGAAGCGTTTCTGCATCGGGCGATTCAGTAGTAGATAGGCCAGGGAGAGCAGGCTCATTCCCTGATGATGAGCCATATAAGATCGTACTATTGTGCTTAGCTCCCCGCGCCGCTGACGTGATGGCGTATAGTCGATCGCTTCGTAAAAACCGAATTTACCTTCCAGTCCTTGTGCAACAAGTTGCTGTAGATTCAGGCACGCTGCCTTGGGTGCTATCATCAGCGCCAGCAGGGTAGCATAAGGAGCAACGACCAGGTCATCAGCGAGTCCGCGTTTGAGTCCCAGGCCAGGCACACCAAATGCTCGATACTGATAATTGAGATGAGCGTCGACTAGGTTATAGCCGGATTCCGACATGCCCCATGGTATGCCTCGCTGCCGTCCATACTCAATCTGCCGTGCTACCGTTGCTTTATAGGTCTGGTCAAGCAGTGTATTTTCAAAGGTTGGCATTACCAGGAGTGGCATCAGATACTCAAACATCGATCCACTCCACGATAAAAGCACGGGTTTGCCGCCAGCAGTTGTAAGCAAACGCCCTAAGGCAAACCAGCTCTCTTGCGGCACTTTTCCCTGTGCAATTGCAACAAAATTGATTAATCTCGCTTCCGAAGCCAGCAAGTCGTAGTAACTTGCATCTCGTCGCAACTCATCCACGTTGTACCCAATTGCCAGTAAACGGGATGATTTATCATATAGGAAGTCATATGCCATGCATGCAAATTCACCCGATTGCATGGCAAGCTGCTCGATGGTCGCAATTCGCTCAGTGGCACGATGACACGTTTGTGTGATGCAGTGCCAGTACTCACGTAGCCATGCATGTTCCGCAGATGTCAAAGTATTCGTAAGGGAGGTTTCAAGTCGTTGTTCGATTGCTGGCAGCAATTTATTTCCGATATTTTCCAATTCTCGTAACGTTGGAATCTCAGTGATATCAAGGTTGTTGTCGAGCCCACTCGGTGCGACTGGCAACGCCAGCCAGGGGGCCAGAAAGGTTAGTTCGTCGAAGGCTGCGCGGCATTGCCGGACCAGTGCATATGACCACCAAACCATGTCACTCTCAGAAGTTGTATCGGAAATGATGGCGCCGGTGTGATCCAAGGTGGGGTTGTGCATGAGATGCTTATCTATCACCAGGTACCCCCCAGCTTCGGCGAGTGGTTGCTTCTTACGGGTTGATATAAGCGCATTCTCTGTTTGAGAGGGCTGTTGCGTGGCAGTCGTAATGCTACCGGCAAGCGCTTCTGCACGTTTCACCAACTGGCCGAGGCATTGCCGTGCAAGCGTGAGTGTAGTAGGTGGGGCGCTGCATGCGGAATCGATATCTTTCCGTAATGCGATGAGCAGATCCGAACGAGTATTTCCTGCTGCATCCAACAGGATTCCAAGTGTGTCGTGGAGTCCATGGAACCAGCGTACATCAAAGATTTTTTCGTCAGCAAGCGTAAGCAAACCTGACCGCAAGGTCAACAGATGACCCGCCAGGTTTCCACTATCCACTGTCGAAACATAAAACGGATGTAGTGGTTTCAATGATCGCGTGTCATACCAGTTGTAGAAATGACCGCAATATCGTTCCAGTGTTTGCATGGTATTGAAGGTATGTGTCGTACGCTCAATTAGCTGCCCGGCCGCTAGGTAACCGAAGTCATAAGCGGATAAATTCGCGAGTAGTGCCATCCCGATATTAGTTGGTGAGGTACGGTGTGTAACAGCAACACCATGATGTTCCTGATAATTATCCGGCGGCAGCCAATGATCTTCTGGCCCGACAAAAGTCTCAAAAAATGCCCAGGTTTTGCGAGAAATCTTGCGCAAAAAGATAGTTTGTTTAGCTGTCAGCTGTGTCTCACCTCGTGTGAGTGGCTGTCCGGTCCACCAGATAAGCATAGGTGAACCTAACCACAGCAGTAGAATGGGTCCCGCTACTACAAGTGCAGTGGGTTTGAATAGCAGCAGGTAGAGGGTTGTAGCAATAGCGATCAGTGGAGCAATCCACATTGCGCGCAATACGGCGGTGAAGCCTGTGTGGCTGCTGCGCGCGACTTCGCCTGATGGATTCCATTCGAGCAGCCGTTTGTGAGTAAATGACATACGCCACACCGTACGCATGATTGCATCTAAGCTGAACCAGGCTTCAAAGGGAAGACATGCTAAAGTAACGGCTCCTTGCGCCAGGCGTTGGCTGGCCGTGTCGAGTGACGCAGCAAAATGTTGATATAACGATCCCTCTTCTGGCTTGCGAAAGATTTCCACAACCAATTCTACTAAGGGTGAAATCAAGAGTGTACCAATTACGGCCAAGGTCCAGAACCAGGGTGAAGCCAACACTACCCAGCCTAATAATAGCAGCAGCAGTAACGCAATCGGTACGAGGCTGCGCCGCAGATTGTCGAACAGTTTCCATTGCGACAAACGCGAGAGAGGATTTTTTGGTCGATGCTTACCAGGACCTGGAACATGTGGCAGCAACCAGCCCAGTAATTGCCAATCGCCCCGTATCCAGCGATGACGGCGGCTCACATCCACAAGGTAGTGTGCAGGGTAATCTTCGTATACATGTACATCACTCAACAAACCAGAGCGCACGTAACATCCTTCCAGCAAGTCGTGACTGAGAATCCGGTTCTCTGGAAAGCGCTCATTCAATGTTCGTTCGAACGCATCTACATCATAAATGCCTTTGCCAATAAAAGAGCCCTCGCCGAATACATCCTGGTAGACATCCGAGATGACGCCGGTGTAGGGGTCGATACCGGCCTCACCACCATGTAATCGTGCATAACGCGAGCAATTAGTGCTCTCCAGGCTCACGCTGACGCGCGGCTGAAGAATACCGTAGCCTTCACATACAAGTTCTCGCGTCTTATTGTAGCGGGGGCGGTTCAGTGGGTGGGACATGGCAGCTACAAGCTGCCATGCAACATCGCGCGGTAACCGTGTATCCGTATCCAGGGTGATAACATATTTTATATTTGTGAGACAAGAGGTATTACCAACGATACGTGAAAAGCGTTTATCGACATTACTATGTGTTTTATCGCGCAATAATGCATTTAGATCGGCAAGTTTGCCGCGTTTGCGCTCATAACCCATCCAGATAAGCGCTTGTGGATTCCAGCGGCGCGGGCGATGAAAAAGAAAGAAAATACTCTTTTCTGCAGTACCATATTTTGCATTAAGTGTCTCGATTCGCGCCTGAGTCAGCTGCAGCAAAGGCTCGTCTTCGGGTAGCGTTTCTTCATGTGCGTCGTGAAAATCAGTCAAAAGACCAAAATAGAGGTTTTTATCTTGGTTCGCTAAAAAATGCACTTCCAGCACTTCAACTAAGTCGTTGACGCTTTGCGAATTAGTAAGCATGCTCGGCACGATGACTAGTGTCCGAGATTGTGCGGGGATGCCCGTAGAGAAATCCATGCGTGGCAGCAAATGTGGGGTCACAAACAAGGTTGCTAACCAATTCACCAGGGCGAGTGCTAACTGGCTCGTGGGTAATAATGCGAATATACCGATCAACAGCAAGAATTCATCCGTCACGTCTTGAGTGTGCGCGATGGCTACTAGGCCGGTGCTGAACAGCAGTGTCAGGAGTGTGATCAAACCGAGGTACACGTGTAATGTATACTTCGCCCCCATTTTTATGAGTGTTTCAACGATAGAGAAGCGTACTTGTGCTTTTGTTTCAAGCTCGTGCAAGCCCTGATCGATCAGATAGAAACCCACATGCGCCATGCGTTCTTCACCATCCGGATGTGCTGCCTGAGCCTCATGTGCAAGTTGGACCGCACTTCGCGCTACCTCGGCTTCGGTAAGGGAACTCCGCTTTGCAATCTTTTCGACTGTATGACGATAGTGGTCACGGGTGGAGAAATCCATCTTGCCATAGGTACCGTCCGGATCTTCCCTCAATGTTTGCTCGACAATACTCATGCTTTCGACAAACTCGCGCCAATCCATTCCCCCCAGAAGACGTAGGCTGCTGATGCTGTGACTAATGGAAACCTGGTCAGCAGCCTGATGTTGATTTCCTGACTGGATAACCTGCTCGATAGTCAGCCCTGACTCGGAAAGCACCTGTTTGATCCAGGATAATGGTAGTGTTAGAGCAAGACCATGCCCTTGCAGTCGGCGCGTAAGTTCTGATACGAATGGTATTGACATTGGAGGTTGCGAGCGCGCCATGTCTGCAATTATCAGCACCAGGCTCTTCGGATCTGTCTCCGCGACCGTTACCATTCGATCGGCCCATATGTTGGCAAGATCGCTGTCAACCCTATTAGCGGCGATGCGAATGGCAACGCGCCGCAGGTTCTCAATTAAGGCCAGTCGCAGCATGGTGGGAATGGCCCATAATTCACCTAAATTAAGCATACTAACTGTTTGATAAGCCGAGACAAAACGGCTGAGACTTTCCGAGTCTACCCGCCCATCCCCGTGCGAAATGATTTCTAGTGCAATATCATAGACACGCGGCAATCCTGCCGAAGAACCATTCAATAATCGGGGTAATCCACGGTGATAGCCTTTAGGCATATGGCGCCTGGCAATGCGGATATGTTCTTCGACAAGATAGAAGTTATCAAGCAACCATTCACTGGCCGGTGTGATCTGTTGGTTGGCTTTTACCGCTGCCGTAAGTCGACTGCAGACATTGATTAAGATCGCTTCATTCTCGGCTAGGCGCTGTATCAACTGATTCTGCGAGCGCTCCTGTGACAATTTATGCATGGCCGCAAGACGCCTGCCGCGTTGTTCCATCTGCTCAACACTGAGCAATTCTAAACGTAGCGGCAACTCATTAAAGGCATCCTTCAGTGGAATACCACCACCCAAATAGACGCTCCATCGGCGCAGATATCGGAGGATATAGTTACTATTGGTTTTCATTTATAATGTATTCCGTTTTGGATTAAGATTTCAAATTTCCATTTCCTGGCAATGCCATGATTGGATGAATCAGAATCTAAGTACCTCTTAAAAATACATATCCAGATGGAATGAGGTGGAGCTGGACAGTCATTACTGGCAAGACGCGCAGGGAGCAGGCCTTTTCGTCATATGCGCGTACCCCTACCGTTCAGCTGCATCCAAGGGATACTTCTTTACAGTAGAGGGGACGACCAAAAACTATTTGCGCATGGTTCGTACGATTAAGGAAGCCCCTGCCTCGTTAACCCAACTTATTATGATTATGACGAAATATTGATGAGCAAGCGGCAAGCGCCCAACCAGGCAGACAATTAAATCTAAGTAGCTTGAATGACCGGTGCAACGCCGCACTATCACATATAGCGAGCCTCCTTGGTCGCACAATGTTTTTACATTCCATTCTATTTTTCTACCTATATACCCATATAATGATAAAAAATACAATGGCTGATCAGTTAAGCAATGCAACAATTACTATTTGATTAGCATATCATTCTTGACAGATTTTACACCCGCAACACTACGTGCAACTTCAACCGCTCTATTGGCATGAGCCTGCGAACTAACGAAGCCACTCAATTGAACAACACCTTTGAAAGTTTCAACGTTAATTTCAGCAGATTTTAGGGTGGGTTCATTGAAAATCGCTGCTTTGATCTTTGTGGTAATGACACTATCATCGATATATTCTCCGGTTCCTGATTGCTTTGCGGTAGGCGCACAGCCCAGCAAAGAAATTATTAGGATACTTAAGAAGAAAGTGAAGAAATTGTTATTAAGCTGCGTCATCGTCATGATAAGGTTCTCTCGAATAATTGATAAAGCTAAACACCCTCTCAATTTTTTTAGACCAAGGGGGACTTTGTTTACTTTACTACTTTGGGTACGGTATTCAATCTGAAGTCCGTGATCTTGTTCGATTCTGCGATAAGTCTTTATTATTGCAGGAAACGGTTTTCTGAGAACCCGCCGAGCAAGAATCATCGTACCTTTCCATTTTTAATCGTAATCCTCAAATTAGACTACCAGAAATAATGCACTTGATGTGTACGCTAGCACACAAAGACGACTGCCCCTGTTGTAGATAATGGCAAGATAGTGAAGGATGTCTCATTCCGGATGATTCAGGTTGCTGCACGCGGCAGTTGTGGCCGCTGCCGAAGTGACCGATCGCAAAGGCAGGTTCAAGACTCGACGCTTGATTGCCGCCACATCAAACAATTCCCGCGCTGAACTCCTCAGTCTACGGTGAGGTGATGTTTGTGCGATTGCTCTGGCTTTGTGGGCTGGTGTACATACTAAATGCGCTATTTCTGTAATAATCTTAGAGAGGTAGGCAAGGGGGTTAGCTACTAAAAATTGGAATGGGTTCCAGCAGACTCAGTTCAAACAGAATTGAATCTTCATCCGATTGAATTGGATTAAATTAATATCCTGGTTCAGATAGAAGTACTTTGAAAAGGTTCTTTTGCCCTTTCCTGATAATGCGCAGTGAAGCAATCGTACTCTCAGTATTCAGCCGAGTGATCAAAAACCAAATAGTCTGGAAGACAGATGCAGAAAATACACGAAACAAAGAATTCTCTTTTGGCCCAAAATTGTTCAAATCGCACCTTGAGAAAATTCAGGCATGTTATGCGAATTCTGCTAACCATCATAGTCTCGTTGGCTTGTATATCCACTGCCAGCGCTGCAATAACGGATGATTCTTATATTGCTGGTTACGCTACCGGTATCCTCAAGTACGAACTCAAGAGTGATACCCCTTCGTTAACTGTACGTAACGGAAATATTACCTTATCAGCAAGTGAAGTATTACCAGAAGATCACGCCAGGATCACACAGGTGCTCTTGGAGATACCAGGAGTGACTGGAGTAAGCATAAAGGAACCCACTGATCAGCAACCCATCACGACTACGTCTCCAGCGCCGAGTGATACCGTTACTGAAGAAGAAAAAAACATACCCACAACCGATGATCCAACAATACTTGCGACGGGGATTTTACCCTCAGGCTATTTATTTAAGCCGTTACTGGCAGATCCGCGGTGGGCTCATTTTTCTGCTGCCTATCGCAGTTACCTTGGGGGCAATATTGATGGTGATAATAACGCTGCTGTTAGTTTTGGTGAAACATTACCGTTTTATCGGGCCAATTTCGGGAAATACTCCGCACAATGGGAAGTGGGGCTGCAAGCTGGCGTGTTTAGCGATTTCAATCTCGACGCCCCTTCATCCGATCTCATCAACACAGATTTCATTGCATCGATTTATTCAAGCATGCGTGCAGGTAATGCATCTGCATTCGCGCGGATTTATCATCAGAGCTCGCATCTTGGGGATGAATTTCTACTAAGGAAGCTAACCGACCTCGATCGGGTCAATCTTAGTTACGAAGGTATCGATCTCAGACTGTCTTATGAACTTCCCTATGGAGTGCGTGTTTATGGAGGAGGTGGCGGTATCTTTCACAAAGAACCCTCAACAATCAAACCTTGGTCAATTCAATATGGCATCGAATTCAGGAGCCCGTGGCGCTTGGATATTGCCCCAGTACGGCCTGTTCTGGCGATTGATATTAAGAATTACGAACAAAACAATTGGAATGCTGATCTCTCTGTTAAGGCTGGATTTCAATTTGAAGATTTTCAGGTTTTCGGTAGGAGACTTCAATTTTTTGCCGAATATTTCAATGGGAACTCTCCTATTGGTCAATTTTTTAAAGAAAAAGTTGACTATATGGGAATCGGAGCGCACTACCATTTTTAGATCTGTCTGTCGCATCCAGGATACTCGTATTCCTGGCCAATCTCGTTGATTGCCTTTACGCCCACGCAGAGCCTCTAGGCCAACCTTGGCTTTGAACTCGGAGCTGTGATATTTCTGCTTTTCGATTCGCTCATTACGACTCGTTCCTTATGGCAGTGTCCAGCTTAAATTGCTATCTTGAAAAAGGGGAGCACTATAGCTCCGCAAACCAATGGGATGGTCGAGCGTTTCAACGGGTGTATTGCTGACGTACTCAAGAGACATCGATTCAATAGTGCTGAAGATCTGGAACAGACCTTGATACGTTTGTCAGTCTGTATAACCAGCAACTTAACGTGGTCAAGTAAAATCGGACACCTCAGTTAAGCTGCTTTTATCGATTTTGCTGCTTCTGCTTCATATTGATTCGGACTTTTGTAATCCAGGTATGAATGCAGTCTTTGGTTATTATAAAACACGGCGATATACTGCAAAATATCCTGCTGTGCTGCATGGCGGGTTTGGTAATGCCGCCATTGGCAGCGTTCCTGCTTGAGGCTGCCAAAGAAACTTTCCGCAACCGCATTATCCCAACAATTTCCCAGACGACTCATGCTGCCAATAAAACCGTATGCTTTCAGTAGCTGT
>NZ_QRCA01000006.1:0-52484 GCF_009833115.1 Nitrosomonas sp. GH22
ATAAGAAACAGAGACTGTTCCCTACAAGATCCATACAATCCTGACTGATAACGGTATCCAGTTTACGTTCCCGGCGCGTTATCGGAATGGGCCAACGGCTCAGTATGTAACGCATATGTTCGATAGGTGTTGTCAGATCAACGGCATCGAGCACCGTCTCACCAAACCCAACCATCCCTGGACCAATGGTCAGGTTGAACGCATGAATCGAACCATCAAGGATGCGACTGTAAAACGGTATTATTACGACTCACACGATCAGTTGAAGGCCCATCTCCATCGCTTTGTGATGGCTTATAACTTCGCCAAAAGACTAAAAGCTCTCAAAGGCCTAACACCCTATGAATACATCTGCAAAATCTGGAAAAATGAGCCAGATCGTTTTATCTTTGACCCATTCCAGCACACCGTGGGACTAAACATCTAACGCGAATTGATAGCTCTTTGAGTTGATCAATCAAATCCATATTATTTTCTCCATAAAAGTAATTATTTCCTTTTCTTCTACGGAACAAACCCCAGAAACTTGATCATAGAGCAGACACAGCAATCAGCTTATTATGTATATTTCCTGGAACCTCTGAAAATATAATCAGAACTTGATGTTAAGCCCTGCATAAACTGAGCGCCCCATGCCGGGAACAGCAATACCGTAAGGGATACCATTAATTCCCATGGTCATTCCCTGCCCGGTATACGCTCCGCCCAGCGGCAGATAGTAGAGGCGGTCAAACAGATTTTCCACGCCCAAATCAACACGGACGTTTTTCCATGTGTAACTGGTACGCAGATTTGTCAGAAAATAGCCTTTGGTATGAATTTCGTTGCGTACCGAGGAAACATCATTTTTGCGAGTGGCGCCAACCAGTTCGATGGCGTTGCTCCAGTTACTGTACTGATGGGTAAGCGTCAGCTTGCCGTTGAGCGGCATGATATTGTAGAGATCGTCACCCGTTTTCTTGTTTTCTCCCCGCGTGTAGTTCATCAGGCCGCGCAGACCAAACTCGCCGAGACTGGTTTTTACCAATACCGTGCGGCCGGAAAGATCCACTCCATAAAGATGGGCGGAGTGATTGGCATATTGCAGGACGACGAATTGATTATTCGTGGTGACTGCCGGAATCCGGATTGCATCAACGTAATTATTTACATAAGTGAAGTAAGGTGTGGCCTTGATTTCCCATTCTCGATCAGCCGCGTGCAGATCTATGGTAAGGGAGGCGGTATAGGCTTTCTCCGGCTTGAGGTCCATGTTGCCAACGTAACCGTTACCATCGCCGACAAAATTATTCATGATAGCGGCCATGCTCCAGGTAGACCAGGTGTAGCGCTCATACAGATTCGGTGTGCGCACCTTGCGCGCCAGGCCCAACTCAAGATCAACCATATTGCCCGGTGTGTAACGCGCCAGCGCTGTCAAATCAACGTTGTTGTCATTACGTTTATGGCCACGCGCATTAAAGGCAGCTGAATCGGGAATCTGGTTACCCATCATGTTCCCGTAGCCATGAACATTGTCCGCATCCGTTTCCAGATGCTCGTAACGAGCACCCAGCAACGTGGTCCATTGTGGATTGAAATGCCGTTCCCATTCAGCAAAGAATCCCAGCCGATCACGCTTGCCATGATTAATATTCTGAAAATTCAGAGGTGACATGGCACCGGTTCCGGATGGCGGCCACCAGTCACGCAGAGTGTAGTGCTGATACAGTGCGCCGACACGCAGCAAATCGTCATCGGTGAGGTAAACATCTCCTTTCAGGTTGAGGCCAAGGGTACGGCCACGGCTGGACATCGGCATACCGTTCAATGCTGTACCGTAAACCAGTTGCTTGTCATCGCTGAAATTCATGTAATGATCAACTGCTTCGTAATAAACACGACCATCGAGCGTTCCCCAGTTGTACTCGCCCAGGTAGCGCGCGTTGATCCGTTTTTGTTCATTGTCCAGCATATCCATGCGCTGATTGGGGTAGAACTGGTACGGCACATTCTGATAACCGAATTTCGCCTCCAGCAGATGATTATCTGCCCGCAATGCAAGTCCCAAAGTATGCGTCAAGCTTTTGTAGGCGGTGGAGCCGACCTCATCCAGTGGAAGCGTGTGCCCTGGCCGCCCTGTGGCCGTTGTTGTCTTGAAATTGCCGCCTGCCTTGTAGTTATCTGCTGTGGTAATTGCGCCTGAATAATTGATGCTGAAAAATTCATTGGCCAGTGTTGCAGACAGATTGCCTCCAAAGGCATTGTTGTTGCTGCGATAAAAAGAGCCAACTTCACCCTTGATGAGTGAGCGCTGGCCGGGTGCAGCAAATTGCGGCGCGGCTGTTTCCGCGACAATCGTTCCGCCAATACTGTCACCTCCCACGCTGACTGGCGAGATGCCGGCATACACCCGAATTTTTGCAACGTTACCCGGATCAAGGTAGGACAGTGGCGGATTCATATGATTGGCACAGGAAGAAATGAAATCCATACCATCAATTGTGATACGCAGACGATCATCTGCCAGGCCATGAATCACCGGCAAGCTGGAAACACCCCCCGCTCCATAGAGATGCACACCCGGTACATCCCGCAACAAAGAAGCGGTATCACGGGTAACGGCATGCTGCGCAGCAATTTCGGTTGAACCGATTTCAACTGACGCAGCAGCATCACGAATCTTGCCGGTTTTAACGACAACTTCATTCAAGGTAGTCTGTGCCAGTGCTTGTTGTACAACAAAGGAAGATAAAGCAACAGCTATAGCTGATGCGAATGGAGTGACACGATAGTTCATAACTCTTCCGAATCTCCTGTTCTGGTGTGTAATTGAACGCGGATTCTGCCAGTTTCAGTAAATGAAGGAAATGTGGCAAATTGTCGCAGCAGCCCTGGATGATCGAAATATGCAGATCAAAAGCAGGTTGACTTTTTCACGCCTCAATTTAAGATAGTAATTAGTTACTATCTTTTATGTGGTTATATATTTATGAATCCTCATCCCAAATATCTCTCAGCTGATGAACGACGGGAAGTTACTGTAGAAGCTGTCGTTGAGCTTGCAAGCTCGCAAAATCCCAGTGAGATCACTACTGCAGCAATCGCCAAACACATGAACCTGACGCAAGGAGCATTGTTCCGGCATTTCCCAAACAAGGAAGCTATCTGGGAAGCAGTCATGAAGTGGGTTGTCGAGCGACTGTTAAAACGGATTGATCACTCTATTCAGAGCATTACATCACCTCTGGCCGCCATGGAAGCCATGTTCATGAGTCATATTGAGTTTGTGGCAGAGTATCCCGGGGTTCCAAGGATGATGTTTGGCGAGCTACAACGTGCAGAAGCGACTCCAGCCAAACAGCTTGTACAACTCCTGATCAAACGGTACAGAGAACGTTTGCAACGGCTGATTGAAAACGGTAAGGCCTGCGGTGAATTATCACCCTCCCTGGAGAGTGAGGCTGCAACCATGCTGTTCATCGGAACAATCCAGGGACTTGTCATACAATCCATGCTGGCGGGTGAAGTTGCACGAATCCGCCGTGATGCCCCGGGTGTTTTCGCCATCTATTGCCGTGGCATCAGGAAGGCTCTATGAAATTCCCACACTTGCAGCGGCGCACGCTAGCATTGCTCGCAGTCATCACATTACTCCTGACGCTGTTTACATATATTGCCCTGCAATCCGGGCCACTGGCCCCCATTGTGGTCACTGTAACCACGGTGGAATCACGAAGTATCGTCCCTGCCCTGTCCGGTATTGGAACGGTGCAGGCACGCTACACTTACAAGATCGGACCGATTTTGCCAGGGCGTGTTAAACATCTGAATGTAGACGTGGGAGATGTAGTCAAGGCTGGACAGGTTTTGGGTGAGATGGATCCGGTTGATCTGAATGATCGTATCCATGCACAGGAGGCCGCCATCAAAAGCGCCGAAGCTGATTTGCATCAGGCACAAGCCAGACAACACCATGCACAAGCGCAGCTCAAACGCTATGAAAAACTGTTACCCGCTCATGGCACCAGCGAGGAAAGTGTTGCCATCAAACGGGAAGAACTGGCAGTCACCAAAGCAGCAACCGTGGCAGCACGCGAAAATCTTGGTCGTACACGTGCCAATTTGCAGGCACTGCACACACAACGCAACGATCTCAAGCTGATAGCGCCTGTGACAGGTCTGGTAACCATACGTGCCGTAGATCCCGGTACTACGCTGGTGACAGGCCAGCCTGCGGTTGAAATCATTGATACTGCACACTTGTGGATTGATACCCGCTTCGATCAGATCAACGCCGAAGGATTAACCCCGGGACTGCCCGCTCAATTCATACTGCGTTCGCAGCAAACTGGAAGCATTACGGGACAGGTACTGCGGGTTGAACCGCTGGCTGATACGGTCACAGAAGAAACACTGGCAAAGATCACCTTCGCCATGCCACCCTCGCAATTGCCGCCAGTGGGCGAATTGGCTGAGGTGACGGTCTACCTGCCGAAACTGCCCATCACACCAACAATCCCCAATGCTGCCATTCGCAACGAGGATGGCGTACCAGGTGTCTGGAAGCTGGTTGATGGTAAACCTGAGTTTACCCGGATAAAACTGGGACGCGCTGATCTCAATGGCCATGTCCAGATCAAACACGGATTGGCGGCAGGCGATCAATTTATCGTCTACAGTGAAAAAACACTCACCGCTTTCAGCCGGGTCAGCATAGCAAAACGGATTCCCGGTGTATCGCCATGATCAATCTGGCTGTACGCGATATTCTGCACAATTGGGGCAAGTTCATTTTTACCGGCATTGGCCTCGGCCTCCTCATCGGTGTAACACTGACCATGGCAGGTGTATATCGTGGCTTGGTGGATGATGGCAGAGTTTTGATCGACACCAGTGGTGCAGATCTGTGGGTGGTACAGCAGGATACCCTGGGCCCCTATGCCGAGCCTTCCAGTGTCCCCGATGATTTATGGCGCAGTGTCCGTACCATTCCTGGTGTGGCACAGGCAGCCAATGTCACATATCTGACCATGCAAGTCAGAAAAGAGGATGAAGATGTCAGAGTAATGGTTGCAGGCATCGCAGCAGGCGGCCCCGGAACACCAGGGTGGCCACCTCATCTTGTTGCGGGCAGGCAGATTACACGCAGCCATTATGAGGCCGTGGCAGATATTGCTACCGGCTTCAGGCTGGGGGATCGCCTTAAAATCCGTCGCAACCACTACACCGTAGTTGGCCTGACACGCCGAATGGTCTCATCCAGTGGTGATCCGATGGTTTTCATTCCGCTCAAGGACGCACAGGAAGCACAATTTCTCAAAGATAACGATGCCATCCTGATGCAAAAGCGCCGTACCAGAGCCAATCCGACGTTTTCCTTTCCCGGAAAACCGGATTTGCCGGATGCAATTATTACCTTGCAAACTGCCAATAACTACGTCAATGCAATACTAATACGCATTAGACCGGAGTTCACACTGGAAGAAGTAGCTGAACCAATCCGACGCTGGAAACGGCTGACGGTATACGACCGGGTACAAATGGAAGATATTCTGGTCGGCAAGCTGATTGCCACCTCTGCCGAACAGATCGGTTTATTTCTGATCATCCTGGCCATCGTCAGTGCGGCTATCGTAGCCTTCATCATTTATACCCTGACCATGGATAAAATCCGCGAAATCGCTGTACTCAAGCTGATCGGTACACGCAATCGCACCATCGCCGGTATGATTCTGCAACAATCCCTGATGCTGGGTGTGATCGGGTTTGTCGTTGGCAAAATTTCAGCCACCTTCGCCGCCCCCTTATTTCCCAAATATGTGCTGCTGATACCAATTGACTCCATGCTGGGATTCCTCGCTGTACTGGTGATTTGTATCCTTTCCAGTATCATTGCCATCCGCATGGCACTTAAGATTGATCCGGCAGAAGCAATCGGGTAAACCTGACATGAGCAATAGAGGAATCCGCATCGAAAATTTGAGCAAGCGCTTTGGTAAAGGTGAAGCCGCTGTATTCACACTCAAGAACGTCAACATGCAAGTCGCCCCCGGCGAAGTGGTCGGACTGATTGGTCCGTCCGGCTCAGGCAAAAGTACGCTGCTTAAATGTCTCGGCGCGGTGATTGACCCTACATCCGGACGCATGACCCTGGATAATGAAACCATCTTCGATAATGGTTGGAAACTACGTGATTTGCGCGCTTTGCGTCGTGACAAAATTGGCTTCGTGTTCCAGGCACCCTATCTGATCCCGTTTCTGGATGCGACTGACAATGTCGCGCTTTTGCCGATGCTAGCTGGTGTGAGCGATGACGAGGCACGTAAACGCGCACTGGAACTGCTCGCTGCACTGGATGTGCAGCATCGTGCTCGTGCCATGCCAGCACAACTGTCCGGTGGTGAGCAACAGCGCGTAGCCATTGCACGAGGACTGGTCAATCGCCCTCCTGTCATTCTAGCTGACGAGCCCACCGCTCCCCTGGATTCACAACGTGCACTAGCAGTAATCCGTATACTTAACACAATGGCTAGGCAATTTGAAACTGCCATCATTGTTGTGACACACGATGAAAAAATTATCCCGACCTTCAAGCGTATCTACCATATTCGTGACGGCGTGACCCATGAGGAAGCAGGAGAAGGGCGCAGTACTGACAACCCTTCACATATTAAAAATATGATGTGCAGTTGTCTTGCCAAAAAAGTACGCAAATGGATTTTCTGTACCGTGAATCAATCAATCAGCATATGACCAAACCAGGCAAAAATACCGATTGCTATGCCGGTGACGAACTGGGCATGTACTAGATATGAAAATTTCTTAAGTTTTGTGGGCGAATAGCGCAGTGTGAGGAATAATCCAAAAACACCCTGCCAGATTACCAAACCTAGCAAGGCAGGAAAGAAAAGAATATGGCTGTAGTGAGAGTAATCCACCATGACGATATGTAGCAAAATCACGGCAACCGCTGCAATACCAAAGTAAATGTGCGTACGGTTTAGCCAGGCCAGCAATTGATTCAAAACAGAAGATCCAATTGGAGAAACATAGTCTGGTAACAAGCGCTGCGCCAGTTTTCCCTGACCTAATGTCAGCTTGAGTAGCGTACGGCTATAAATGAAGATTAGTAATCCCATGCCTACTTCCCCAAAGTCTTCCCCAATCTCTGCAAGAAACGTTTCACGCTCTTCGGGAATCTCCTGTGTAGTGTAGGCATAAATGTAATACACCACAGACATCAGCAAAATAACAGTCGTGTAAACCAATATACTACGAATGTTTTTTGTCGTCGGTTGCATGTCAACGATCAGCGAGCGATTACCCGTTACATTGGTTTACAGATTCAGGAATACATCAAGCAGCGTTGCTGTCTATTTACTACGTATGCGGTCTGGGCAGTCTTTTTTTATGCAATCCGCATACAATGACAAAGAATGATCCTGCAACACAAACCCCCGCTCCTTGGCAATTTTCACCTGACGCTTTTCGATTTCTGGATCGAAGAATTCCTCAACGTGACCACATTGCAGGCATACCAGGTGGTCATGATGATTACCACTGGCTAGCTCAAAAACTGCCTTACCACTTTCAAAATGGTGACGCTCAAGCAATCCGGCTTGCTCAAACTGAGTCAGAACACGATAAACCGTTGCCAGACCGATATCCTCTCCCTCACCTAGCAATTCTTTATAGACGTCTTCTGCCGAGAGATGCCGAATCGAGCTGTTCTCAAACAAATTTAATATCTTCAAACGCGGGAGTGTTGTCTTCAATCCCATCGTCTTAAGATCTATACTTTTCAAATTTTCTGATTTACTCATTAAGTTATTTACCTCAAGAAATTACTGCATTTATGAGACAATTGAAAAGCGTAAACCTTCATAATAATTTCTTTTTAGTCAGGACTAATTCCCTGACGCGCTACAAAAATACATATTGCAGTCACTTTTTGTTTACACTTTACGTTGCCCCGGAAGAGCTAACTGTTCATAGTATCCTATCCCGGATGGATTGAAAAATATTGGCCTGGTATGTACGCATTATTCCCACGACTGTTATTGTTATTATTGCTTCCCTTCCTGCCACACTGCACTTATCTTCCTTCATTCCCTTACAAAATTGATATTCAGCAAGGTAATGTTATCACCGAGGAAATGGTAGCCAGACTAAAACCAGGGATGACCCGTTCACAGGTTCGGTTCATATTGGGTACGCCGCTGGTAGTAGATGTATTTCATAGTGATCGTTGGGATTACATCTATCGTCTCGCGCCAGGTGGCCGCATAACCGAAGAACGGAAACTGATTGTTTTTTTTAAGAATGACCGGCTATCCCATATTCAGGGAGATTTTCCGCAACCCCCTGCCTTCAGCGAGTCTTCTCCGGTTTTTCCCGTTCCCGAAAAAACATCTGGATCCCCTCCTGGTGTTGATGGCACTGAAAACGAGGGATCTGACAAAACAATCGATTTCCTCAAAGAAAATCAGACAAATTTTTACAGGGATAATCAATGACACTGTTAAATATAGCCGTTGCCGGAAGTGCCGGCCGTATGGGTCGGACTATCATGGAAACTATTGCTGATGCGCAAGATCTGCGGTTATCTGCAGCACTTGAACAACCCGACAGCCCATATCTGTCGCAAGATGCAGGCGGTTTAACCGGAACACCCTGCGGAGTTATCATTAACAGTGATTATGCCTCCGCACTGACAGGCAGCGATGTGCTGATCGACTTTACTCGCCCCGCCGGAACACTGACGCATCTTGCCGTGTGTCGTCAATCAGGCATCCACATGGTGATCGGCACTACCGGATTTTCAGCAGAAGAAAAAGAAATCATTCATGATGCAGCAAAAGACATCGCCATCGTGTTCGCTCCCAATATGAGCGTGGGTGTTAATATACTGTTCAGGTTGCTTGAAGTCGCCGCAAAGGCGTTACCTGCTGGTTACGATGTGGAAATCATTGAGGCACATCACCGCCACAAAGTGGACGCACCTTCTGGAACCGCTCTGCGTATGGGAGAAGTGATTGCCCAGACTCAGGGAAAAAATCTTGAGAAAGTAGCAATTTATGGACGTGAAGGCCACACCGGGGAACGTGCGGTAGATACTATTGGATTTTCAACCATACGTGGTGGAGATATTGTGGGCGACCACACGGCGTTATTTGCCGGAATCGGCGAGCGGCTGGAAATTACACATAAAGCCAGCAGCCGCAAAACATTTGCAACAGGTGCATTGCATGCCGCGCGTTTTCTTGCTACTAAAAAATCCGGATTATTTGATATGCAGGATGTGCTGGGGCTACGCTGATTTATACCAGCCTCATATATTGATAGTTTGCGTCCAAGGAATCGCTAAGGAACCTCTGAAAAACGTCAACGAGGTAGAAGTTGGCAAAAAGGCAGCGTTTATACGTGATAAATGAGCATTTTCAGCCGACTTTTAACGGGGAAAGGCAACGCGGATAGTTTTTCAGAGGTTCCTAAAACATCAGCAAGGCGCAGTCCGTTCAAGGCACAAGTATCAGCGACGCTTACTGCCACCCAGCAAACTGCCCAGTGCACCACGCAATAATTCCCGCCCTATACGACGCACCTCACTTTTAACGACATTTTGCACCAAACCATCGTACAGCCCACCTCGTGGACCAGTACGACCAAAGAGCACTTCTTTAACTACCGAACCTACCTCCCCAAGCAAGCTATTATCTGCGCCCTGCGAACCAGACTTGGCACGAATATCAGTCGATGATTGCTCATGATGCTGAGCAACTAACAACTCATGGGCGGATTCACGATCTACTGATATGTCGTAGGAATCAGCCACCAGCGAATCTTTGATTAACGCATAGCGTTGTTTATCGGCAATGGGTCCAAGCTGACTCCCCGGTAACAACACATACACACGTTCCGTTTCACTGGGGCGTCCCTTGGCATCCAGAAAACTGACCAGTGCTTCGCCTACGGCCAATTCAGTAATCGCAGTTTCGATATTCAACCCTGTTTTAGGTCGCATGGTGCTGGCCGCAGCTTTCACGGCCTTCTGATCGCGCGGGGTAAATGCGCGCAATGCATGCTGCACACGGTTACCTAGCTGTGCCAATACCGAATCAGGAATATCCAATGGATTTTGCGTGACAAAATAGACACCGACTCCCTTGGAGCGTATCAGGCGCACTACTAATTCAATGCGCTCAATCAGCGCCTTAGGTGCACCAGAAAACAACAGATGTGCTTCATCGAAAAAGAATACCAACTTGGGTTTTTCCGGATCACCAATTTCGGGTAAACGCTCAAACAAATCCGAAAGCATCCATAATAGAAAGCTAGCGTACAAGCGTGGGGCAGTCATCAACTGATCAGCAACCAGAATATTGATGACTCCCTGACCGCTCACCGTTTGCATGAAATCTTCAATATCGAGCACGGGTTCACCAAAAAACTGAGTTCCCCCTTGCGTCTCCAGTTGGATCAACTCGCGCTGGATCACGCCAATACTGGCGGTGCTAATGTTGCCATACTGTGTAGTAAAGCTCTTTGCGTTGTCACCTACGTATTGCAACATGGCACGCAAATCTTTTAGATCAAGCAACAGCAGACCGTTATCATCCGCAATTTTAAACACCAGGTTGAGCACCCCTGCCTGGGTGACATTGAGATCAAGCATGCGTGCCAGCAGCAGCGGCCCCATATCGGAAATGGTTACCCGTATCGGATGGCCCTGTTTACCAAACACATCCCACAGTGTGGCAGGACAAGCTATCGGCTCCGGCAACGGCAAACCGCGTTCTTTGAGCACAGCAGCCAATTTATTATTGATTTGTCTTTTTTGGCTAATTCCAGTCAGGTCACCCTTGACGTCAGCCATAAAAACCGACACACCAATACGCGAGAATTGCTCAGCTAATAGCTGCAGCGTAACAGTCTTACCCGTACCAGTAGCGCCAGTAATAAGCCCGTGACGATTAGCAAACTCAGGCAATAATTGGCATTGCGTAGCGTCACGTTGCGCTATTAGAAGCGGATCAGTCATAAAATATAAAAAATGGATTTAAAAACAGCAGATCAATTATATCAATGGGTGAAATAATCAAATACCAAGCCGAGAATTAAGATAACGTCATCACACAATCTTGATAAAAACCACAGATAATCTACAAATAGCCTATGCTGAGAGTGCTATTAGTTGGTAGCAAAACCACGAATTAATCAGCATCAAATGATTTAACAGCATCCGAATATACAATCAGTGTAATACATGCTCTTACCCTGATTGTATATTCGGATGCTGTCCAAACACAAAACTGACACCACCACCCAGTTTATGGATGCCAACGGCCTGTTTAAAAAAGAAACCAATAACAATACCCTCACCGACGCGCACATCGAACAGATCATGCAGGTATTTGGCAGCAAAGCGAATGTAGAGCATGTTGCCCAGTCGGTACCGTTTGAGAAGGTTGCCGACGACGACTATAACCTGCCAGTATGCAGCTACGTTGACGCCAAAGACAACCGCGAAGTGGTGGGCATTGCCAAGCTCAATATCACCGATCAAATCGAATTGGCCAAAGCCGAAGAAAAGATCAGCAAACAAAAA
This sequence comes from Nitrosomonas sp. GH22, assembly GCF_009833115.1. Lineage (NCBI taxonomy): Bacteria > Pseudomonadati > Pseudomonadota > Betaproteobacteria > Nitrosomonadales > Nitrosomonadaceae > Nitrosomonas > Nitrosomonas sp. GH22. Next base: position 11,591 of record NZ_QRCA01000006.1, read on the forward strand.
GCCAGGCAACTGTTTGATTCTGGCGATATTCACAAGGTAGCGGTGGGTACATTCGCCGGCTTGGCAAAATTCGCGACGTGAATATCGCCAAAGGCACAACCGCTTTTGCGCGGATCATGCATCTAAAGCCATCGTTAAAAAACATCGATGCCATGCCGCAAAGCACGTTTGATGAAATTGTCGAAAAATATATCGAAATGAATATTGTCCACCCCTTTCGCGAAGGTAATGGACGCGCAGAGCGTGAAAAATACGGACACGGCGGGCCAGAAGGGTTATGACGCAGGCAAGAAGATATTGGGCATCAAACGTCAATCGCCAATCGCAGTCGATACCCAGGGCCTGCCGCATGCCATTGCGGTGACGACGGCGGAAGTGTGACTGATCGCAAAGGTGCGTTGCAAGCCTGAGAGCACTGCAGGCCGAGCCTGGGGAAAGTCCAAAGTCTGCTGTGCGATAGCGGCTATATCGGAGAACCATTTGCCGAAGACGTGCGAGAAATTCTGGGCGCGCATGTACAAGTACAGATTGCCAAGCGCAGCGAACCACACACTTTTGCAGTCATACCTAAACGCTAGATCGTCGAGCGCAGCTTTGCCTGGCTGGAGAAAAATCGACGGCTGCGGAAAAACTGCGAGCGTAAACTCAATACCAACTTGCAACTCATTCATCTGGTATTCTTGGCTCTTTTGCTTAAAAGATTTTGAACAAATTCTAAAAGAAACTATTTATTGTGCGCTGGCACTTGATTTTTACTTTCAGATTACTGGTGCTATTTCTTACTGGTTGCGCTGCCGTTGGGCCAGATTATGTGCCACCAGAAAAAATCACTCCCGAAAAATTTAATGCCGCACTGAGCGAAGATCAGAAAGCTAAATTATCGCTTCCTGAAACTGGGCAAGAAGCAGATGAGGCCAAAACGGAATTCACCAAACAAGTAACCCCTGCAATGTTGGTTGACTGGTGGAACACTCTGGAAGATCCATTATTAACGCGCTTAATTGAATGGGCCATCAGGGGCAATCTTGATCTTCAGCTTGCGCAGTCACGACTGAGAGAAGAACGCGCTTCGCGGGGAATTGCCAGATCAGGCCTGTTTCCAACCATAGAGGGAGATGCAGCATTTACGCGAAGAAAAACCAATCTACAATCAGGTGGCATCAGTGAAATTGACCTCTATTCCTTGAGCTTTGATGCTAGTTGGGAAATTGATATGTTTGGCGGCATCAGGCGCTCAATTGAATCGGCACAAGCCTCCGTTGAAGCACGTCAAGAAGAATTAAACGACACGCTGGTGATTTTGGTGGCTGAAGTCGCTATCAATTATATTGAAATTCGTGCCTTTCAAGCCCGGCTTGAAGCGGCTGTTAACAACCTGGAATCTCAAGAAGGGACGTTACAAATTGTTCAGGATCGGTTAGATGCCGGCCTGACAACGACACTGTCACTAGAGCAGGCGAAATATAATCTGGAAAATAGTAAATCAGAAATTCCAATGTTACAAACCGGTATCGAACAAGGTAAAAATGGTCTTGTAGTGCTGCTTGGAGAGTTCCCTGGGTCATTGGCAGAAGAATTGGAGCAGTACCAAAAAGTCCCAACGGTGTCAGTTGAAGTGGTTGTTGGCGTTCCCGCTGATTTGTTGCGTCGCAGGCCGGACGTCCGACGTGCGGAGCGCGAATTAGCAGCGCAAACGGCACGGGTTGGTGTGGCTACTGCAGACCTTTATCCAAGACTCTTCTTATTTGGTTCTGTAGGACTGGAATACATTTCTGCTGCCAGCTTTTTTACAGGACCCGCAGCCGCCTTCCAAATTGGACCGCAAATCAGATGGCCAGTTTTTAATGCTGGTCGTATCCGACAAAATATAAAAATAGAAGATGAGCGACAAAGTCAGGCGCTGATTCAATACGAGGCTTCGGTATTAACCGCAGTTAAAGATGTAGAAAATGCTTTAATCGATTTTGCGAATGAACAAGTTCGCAGACAAGCTTTGATAAAATCCACACAATCAGCAAAATCAGCAGTTAGCCTGTCGCGTGAATTGTACACTGCGGGCCTAACTGATTTTATTGGTGTGCTGGATGCAGAGAGAGCCTTATTTTCCTTTCAAGATCAGCTGGCAGTGAGTGAAGGAAAGGTTACTTCCAATTTGATTCGTCTGTATAAATCATTGGGCGGCGGATGGAAACCACTGATGCAAGATGCACCGTAGGCAGTTCTAGGTCAACAGCAAACACAATTTGAGGAACGTTGACTTGAAAAAAGTAAAACTGCTTACTTCTCTTCTAGGTCTTTCTTTGTTGGTCATTGTTTCTGGCTGTCAAAATGATGATAGTAATTCTGCAAGCCAACTAAAACAGCCTGCCCCGGCAGTAATGGTTACGCCGGTTATTCAGGAAAAAGTCGCTAAAATTCATGAACTGGTGGGTCGTACCGCCGCACTCAGAACGGTAAATCTAGTGGCTCGTGTGCAAGGCTTTCTGGAAAGACGGAATTTCATAGAAGGAGATAGCGTTAAAGAGGGTGATATTTTATACGTGATAGAGCAAGCGCCTTATCAAATCGAAGTTAAGGCTGCACAAGCGAAAGTAGCCGAAGCTAAAGCTACTCTACAGAATGCTAAATCTTATTTGCAACGATTAAAAACGGTGCGCCAAGGCGGAGTGTCACAAATGGACCTTGATAAAGCCAGCAGTGATTTTCTTAGCGCACAAGCGCTGTTAACCAGTGCCCAGGCCATGTTGGACCGAGCTAAATTGAATCTCAGTTACACTGAAATACGTTCTCCGATCAATGGGCGCATCGGTCGTAATTCTATCAGCACGGGAAACCTTGTCTCACCAAACTCCGGCATTTTAGCAACAATTGTGCTAATCGACCCCCTGTATGTACTTTTTACGGTGAGCGAAGTTGATTTCCTTACCGAGCTTCAAAACCAGCTGGAGAAGGGAGAGTCGACTATATTTGTTCCTAAAATTCAACTTGCCAATGGAACCATTTATCCTTTTGAAGGAAAATCGGATTTTATCAGCCCCATCGTGGATGAAAAGACTGGAACTATCACGATTCGAGCAATTTTCCCAAACCCCGATACAAAAGAATTACTCGGTCAGACAAATACGCCACAAAGCCGCCGCTTACTGATGCCGGGACAATTTGTTAAAGTTTTGGTAAGACGAGATGATGTAGAGGAAGAACATGTTATTCCCCAGTCGGCTATGCAGGAAGATCAAAGTGGGAAATATGTGCTGGTTGTTGATGCTGACAACCGCGTGCAAAAACGCTCAGTGACAGTCGGTGACAAAATCGGCGTAAATTGGATCATTAAGCGAGGTTTGCAGGTGGGCGAATTAGTGATATCTGAGGGTGCGCAAAAGGTTCGCCCCGGCATTACTGTACAAACTACCATAGCGGTTCCTTCTCAACCGATCGAGAAATAACCAGTGTTTAGTAATTTTTTTATCGAGCGTCCCCGCTTCGCTTTCGTCATTTCTATTGTCATTGTACTTGCTGGCCTGATATCCCTGTTAAAACTGCCTGTTTCTCTATTTCCCCAAATCACACCACCGCAAATACAAGTCAGTGCCTCATACCCAGGCGCGAATGCCCAAGTTGTAGAAGAAACCGTTGCTGCACCAATTGAATCTGTAGTTAATGGTGTCGAGGGCATGCTTTATATGTCTTCAGAAAGTGCCAATAATGGGACATACACGCTAGACATAACCTTTGAAATCGGAACTGACGTTGATATGGCAATGGTAAATGTCCAGAACCGATTGTCTCTGGCCACGCCAAGATTGCCCGAGGATGTCACTCGCTCAGGAATTACAGTACGAAAGCAATCTCCTGAATTTTTACAAATGGTATCTTTTACATCGCCAAATGGAACCTACGATCAATTGTTTCTTAGCAATTTCATCAGTTTAAATGTAAACGATGTACTTTCCAGGGTCCCAGGTGTCAGCCAGGTTTCTATTTTTGGCGCCCAAGATTATTCGATCCGGATTTGGCTAAATCCAGACAAAATGGTGGATTTAGCCATCACCACTGAAGATGTGACCGCTGCTATCCGCGATCAAAATATACAAGCTGCAGCCGGGCAAGTTGGGCAACCACCCTTGGCTCCCGATCAACAATTCCAATACACCATTCAAGCCAAAGGACGGCTTTCTGAAGTATCAGAATTTCAAGATATTATTATCCGGGCACAAGCAGATGGCTCTACTGTAAAAATGGAAGACATCGCACGCGTAGAGCTGGGCTCCCAAACGTTTAATGTTCTTTCTCGTTTGAATGGATCCCCAGCTGTTAATTTCGCTGTATATCAGCTGCCAGAAGCCAACGCACTGGAAGTTGCACAGGGTATCGAGACGACTCTGAAACAGCTGGCAGAACGATTCCCTGAAGATGTTGAGTATGCCTTGCCTTACGATTCCACTCGATTTATCAATAACTCTTTGACAGAGCTCGTTCAAACGCTGTTTATTGCTTTGAGTTTAGTCATATTGGTGGTTTACGCTTTTATTCAAGACTGGCGTGCCACCTTGATCTCAGCACTGGCAATTCCTGTATCACTGATCGGAACCTTTGCTGTTTTGCTGGTGATGGGTTATTCCATCAACACTTTGTCATTGTTTGCATTGGTGTTGGCGATTGGTATCGTCGTAGATGATGCAATTGTAGTGGTAGAAAATGTCCAGCGTCATCTACAGGAAGGATTACCCCCCGGGGATGCAACCAAAAAAACAATGACCGAAGTCACTGGTCCTGTTATTGCCACTACATTGGTTTTATTAGCGGTATTCGTGCCAATCGCTTTTCTAGAAGGTATTTCAGGCCAGCTCTATCGGCAGTTTTCTGTAACAATTGCCATAGCGGTTTCTATTTCATCGCTCACAGCTTTAACCTTGAGTCCCGCTTTATGCGCCATGATGCTTAGAAAGCAACAGGCACGTCCGTGGTTTGCGCTACGTTGGTTTGAAAAGATTTTTGGAAAAGTCTCCGAAGGTTATCTATTTTGCGTAAAAATTGTTGTAAGGCGATTAGTACTGACAGCACTACTTTTACTAATCATTACAGGCGGTGCATATTGGGTATTCAAAAACACGCCAACAGGATTTATTCCTCAGGAAGATCAGGGCATTATTTTTGTCGACATTCAGCTGCCTGATGGCGCTTCTTTGAACAGAACCGACAACGTGGTTAAACAAGTCGATGCGTTACTCTCCAACCTTCCAGGCGTAGAGGATATCGTTTCTTTAGCAGGGATTGGATTGCTGAGTGGTGTCAAATCAAACTCAGGAATGGTGATCAGTATTCTCAAGCCTTGGGATGAACGCACATCACCCGAGTTATCCAGTGATGCACTTATTGCACAAATATGGGGCATGATGGCACAAATTCCCGGTGCCAATTTGATCGCCTTCACTCCCCCACCTATCAGTGGGTTAGGCAGTACCGGGGGGTTTGAATTTCAACTCCAGGATAAAAGAGGCGGCGACCCTCAAGATCTTTCTGCAGCAATGCGTGGCTTTTTAATGGAAGCCAATCAAGATGCTCATTTGCAAAATGTGTACAGTACGTTTCGCGCGGATGTTCCACAGATAAAACTGGAAATAGACCGCCTGCAAGCAAAAGCGCTGGGCATCCCCGTGCGAGAGATATTTTCAAGCTTACAGACACAACTGGGCTCTCTCTATGTCAACGATTTTAGTAAGTTTGGTCGGGTTTATCGGGTAATCCTACAGGCCGAAGCACCTTATCGGGACAATGCTGATGATATTGGGAAAATCTATGTACGAAGTTCAGAAGGCATTATGGTTCCTCTTCGGACATTAACAAAAACATCCTCGATGTTGGGTTCTGATAGCCTCACACGTTTTAATATGTATCGTTCCGCACAAATCAATGGAAGCCCTGCCCCTGGATTAAGTTCCGGGCAGGGCATATCCGCAATGGAACAACTTGCAAAGCGAGTGCTTCCAGATGGAACAGAGTTTGAATGGTCTGGTATGTCATTTCAAGAAGTTCAGACAGGCTCTCAATTACCCATCATATTTGGCCTGGCTTTAATATTTGTTTTCTTGTTTTTAGTAGCCCAATATGAAAGCTGGTCTATCCCTTGGGGAGTCATACTTTCCGTTCCAATCGCCTTGGCAGGCGCGCTCATTATGATGTGGGGGATGGGGAATGTTTTGGATATTTACGCCCAGATTGGTCTCGTCATGTTGGTCGGTATGGCTTCAAAAAACGCAATCCTTATCGTCGAATTTGCTAAAGTGCAAAGAGAGAGTGGGTTGTCGATAGTTGAAGCAGCCATCAAATCCGCCCAACTCCGTTTTAGAGCAGTCATGATGACTGCGATTTCCTTCATTCTCGGTGTGCTCCCATTAGTCGTCGCATCAGGCGCAGGCGCAGCAAGTCGTCAATCACTTGGAACCGTTGTTTTTGGAGGAATGCTGGTTTCAGCAATCATTGGAACAATTTTAATTCCGGCTTTTTACGTGATCATTCAATCTATGACGGAAAACATGCGGCAACCAAAAACTCGCCTTTAAGCATATTAATTTGCAAAATGGCAACTGGCAATTGTCTTCTTAAAATAGGACTGAATACCCGAGTAAAAAGCAAAGCGTGTTTCAGAAAATTGCGGCGTTTGTAGAGAAGTTTAAAGGCGCAGGTGGAAAAATTTAGCTTAATTTTAATCAAGTACAATACAGCACTGCTAATTAATCTATATTTTCCTGATCTTAATGGCAACTTATGCAATTGGTGACCTACAAGGCTGTCACCGACATTTTCTTGACCTGCTTGACCTGACTGGCTTCAATTCCACGCGGGATAGGTTGTGGCTGGTGGGCGATATCGTTAACCGCGGCCCTGACTCCCTCTCATTATTGCGTACTTTGATGGCACTGGGAGATACCGTCACAATGGTACTCGGCAACCATGATCTTCATCTTTTGGCAGTCGCTGCCGGTTCTGCCCAACTGAAACACGGGGACACCTTGCAACCACTTCTGGATGCTCAGGATAGCAAAGTTCTGCTTGACTGGCTGAAGTGCCAGCGATTGTTCTATCACGAAGATGAATACGCCCTAGTCCATGCCGGGCTATTACCCGCCTGGCACACTGAACAAGCGGCGATGCTGGCACAAGAGGTTGAAGCAATCATCCACAGTGATCAATTTCAAATGTTTTCTCAATCAATGTATGGCAATGCACCTGATTGCTGGCAGGATACATTACGGGGAGAAAGCCGCTGGCGAGTCATCATTAACGCTATGACACGCATGCGCGTCTGTTCACCCAAAGGCAGAATGAATTTTTCCTACAAGGAAGGATTGTCCGCTATTCCCCAGGGATTGCTGCCCTGGTTCGAGATTCCCTGGCGTGCCAGCAAAGATGCAACGATTGTATTTGGGCATTGGTCTGCGCTGGGATTACATCTGACGCCCAATCTGATTGCTCTGGATACGGGATGCGTCTGGCAAGGCTGCCTGACAGCTATTCGACTGGAAGACAGGAAGGTATTTCAGGTACCGTGTGCATAATCTTCAGTGATAACGCTTGAGCAATGGCCTTTTCCGCCAGACGTGCAAGTTCGCGGCGGTTTTTATCATCTCCGGGAATGGGGCTCATGAAATTTAATTCTGCCTGAATTTCCGGTTCATTCAATATCAACATCAGAGATTGCAATATCGTTACGGTAACATAGACCACACTTGTATTCCGCGAACCATCGCGGTTGCTGTAACGAATCGCAATCGGACAAAGCAGTGCTTTTGCTGTTACAACTGGCTGCAACAAGGAGGCGTGAAAGTGCAGGAGCACATCGCCGTTACAGGTCGCACCTTCAGGAAATATAGCCACAGAGCATCCAGCCTTCAGCATACCGTCTATTTTCTGATTGACCCGTAACGTATCCCCCCGTTTTTTACGTTCAATAAACAGTGTCCCGGCACTCCGGCATAACCAGCCCAGCACTGGCCAGGTGCTGATTTCTGCCTTTGCAACGAAGCGCACAGGATACAAAGCCAGAATAACGATGATATCCAGCCACGAGGTGTGATTCGCCACAAAGAGCACCCCTTGCTGATTGCAGGCAGGCAGAGAACCACCGGAAGACAACTTCACATTAAGGATATGAAGAAATTTCTGTGCCCATTTACAGATCATGTGATTCTGCCGGGCTGTACTGGTATACGGAAGCAATAGCGATTGCAGTAATCCGGAAGCAATATGCAACATCAACCTGATAAACCGGATGCTTTTGACCAGCTTGTTTACCCTGGTTACGGCCATGGCGAACAGCAAGTCAAAGTGATCAGGGAAGAACCAGGTTGATAAATGTATTTTTCAGCCTTGGGCAGGCCACTAAAATATACGACTGCCAAAAGATTCAAAATAGCGCTGACCGATCTCATCCCGCTCATAACGATGATTCTGGCCGCCACGATAAGCGATTTTCAGCGTGCCCATGAGTGAGGCAAGTTGCCCGGTTTCCTGCCAATCCATGCCCTGAGCAATGCCGTAGAGCAGCCCGGCGCGATAGGCATCCCCACAGCCCGTTGGATCAACCACTTTTTCCGGTCGAACAGCCGGTATCTGGAATTGCTTGCCCTGCGCATAAATCACCGAGCCTTCTGCTCCTTTTGTCTCGATAAGTGCGTTGACCCGGGTAGCCAGCTTATTCAATGTATAACCAGTAAGTGATTGCAGCAGCTGAGCTTCATAATCATTAACCGCAATGTAATCCGCCTTTTCAATGAAATCGAGCAACTCATCTCCATTGAACATCGGCATCCCCTGGCCGGGATCAAACATGAATGGAATACCAGCCTCATGAAACTCTCGGGCATGAGTCAACATTCCTTCTCGGCCATCCGGAGCGACAATACCCAGACTTATATCCGCAGCGTCCTTCACACTGTTCCGGTGTGAAAAATTCATTGCTCCCGGATGAAAGGCCGTAATCTGATTATCATCCAGGTCAGTGGTAATGAACGCCTGCGCTGTAAAAGTATCCTGCACCTGGCGGATATGGGTTTGCGCCAATCCAAGCTTTTCCAGCCTGTAGGCGTAGGGTTGAAAATCATCTCCAACCGTTGCCATGATCAGCATTTTGCCATCCAGCATCTGCAGGTTATAGGCAATGTTTGTCGCACATCCGCCAAACTCCCGACGCATCTCGGGCACCAGGAATGCTACATTCAAAACATGGATTTTGTCCGGAAGAATATGGCGTTTGAAACGGTCTTCAAACACCATGATTGTGTCATAGGCGATGGAGCCACAGATCAGTGTATGCATATCAGCTCAAATATCGTGTGCATGAGGTGAATCAGCCCGCTGGATTCCATACCAGATCAAGTTCACGAGCAGCCTTGACATCATCTATTTTCCGCAACGGCATGTTATGAGGCGCCGTCTTGACCATTTCCGGTTGCGTGTCTATCTCATCCAGAATCTCCTTCATCGCAACAACAAAGCGATCCAGCGTTTCTTTGGATTCGGTTTCAGCCGGCTCGATCAGCAAACATTCCGGCACCAGCAGCGGAAAATAGACGGTTGGCGCGTGAAAACCCTTGTCCAGCAGGCGCTTGGCCAGGTGCATTGCAGTCACTCCGGTTTTATCCTTGATTTCCTTCATAGTGACAATGAATTCGTGACTGGCTCGCCGGCTGGGATAGGCAATCTCAAAGCCCAGTTTGCGTAACTCGGCCAGCAGATAATTAGCATTGAGTGTTGCATATTCTGCAATCCGGAACATTCCTTCTGCACCCAGCAATCTGACATAGATGTAAGCACGCAACAGTACTCCTGCATTACCCATGTGCGCGGATAAGCGTCCGATAGATTGAGGACGATCTTTCTCCGTCAACCAGCGATAAACACCCTGTTCATGCGCCACGATAGGGATCGGCAAATAAGGCAACAAACAGTCTGCCACGCCTACCGGAGCCGCACCCGGCCCACCACCGCCATGAGGGGTCGAGAAAGTTTTATGCAGATTCATGTGGATCACATCAAATCCCATGTCACCCGGTTTGACTTTACCCAGTACTGCATTAAGATTGGCCCCATCGTAGTACAGCAAACCACCGGCCTCATGCACGACTCGGCTCATTTCTGCCACTTTTTTCTCGAATACGCCCAGAGTGGAAGGGTTAGTCAGCATTAAACCAGCTGTTCTGGGACTAACTGCCGCTTTCAAGGCTTCCATATCCACGTCACCATCGCGATCCGTAGGAATCTCGATCACCTTATAACCGCACATGACAGCGGTCGCCGGGTTGGTACCATGCGCAGCATCCGGGATGATGATCTCGGTGCGCTCGGTATCTCCACGCGCTTCATGATAGGCACGAATCATCGTAATACCGATCAGTTCGCCCTGTGCACCCGCCATGGAAGTCAGGCTAACCGCAGACATACCCGTAACGTCTTTCAGGATTTCCTGCAGCTCATACATACAAGCCAAGAAGCCTTGACCCGTATCTTCTGGCGCCAGCGGGTGGCGTGATAAAAATTGTGGCAACATGGCCAGTGCATTACAGGCACGCGGGTTGTATTTCATGGTGCAGGAACCAAGTGGGTAAAACTCCGTATCTATCGAGAAATTTTTCTGGGATAGCCGAGTATAGTGACGCACCGTATCCATTTCGGAAACCTCAGGCAACAAGGGAGCCGATTTGCGCTTCAGATTATCCGGAATATTGTTCTTGGCTGGCCGGGTTGCCGGAGCCTGGGAATAATTCAGGCGATTTTTGCGGGAATGTTCAAATATCAGCATGTTTTATCTTAGGTTGGTGAGATTGATTCAATACAGAACAAGTAACGCGGCTCTCTTCCGGTTTACTCCTGATTTCAGGCTTTCAGTATCTGCCGCAACATTTCAGTATATTTATCCAGATCTTCTGCTATTTTGGTTTCTGTTGCGCAGACCAGTAGCGTGTTCTTCAGATCCGGGTAGTAATTCTCAAGTAGTACACCTCCAAGTACGCCTTGCGCTTTGAGCTTGTTCAAGACTTCATCAGCCGGAACAGATAGCTGAAGCACTGCTTCGTGAAAGAACGGGCTGTGGAATGCTTTCTTCACGCCGGGAAGTGTTTCCAGTTGTTCCACCAGCGCCAAAGTGTTTGCATGAGATTGGGCGGCAACCCGATACAATCCTTCAGGCCCCAGTAACGACATGTAAATTGTCGCTGCTGTTACCATCAATCCCTGATTGGTACAAATATTGGAAGTTGCTTTCGAACGACGGATATGTTGCTCCCTTGCCTGCAATGTCAAGGCAAAACCTTCTTTGCCTTCCAGATCGGTAGTCCGTCCAATGATCCGCCCCGGCATTTGCCGAACCAGTTCTTGTTTGCAGGCCATGAAGCCAAAGTATGGCCCGCCACTGGAAAGTGGAATTCCCAGAGGTTGTCCTTCTCCGACAGCGATATCTGCTCCCTGACGCCCCCATTCTCCTGGTGGTTTCAACATGGCAAGTGCAGTCGGGTTAACCACTGCAATAGCCAGAGATTGCTTGTCGTGTGCCCAATCAGCCAGCGTATCGACCTGTTCGAGCACACCAAAAAAATTGGGTTGAGGAATAATCAGCGCAGCAAATTCTTCCTGTGCAAACTGGTCAAGCTGATCAATGGACACCTGCCCAGTGGCAGGATCGTATGGAACCTCAACCACCTCGATCGCCTGATTTCTGACAATGGTACGAACCACACTGCGATAAATTGGGTGCACAGTCTGCGGAACCAGAATACGTCTGGATGATTTGTGCTGGCGCACAGCCATCAGAGCAGCCTCGGCCAGAGCAGATGCCCCATCATACAAACTGGCATTGGACACATCCATTCCGGCCAACGACGCCATCATAGTCTGGTATTCGTACAACAATTGCAATGTCCCCTGGCTGGCCTCTGCCTGATAAGGTGTGTAGGAAGAATAAAATTCTCCCCGGGTTGTTATTTGCCAGACTGCTGCTGGAATATGATGTTCATAAGCACCTGCGCCGATAAAGCTGAGATAGAACCCATCTTTCTGCGCACGTTCGTACATGAGGCGCGAAATTTCCATTTCGCTCATGCCAGTCGGTACCTGGGTTAATTTCCCGTTTTTTAGCTCGGCGGGAATTTCGTCGAATAATTCATCGATAGATGTAGCGCCAATGCTGGCAAGCATTTCTGTTACATCTTCTTCTGTATGGGGAATAAATGGCATGATTAACTGTATTATCCAAAAAACTTAAAGGTTATGTCTGCTTGTCTATTTACTGCAAACAGCTTTAACAAAGCGGTGAAAAACTTCTGCGTTGCCATCGTTGTGTTAACAACAGGCTCAAAGCTCATTTACCGCATACATAAACTGCGCTTTTTTGCCTGTTTTGCCTTGCTCCGACGGCATCTTCATCAATGTTTCTCACCATCCTGTTAATGTGCATCACTTTCCAGCAGCTTTTCATATCCGTTGGCATCAAGTAATCCATCAATTTCAGCCGTATTGGCCGGCTTCAGTTTAAACAACCAGGCTGAATAACTATCTTCATTTATTTTTTCCGGGGATGATTCCACCTCAGCATTGATAGCAATAACTTCTCCGCTGAGTGGAGCATAAATATCTGAAGCCGCCTTGACAGATTCCACTACCGCACAATCTTCCTGCTGCGCCAGGATGCGCCCTACCTTGGGCAATTCAACGAACACCATATCTCCCAGTAATTCCTGGGCATGTTGAGTGATACCTACTGTTACCGTACCATCTGCCTCCAACTTGATCCATTCGTGTGATTTTGCATATTTCAGCTCTGCTGGAACGCTCATTTATCCGTCACTCCCCTAAATTTAGGTTTAAAAATTCAAAATGCTTTATCTGCTGATACTTTTACAAAAATCAGATCAGTGCCTGGCCATTGCGTACAAACGGGTATTTAACAACCCTTGCCGCAAGCTGTTTATCCCGCACGACAACATGTACCTGCTCTCCTGCAGCGATTCCCACCGGAATACGAGCCAGTGCAATCGACTGATTTAAAGTGGGCGAAAATCCACCACTGGTGATTTCTCCCTCACCAGCGATACCCTCATGCTGTGTAATAATTTTTTGATGGTTGCGTAATACGCCCTTATCCAGCAGAACCAGTCCTACCAATTGTTGATTAACCGGCTTTTCAAGCAAGGCCTGTTTGCCAATAAAATCCCGCTCGCTTTTTAGGTCTACGGTCCACGCCAATCCGGATTCGAGCGGATTGGCGGTTTCGTCCATATCCTGACCATAAAGATTCATACCTGCTTCCAGACGCAGGGTGTCGCGTGAACCCAGGCCAGCCGGGGCCACACCCGCCGCATGCAGCTTTTGCCAAAAAGCTGCAGCCTCATCGGCTGGTAATGTAATTTCAAAGCCATCCTCACCGGTATAGCCGGTACGCGCAATGAAATAGTTGCCAAATGCTACTGACTGGAATGGCTTCAGGTCTTCTGAAGCTGCTTTGGAATCTGGAATAACAGCCCATACTTTTGCACGAGCATTCGGCCCTTGCACAGCGATCATGGCAAGGTCACGACGTGGAGTGATGGTTAAATCAGGTGCATGTTGACTGGATTGCAAGGTAATCCAGTCAATATCCTTATCCGCCGTACCGGCATTCACCACCAGACGAAACCAGGATTCGGACAGGAAATAAATGATCAGATCATCGATAATCCCACCAGCAGGATTCAACATACAGGTATAGAGCGCCTTACCAGGAACGGTAAGCTTATCGATATTATTTGCTACCAATCCTCGCAGAAATTGACGAACATTTTCGCCGTGAAGATCGACTGTCAGCATATGGGAGACATCAAACATGCCGGCATCACGTCTGACAGCATGATGCTCATCCAACTGGGAACCATAGTGTAAGGGCATATCCCAACCACCAAAATCCACCATTTTTGCGTGCATGCCACGGTGTGCCGCATTCAGAGGGGTTGTCTTCAGCATTTATTCTCTCTCAAAAGTAAAAGGAAAGTTTTATCTGTGCTATTTCTGCATCCACGCAATACTACTCATGATCGCAGCGGCCAACAGATATCAACTACCCCCTCTGTCCTTTTACCTGAGAGTTTTACGGATAACTTTCCGCATGCCCCTTCGGTGGCTGAAATTGTTTCAGCGCTCTCCAGATTGCCGATCACAAGCAGTTATTCAAGCTTTACACAGCCACACCTGAGCGATTCCGGGGGGTTACGCCTTCGGTGACGCTGTGTTTTATTCAGACACAGCGCACTCTCCTGCCTGGATGAAATGTTAGCAGGTCGAACTATACTCTAGCTTGGGATATTAAGACAAGGTGAGACCGCAGCGTTGCGCCAGCACCACAGCAGAATCAACGCTTGCGGCAATTTCAGCCCGTATCGCTGATGTAGCACGAGCATATATGTAAAGCTATTATCATTTCATGGTTCTCCCGGCTAGCTTGATGGATTCTATCAGCGCTCTCATGACAGTTCGCGCCATGAGCAGCGGATAACAAATTTTGTCTATGCAATTATCCGGGACTGAACAGGTGATAACAGACAGCAAACACAATCAGCCTGTTGCTGACAACAAGCTGAACAGAAATTTCTCTCCCAAACAGCCTAACCGTCCGAGGAGATTCAAAGAGTGCGCTCGTGCCAAGCGCACATCAATAACAAATCCAGCTTGTACTCAGATCTGCTATTTTTGAAGTTGTCTCATCAATCAAGCGGCAGCCAGTCCTTGCCAATCAGGAAATCAGTATAGAGCTTTGCTTCCGGGCTACCCGCTGCGGGTGACCAATCGTAACGCCATTTGACGATAGGCGGCAGTGACATCAGGATAGATTCGGTACGCCCCCCTGACTGTAGGCCAAACAGCGTTCCGCGATCCCATACCAGGTTAAATTCCACATAACGACCGCGGCGATAGGCTTGAAAATCCCGTTCACGTTCGCCATAAGGAAGATTGCAGCGTTTTTGCAGGATGGGGACATACGCCGCCAGAAACTGATCCCCTACACTTTTGGTCAGGTTGAAACAGGTGACAAAATCCGGCTGGTTGAGGTCGTCAAAAAATACACCACCTATTCCACGCGGCTCTTTGCGGTGTTTCAGGTAAAAGTATTCATCACACCATTTCTTGAAACGTGGGTAATATTCACTACCCGAAGGCTGAAGTGCATGCTTGCAGATCTGATGGAAATGAATAGCATCCTCTTCGAAACCATAGTAAGGCGTAAGATCCATACCCCCGCCAAACCACCAGACTGGTTCGGCTCCTTCTTTGATGGCGGCAAAAAAACGGACATTCATGTGAACAGTCGGTGCATAGGGATTGCGCGGATGCAGCACCAGTGAAACCCCTGCTGCTTCAAACGCCCTGCCTGCAAGTTCTGGCCGGGCTGCTGTAGCCGAGGCAGGCAAACCTTTCCCATATACATGGGAAAAATTGACACCACCGCGCTCCAATACATTGCCTTCTTCGATCACACAACTGGTTCCTCCCCCACCTTCCGGGCGATCCCATGAATCGCGACGAAATGAACCACCATCAGCCTGCTCCAATCCGGCCACAATATTATTCTGTAAATTAACCAGATAATCCTTGACTTGTGCAAAGTCCATATCCTCTCCCAATATGTGATGCTGATATTCGTCAATCGGCCTTTTCGGGCAATTCTACCTTCACACATTCAAATTAGCACGCTGATACCACGCCACCACTCAATTGTCATCCCATCTCTCCGTTTTGGCTTGTGTTAGACTCCATGATTTCCTCGTTTAACCAAGGATCTGTAATGTCTGGCAATACCATCGGAAAGCTGTTTTGCGTCACTTCATTTGGTGAATCCCACGGCCCGGCGATCGGCTGTATCGTGGACGGATGCCCCCCGGGGCTAGTGTTATCTGCCATGGATATTCAGCTGGAGCTCGATCGACGCAAACCTGGCACTTCCCGACATGTCACCCAACGGCATGAGGGAGATCGGGTGGAAATACTCTCGGGCGTATTTGACAACATCACAACGGGGACACCAATTGCTCTGCTGATTCGTAATGAAGATCAGCGCAGCAAGGATTACAGTAAGATCATGGATGTGTTCCGTCCTGGCCATGCAGATTACACCTACTGGCAAAAATACGGCATTCGCGATTATCGTGGTGGCGGTCGTTCATCCGCACGGGAAACGGCTGTGCGGGTAGCAGCTGGCGCTATTGCCAAAAAATGGCTGCATGAACGCTATGGCATTGTCATTCGGGGCTATATGGCGCAGCTTGGCCCAATCGCCATTCCCTTTAAAAACTGGGAAGTCATCAACCAGAATCCTTTTTTTGTCGCGGATGATGACTACGTTCCCAAACTGGAAGCATTTATGGATGCCTTGCGCAAATCAGGCGATTCAGCGGGTGCCCGGATCAATGTAATAGCGGAAGGTGTGCCCGTTGGCTGGGGTGAACCGGTTTACGACCGGCTGGATGCTGATATTGCTTACGCCATGATGAGTATCAACGCAGCCAAGGGGGTAGAAATCGGTGCAGGATTCAATAGTGTGACGCAAAAAGGAACAGAACACTCGGATGAAATCACACCCGAAGGATTTCTGAGCAACAATGCCGGTGGAATTCTGGGAGGTATTTCCAGCAGCCAGCCGATTACCGTCAGCGTAGCGATCAAGCCCACCTCGAGCATCCGGCTCGGGCGACGTTCTATCGACAAGGCCGGCAATCCCGTGATTGTTGAAACCCACGGCAGACACGACCCCTGCGTCGGCATCCGGGCAACACCTATCGTGGAAGCGATGCTGGCTATCGTCTTGATGGATCATGCCCTGCGTCATCGAGGACAGAATGAAGATGTGGTTTGTACCACTCCCAAAGTTCCCGGAAATATCATCAACCCGACAAATCCGGTAACAACACAACCCGACGTACGCCGGGCTGAAGATCCGGAACCGGATGAAAATTCGTAAATAGATTATTTACCCCAGAAAAACAGGTAATTCTCAACTCTGCCTCTCTCACATCAGCTCGTCGTTGAGAACTAAAAAAACCACTGATCAAGCAACAACAACTGCATAATTCGTACTTGAAAAATCCATATTCGATATGCCAGAAAGTCAGAATCGTTTAAGAACCTGAAACAGGTTCCGTTTTAAGGACAACTTTATGTAAGGAGATAGCAGAGTGGGCACAAGACGATCAAATTTTGCTGTTTACGCGGGATTGCTGTTTCTCTTGACCAGCAGTACTGCAGGATGGGCGCAGGACATCAGTGAAATTCAACGACAATTCAACACTGAAATTCTCAATAAGCCATTTAGTGTTCCCAGCGATGCAGAACTGACCTCCGCATTGAAAGAGGCCACACTAAAGGGCAAATCCAGCATCGCGCCCAGCCATACACCGGCTTGCGTCGGACCTGGGTGTACGACAGGTGGAAATTACGGTTACGGAAGCTACTTTGGAGGATACGCCCGACCCTATTATGGCGGCTATTACGGCCTTAATCGCTACCTTCCCTTTTATTACGGCTGGTAAATTGTTCAATTGCAAAGTATATGCAAGCGGCAATCACATATCTCAGCTATATAAAAACAGTTTATTCGTTTGATCTTTAATTTTTCACACAAATACTAAAACTAAATACCAGGAGGTGAAATGGGTTATTCCATCAGTAAACCAGCCCGGGCTCTGGCCGGGATCATAGTTCTCTCTTTGACATTGGGCGGTTGTGCTGCAGTTCATACATCCATTGCAAAAAAGGATTTGGATGTGCAAACCAAGATGAGTGACACTATTTTTCTGGATCCAGTTGAGCCAGGGCAAAAAGTTGTCTACCTGAACATTCGCAATGCTTCTGACAAAACCAATTTCGATATTTCCCCGTCTGTCATCAATTCATTACAAAGCAAAGGTTACCGCATTACAGAAAACCCGAAAGCGGCGCATTACTGGTTGCAAGTCAACGTGCTAAGCGTTGAGAAAGCCAGCCCGACCGCAGCCGAATCCGCTTTGAGAGCGGGTTATGGTGGGCTGGGCAGTGCAGCAATGGGCGCTGCAGTAGGCTCGGCAACTGGCGCAGCTATTAGTGGCTGGAGCGGCGCCGGGATTGGTGGGCTCGCCGGCGCGGCGGCATTTGGCCTGGTGGATACCATCGCCGGGGCTGCAGTAAAAGATGTTACCTTTATGGCCATCACCGATGTTGAGATCGCTGAGCGTGCTGAAGATGGCATCATCGTGCGCGAAGATCGTCAACAGGATCTGAAACAGGGGGTTGGAGGCTCTAAAAGACAGACTTCTTCCAAAGTCAGCGAAATGAACAAGTATCGCACCCGCGTCGTCAGCATCGCCAACAAGGCCAATCTTGAATATGAAGAAGCCGCACCTGAATTAACGAATGGCCTGGCACGCACTATTTCCGGATTATTCTGACATTCTGCCTGCCGCCTGGCACAACATCTGGGAGCGACTCATCAAAGGGGATCCACAATGACCATAAACACCATGATCATCACGCTCGCTTCAGTGGCTTTGTTATCATCCACAACTATATTGGCAACACAGCCCGCTGACAGCCATTCAGTGGTCAATCGTATGGCAAAAGAGCTGGGGCTCAGTGACACGCAGCGCTCCCAGGTTGAAACTATTCTCAACAATGAGAAAAAGAAAGTTGAAGCAGTGTTCAACGAGGAGAAGATGAAATTACAGGCAATTCAGGAAGAAACCCATACCAACTTGCAAGCGGTGCTCACGCCTGAGCAAATGCAGAAACTGGATAGAAAAATGCGCCAGAAAAGCAGCTCTGGCAGAAAATAGATTTTAGAACCTGTTTGTGATCTTATAAAATTAGTGATCATGTTGGGGCATGAGAACCTGTTCAAGATCTCGATCAAGGGATGCAGTGCAAGGCAAAATTGAACGAGAAAGCGGAGCATACTTGAAGTATGTGAGCATTTTGAGTTCAATTTCAACGCCGTAATGCGCCCTTCAGTGAGATATTGAACAGGTTATGAGAAAAAGTTATCCAGGCGCTCTATCCAATTTGCTGCCATTCAGCCGATCCTGGAAAGAGTTCGCAAAGTCACCAATCTGCGTCACCAAACCGCGCATTGTTGACCTGTTCGATGTATTTTACACAGTGGTGTACATGCTTAAAACGGACTGCCAATGGCGAGTGCTTCTCGGTGACTACCCCAAACGGGAAATGGTTTGCGCATATTTCTCCAAATGGAAAAAACCTGACGTCGGTGGCATGAGTGCGTTGGAGTGCGCATTAAAAAATCAGATATAAAAGAGCTGCATACGGGTAATAAAATGTCCGGAATCAAACGAGACATATTGCTGCATTGACGCCAGTAGCATCCCGACTGTCCCGCGTATTAAGTATGCTTGCCGTCTAGCTAGCTACACAGCCCAACCATTTACTGAGGCAGTCAGATTGTGTTTGGGTGAGGTGATCTCACGGTGCAGATCGCCAGGAGAAATGAACCGCACATTTTTCCTGCCATTCCCAGGCGTTGGATTGTGAAACGAACTTTTTAATGGCAGGAAAAATGCCGGCGATTATGGAAGAACTGTGAGCGTAAACTCAATACCAACCTGCAATTTATCCACCTGGCCTTCCTGGCTCTACTACTCAAAAGAAGATGCCGATGGATACATTTTGTCTGGCCTCCTGAATACACTCTCTTGCGCCTGGCAATCAGAATTCGACCCGAGACGCAATTTTGAACATAACAGGTGCGCCAACGCCTAGTAATCCGTTACCTGCAGTACTCCAATAATTACTGTTGGTTACGTTATCCACGACTGCCTGAATCGTGGCGCGCTTGCCTGCAATGCGGGTCGTGTAACGTGCGCCCAGAGAAAGTATTGCATAATCATCTACAAAGGCCTGATTGGCACTGTTCACGGGCCGCCTCCCTACGTAATACACGCCACTGCTGAGCGCTAATCCAGGTATGCTGGTCGGACGGTATTCTGCGAAGAGGCTGGCAGTACGTTTCGGTGTGTTATCCGGTATTTTGCCAAATGTCTCGGCATTGGCTTTGTTCAATTGTTCCGATTCCATAAACAGCGCGGATCCGATGAGCGACAATTGTTTCGTCACCTCGCCAGAGGCTGATAACTCAAAGCCGCTGTATTGGGCCATGCCGTTAAGAACGAAACGATTGGCCGCATCTACGGTTGTCGAAGCGCGTTTGATGTCAAAGTATGCAACTTGGAGCAATATACCTTGCGCGACAAGTGCCTTGACACCCACTTCCTTTTGCTTTGATACTGCTGGCGCCAGGATTTCCCCGTTATTGGCGCGATTGGCGGGCGCTTGTCCGCTTTCCTCTACGCCTTCAATATAGCTTGCGTACATTGATACGTTGGGAATGGGCTTATACATCAAGGATAACGACGGATTAATCCTGTCGGCCTTATAATGAGTAGTCTTGGCAACACTCTTATAGAAACTACCGCGTGCCCCCAGCATGATTTGCAACTTGCTACCAATCAAGATCCGATCGGATATATACAAGCCTAAATCCGTTATTTTTGATCGGTTTGCACTAAATGGAGTGGTAGGAGATTGACGTGCAATATCAATGGGATTGTATAGATTCTGCGCGGTATCGAATGTGGATGAAGTGCGAGGATTCTGTCTACGTTCGTTGCCGGTAAACCCCACAGAAACCTCATGGGTAATGAATTGACCAGGAAATCGTCCAAATACTTCGGTGCGAATGTTCTGATTATCCCAATTTTGGCCACGGTTGAAGAAGGTACGCAAGGTACCCGCGCCGGTAACAAGATTGTAATCCTGAAACTGGGAGAAATTGCGATCCCGCCTGGTTTCCGCCCTACCGATCTCGAATAGCAATCCCCAATTGTCGCTTATGGCATAATCTGCACGAAGCAGCAGGTTAGTTGCCTCGGCATCATACTTCTGCCATTTTCCAGCGAGATTGCGGCGGGCATCCGGAACAGGTGGTAAGGTTATGACGCCGTTGATTGCTGCAGGAGCTCGAATTGCTGCCTGTTCAGAAACCTCCTTACGGTAATGCTCTACATCCAATTTAAGGGAAAGTTTATCCGTGACCCGCCAGTCAAAAGCGCCCGAAACAAGGGCGCGGTGACCGGAAAAGTTGCGGATGCCGATATCCTCGCGCCCGGCAAGAAGATTGATGCGTGCCCCGAACTGTTGTTCGCTGCCGAAGCGCCGCCCCAGATCAATATGCGAATTGGCGCCACCATACATATTCACCATCAACGAAACGTTTGAAACAGGATCCTTACTCGCGCGTTTAGTTACCAGGTTGACGATACCGGATGGTGGGACGAAACCATAATATAGTGATGAAGCGCCTTTGAGTACTTCAACACGCTCCTTGTTCTCCATCGGGATATCAATCAGGTTAATGATCGGCAAAGATCCGTTGAGCCGATAATTACTGCGGTTTTCCACAAGAATGCCGCGAATCGCAATATTGTCGTAAGTCGAACCGTTTAATTGCGAACGTGTAACCCCCGCCGTATTACGTAATGCACCAAATATGCCGGTTGTGGCCTGTGCGTCAAGCACTTCTCGTGTGATCACATTACTGGTCTGTGGTACATCGATTGGTGCCATATCCCGAAATGTTCCAACCTGGACAAAATCGGAGTTGAAACTTCCTATCCGTTCGCCAGTCACCGTTACAGCGGGGAGTTTTTGTCCTGCCTCAGCTTGATCGGCTTCAGTTTCAGTTTCAGCTTCCGCCAGCTGAATCCAGAATATCAATAAAGATGCAGCGATTACTGAGCATAAATTAATTTTCATAATTACCAATAGCTCTCTTCACGTTAAATCCTTATTCATAGTCTAAATATTGCTTACCAGTTGTTGCCGTACATGGTTTCATGTTGGGGATTAAACACATGGCGGGTACAGACAAAGCAGATATGATTGTCTCGCCCTGTAACATCGACACCGATATGTTGCAAATGGGAACCGGTGATGAGTGGTTTTCGACGGATATAACTCTCCGCTCCTGGCGCAACGTACGATTTCATGCGGATTGACCAAATAGCCTTGGCGTGGTGATGAGTATGTTGCCTCTTGCGCCATATGAGTCAGATTCACGCGAAGCAGAATATCCGCCACTTCGCGACAGCACTGCGCAATCCAGTTGGGACGCAACGATACTTGGAATACTATAATTGATATTGCTCATAGCCAATATTCCCGATATATCGGGTAAAAGTTGGCTGGCTTGCCCAAGACGGGCTGGCGAGCTATAGAATTGTTAATGCGGAAGAATACCTGGAAAACCATTCAGACCTCTGCTGCCAGCGAAGAGAAATAAATGTATCGCTCTCATAAATTAACCGTCTGGCAGATAGGCTATTACTTACCAGCAGTAGTTTTTGCAATCAATAGTAAGAATGATTCTTATTGTATTTATTAAAATACAATAATACAAGTTTTTATCAGTTACCCGTATTGAATTATCCTAAGTTGTTTTAAGAATCTGTTCAAAGTCTCAGGAAGTGTGAGAAGGTTGGGGTGATGAGGTGATCACGGCGCAGATCGCCAGGAGAAATGAACTGCACACTTTTGCGGCCATTCCCAAGCGTTGGATTATGAAACGAACTTTTTAATGGCTGGGAAAATGCCGGCGATTATGGAAGCGCTGCGAGCACAAACTCAATACCAGCCTGCAATTTATCCACCTGGCACTTTTAACGCTATCGCCCAGAAGAGCATAAACAGGTTCTTACAAAGAACGATTGCTGAGATAGCAACATAGAGTGAGCACATAAGAAATCTTTCGTCATCCCGGCCCAGAATACAAATCTATTCACCCGGTTTAGCCGTGTTCCCATAATATTTCTCTCCAATCCGGATGCGTTCCCTGCCATTTTTTTCCCGCCAGCTATTAGTATCGCGCAGTGAATAAGCACAGCCACAGTATTCCTGCATGTAAAATTTCTCCCGTTTACTAATTTCCAGCATGCGTGCGGAGCCTCCTTGCTTGCGCCAGTTATAAGTCCAGTAGGTAACGCCGGGATACTGCGCAGCGGCCCTTACGCCGCTGTCGTTAATCTGCTCCATATTCTTCCAGCGGGAAATACCCAGTGAACTGGAAATAACATCAAATCCATTTTCATAGGCATACAGCGCTGTGCGTACAAACCGCATGTCAAAACACATAGTGCAGCGGATGCCCCGCTCCGGTTCCATTTCCATACCTTTTGCTCGCTTGAACCACTCATCCCTGTCGTAATCAACATCGATAAACGGGATGCTATGCTCTTCCGCAAAACGGATATTCTCATCCTTGCGTAAATCGTATTCTTTGCGCGGATGGATGTTTGGATTATAAAAAAAGATGGAAAAATCAATCCCGGAAGCCATGATGGCCTCCATCACCTCACCCGAACAGGGTGCACAGCAGGAATGCAGCAGCAATTTTTTACCATTTTCCGGCAATTCCAGTTTTCTACGTTCCATTTTTCAATTCACCTGTACGCTGTTATTCAATTGTTGCATTATAGACCCGGCTAATACTTTACTGAATCACTCGACAGTTTTATAAACTTCAAAAACAGTACCATAAACAGGCTTTGCAGGATCCGATAGAATCAACAGAATATGACGACAGGAAATAAATCCAATCTATGTTCACTTCTTTAAGGTTAATCAATTTCAAAGCCTGGGAAGATACCGGGACGATCGCACTAAAACCGGTGACTGTATTACTGGGCACCAATTCATCCGGAAAATCTTCACTTATTCAGAGTCTGCTGCTATTGAAGCAAACGGTGCAGTCCCCGGATCGCTTGATTCACCTCAACCTGGGGGGCGATGAAACTAATGATTTGTTTAATTTTGGCAGCTTCGATGATGTATTGAAACGTGGCACACAATCTCCACGCGAATTTTCAATTACATTTGCTTTTGAGGCATATGAACAGTCACGGGTAAACGAAGGGCGATTTTCCTGCAGCTATCGACAAACTGCAGTGGGTGCCGCCGTCATTCAAGAGCTGGCACTCTCCACCGGCGCGCACCGTTTTCGTGCGGTACGGAGGGAAAAAGAAAACTATGCCATCTTTATTGCTGATGAAACCCGGCCATGCGCTAAAGACAGGAATCTCGCACCTGAACGCTCCATTGCACTTCCTGCCGAGGCGATCGCCACACTGGGCAGCAATGGTGCTATCGCTGAAGATCTGAGCCTTGTCATCCGGCGTGAGCTGGAAAATATCTGCTATCTTGGCCCGTTCCGGCGCAAACCAGAACGGGATTACGTCTGGAACAAAACCACACCCGGCCAAATTGGAAGTGATGGCTATCGCACTATCGATGTCCTACTGTCCGGTGCATTGAGCAAAGATGGGAAACAGAATGAAATTCTGGATGGGATTTCTTACTGGCTGGCACGGATGAAAGTGGCAGAAAAACTGACCATCAAACAGCTTGGCCGTTCGTCCCGTTACGAAATTATAGTGCATAAGGATGGCATTGCCGCCAATCTGCGCGATGTCGGCATTGGCATCCCGCTAATCCTGCCTGTGCTGACTGCAGGTTATTTTGCACCTCCAGGTAGCACCGTGATTCTGGAAGAGCCTGAAGTCCACCTGCACCCGCTGGCACAATCAGTGCTAGCAGAATTCTTTGTAAGGCTGAGTCGGTCACGCCATATTCAATTCATCGTGGAAACACACTCAGAACATCTGTTTCGTCGAATGCAAACACTGATTGCACGGAAAGAAACATCGGCAGAACAGATTGCCATGTTGTTTGTGGAAAGAGTGGCAGATAACGCAATATTACGGAAACTAAAAGTGGATGAATTTGGCCGAGTAAACAATTGGCCACAACACTTCTTTGGCGACGCACTGGGCGAAACACGCGAACAAGCCCGGCTAATGCTTGCCCGCCAGCAAGAACAAAATTAATCAGTGAAGCAACGATATGTGGTCGATACCAATATCTTGATCCTTGCCAGTGTGGTGAATCCCGTTATGCCGAAAGATATCGACACAACACCGGAAGACCCCGCACTGCAGTTCCAGGTATGGCAATGGCTAGTTGAATTTGAAAATAGCCCGGCAAGGCTGGTGCTGGATTCAGCCGGAAAGATCAAGGAAGAATATGACAACAAGCTCGGATTCAACGATTACGGGATTCAGGTTGTCATCCATAAATGGAGCACTTTGGCCGTGGATAATGTGGAGATTCAATACAATGCTGACGGCCATGCCATATTACAAGCACCGCTGGATTTAGTGGTACACGATCTGGCTGATCGAAAAATGGTCGCCGCCGCACTGGAAGCTATGAAGCACTATGGAGAAAGCGCTATCGCCTTCGCCGGTGATACCGATTGGCATGACTGGGAACAAGCATTGCTACAAGCGGGGTTATCACTGGAACCTATCATTGAAGACTGGTCTCGCGCCAAACACGCGGAAAAGGCCAACAGGAGATAACCATGACCGAATTCTTCCGTTTCCCTAATACCCCTCACCTGCTTTGGTTGGGAAAAGGCCAGCCGAGAGATGACAAGCTGTTATCCGATTCCGAAATTGCCATGCTGCTGCAGGATGAAGTGCTGATTGAGGAAAAACTGGATGGTGCTAATCTGGGTATTTCTCTGGATGAACATGGTGAGCTGCGCGCGCAAAACCGAGGTCAATATCTGCCACAACCTTTCGCCGGCCAATTTTCTCGTCTGAACAGCTGGCTTGGTCAGCATGGAGAAGCTCTCAGACAAACTCTGACACCGAAACTGATCCTGTTTGGGGAATGGTGTGCGGCCCGGCATTCACTCGATTACAACAAGCTGTCGGACTGGTTCCTGCTGTTTGATGTTTATGATCGAGAAGCAGGAAAATTCTGGAGCGTTGAACGACGCAATCAATTGGCTCGACAGTTGAATCTCACTACTGTGCCATTGCTGAAACGCACAAAAGTAACACTCGATCAGCTGATTCAATTACTGAATGATGCAGAAAGCCGCTACCGTAACGGTAAAGTTGAAGGTATTGTCATTCGCTGTGATTCGCCCCTTTGGTGTGAAAACCGGGCCAAACTGGTCAACCGGGAATTTGTCCAGACAATCGAAGATCACTGGCGCAGCCGGGCAATCGAATGGAACCTGGTGAATACCGGATCAGCGAAATACACATCATGAATAGCTATGTGATAACCGGTAACAGAATCAAGCTACCGGGGAGAAAATCATGTCAAATCTGAAAGACCCAAGAGTATTATTTGCTGCTGAGCGCACTTTACTTGCCTGGAACCGTACCAGCCTGTCACTGATTGCGTTTGGTTTCGTGGTGGAACGCGCAGGCAAGCTTACGCTCGCCATTTCACCAGGAATTATCAGCCCAGGCCAGCTGACAGGTATGTTATGGCTGGGCCTGGCTTTCATTGTTCTGGGTGCAATTACCTCCGCCCATGCTGCCCGCCAGTATGCAATTGTCCTTCAAACGCTTACGCCGGATGAGTTCCCGCCGGGTTATACGGCGAAATGGGGGCTTCTGGTGAATCTGGCAGTCGCCCTACTCGGACTGATACTGGCATTGGCGCTCTGGCTGTGGCATTTATATTGAGCAGCACGAGCATCCTCGCAGCGCCAATCGTAAATCTATTTCAGATCTACCCCACTTCACCCATTGGAATTTCCAACGCCCTGGCAATTCCTTCAGCATAAGCTCTATCTGCATTCAGACAATGGATAATATGCCGGAGCTGGCTTTCACGGGAGGCTTCACCGATAGCACGCGCAGTATTGTCGAACAGTATCTGCTGTTGCGCGGGGCTCATGAGCCGGAACAGATTACCCGGCTGGGTATAATAATCTCCATCCTCACGATGATTCCAGTGAGCGGCTGAGCCTTCTAGTGCCAGAGGGGGTTCTGCATACCCGGGCTGTTGCTGCCACTCCTGATAACTGTTCGGTTCATATCCCAGCGTACTGTCGTGATTACCATCAACGCGCATAGTGCCATCACGATGGTAGTTATGAAAAGGGCAACGTGGTGCATTGACCGGAATCTGGTGATGATTGACACCCAAGCGATAGCGCTGCGCATCACCATAGGAAAACAGTCGTCCCTGCAACATTTTGTCTGGTGAAAAACTGATTCCTGGTATGACATTCGCCGGATTGAATGCCGCTTGTTCAACTTCGGCAAAATAATTTTCCGGATTACGATTCAACTCCATCACACCAACCTCAATCAATGGGTAATCCTTGTGTGGCCAGACTTTGGTCAGATCAAACGGGTTATAAGAAAGATCGGCCACATCACTTTCCGGCATGATTTGCACAAATAAGGTCCAGCGTGGAAATTCGCCGCGTTCAATGCTTTCGTACAGATCACGCTGATGACTTTCCCGATCCTCGCCAATCAGTGTTTCCGCCTCGGCATCAGTCAGATTCTTGATACCCTGCTGTGTTCTGAAATGAAACTTCACCCAGTATCGTTCTCGCTGGGCATTGAGGAAGCTGAAAGTATGGCTGCCAAAACCATGCATATGCCGATACGTCGCAGGAATACCGCGATCGCTCATGACAATGGTAATCTGGTGCAGAGCTTCCGGCAGTAATGTCCAAAAATCCCAGTTATTGCGTGCACTGCGCAGATTAGTACGAGGATCCCGTTTCACGGCATGGTTGAGATCCGGAAACTTCAGCGGATCACGCAGAAAAAATACTGGTGTATTGTTCCCCACTAAATCCCAATTGCCTTCTTCAGTATAGAACTTGATGGCAAAACCGCGAATATCCCGCTCTGCATCAGCAGCGCCACGCTCCCCCGCCACCGTGGAAAAGCGGACGAACAATTCAGTTTTTTTACCGATTTGCGAAAAGATTTTTGCCTGCGTGTAACGGGTAATATCGTGTGTCACGGTGAAGGTGCCGTAAGCACCGGAGCCCTTGGCATGCATCCGGCGCTCGGGAATCACTTCACGATCAAAATGCGCAAGTTTTTCCAGAAACCAGACATCCTGCAGTAACATCGGGCCACGCGGCCCGGCAGTCATGACATTCTGATTATCCGGCACCGGTGCACCGGCACTGGTCGTCAATTTCCTTTTGCTATCATCCATTTTTCTCTCCTTCCGTAAGTTTTACATCAGGCACCTTTTTTTCCGCTACTGGAAGCAGATCTTGAGGTAGCTTTACTCACTATCCGGCGAAATCTCCGGATAGCAAAAAACACGATTGTCAAGACAATTGGAATCGCAATACCGGTCATCAGCTCTATGTCAATATCCAATCCTGCTGCTTTGGCGGCTCGCAGACCATATCCCGTGATGCCAAGCAGATAGTAGCTCAACACAACCACTGACAGTCCTTCCACAGTTTCCTGCAGCCGCAGTTGCAGGTAGGCCCGGGCATCCATCGATTTGAGCAAATCACGAATCTGTGATTCCATCGAAATATCCACCCGTGTACGCAGCATGGAAGTGGCCCGCTCCACACGCAATGACAGCGTATCAAGTTTAGATCGCACCAGATCAAAGGTGCTCATGGCAGAGGTGACCCGCTGCTTTCTGAATTCATACAGCATTTGCAGGCCTTCAATTCGTTCCTCACGCAGCTCGGTAATCCGCTGCTGCATGATGATGTGATAGGTATGTGATGCACTGAAACGATGACTGGATTGAGCTGATATTCTTTCGATTTCTGTGGCCAGCGCAGTCAGCTTCACCAACGACTGCTGTTCATCCTCAATCGAATTGGGTGTGGCGTTGGTCGTCATCAACTCTATCAGCTGGTCTCCGTATTGCTCCAACTGAGGAATGATTTCGCGCGTCATGGACAATGGCAAGATGGTAAGCATGCGATAAGTTTCAATCTCCAGCAACCGCTGTACCAGCCTGCCAACCTGGCGACTGCGCAAGTTATCATCGTGCACCAGAAAACGGGTAAACCCGTCCGGATGGATCTGGTTATCACTCCAGACACTGGCGCTGCCTGCCGAGACTTTAGAGCCGATGACGGTATTGGATGAAAACAAGGTAGCCAGTTCACTCATACTGCGGCCGGGGCGCCTGCGATCTTCCAACACAATATGCGTTGCAACCAGCAATTCTCCAGGTAATTTCGCCAGCCATTCCTGCGGAACATACGCAATGGCTGGCTGGGCAAAGGGCTCATCAAACGGGCCTTCCCTGTAGAACGTATAGGTAGAGTATTCTGTATGCCGTTCCCAGCGCAGATGAAAATCACCCAACTCAACACTTAATTGATCAAAAGCGCCATTGAGAATCCGGATATCGAAATGTTTGCACAACTCAATAACCAGCCCGCGCTCCCTGTTCACCCACTGCCTATCAGAGAGCAAGACCAGATGAGAAAGCTGCAACGGAATATTAACCAGCTCATAGACATCTGCATTCAGTTCATCATGCAGCATCTTCCGCTCGAAATATTCCGGAATATCCGTTAGCCCGCTTTTCAACAAAGTGTCAGTCATAATCTGAAAAAATTTTCTGATGATTGAAAATCTGTTAATTCCAGAAATCCAGTAAAAGTTTAACCCCCAGCAAATAAAGCAGACCTGCAAAAATTTTCCGGAGTGATGCTGCCGGAAGAATATATGCTGTTCTGGCTCCCAGCGGCGCAGTTACTATACTCGTCAGCGCCACTATAATCAGCGCGGGCAGATAAATATATCCTAATGAATAATCCGGCAGTTGCTGATTTTGCAACAAACCATTGGCAGCATAACCTGCCGCACTGGCTAACGCTACTGGAAACCCGACTGCAGCAGCCGTTCCAATGGCATGATGTAACCTTATCTGACAAGCCACAAGAAAAGGTACCGTCAGCATCCCGCCCCCGATAGACACCAGGCCGGATATTGCGCCAATTACACCGCCTGCAGCAAACATGCCGATTTTTCCCGGCAACGTATAATTTTTTCCTGGTTTGAGGTTAAACCACATCCGTGTGGCTGCAAAACTGATAAACAAGACGAGAATAATACTCAATATTTGGCTTGAAAGATGGCTGGCTAAAGTTGAACCGGCCAGTGCGCCAGCGACAATTCCGGGAGAAATGTAGCGCACAACCCACCAGTTCACTGCACCATGGGCATGATGTGCACGCAAACTGGAAATTGAGGTCAGGGTAATAATTGCTGTTGTCGTTCCCAGCGCCATGTGCAAAACACGGTCATCCGGGAAGCCCAAAGATATGAAAATGGAAGCCAGCACCGGCACCATCACCAGGCCACCGCCAATACCCAGCAACCCGGCAAGAAAACCGACTATTCCACCTGTCAGCAGGTAAACCAGCCATGCTTCCATGCCAGGGATACCTCGTCGGTAGTTTTAAGCAAGCCTAGAAATGTTGGGAACAGGCAAATATACGGCAGCATCACTGCTCACAGCTTTGCCTCGATGAACTTCCATTCCGCCGGATCAACAGGGGTAATGGACAGCCGATTGCCCTTTTGCAGGATGCGCATCCCTGCCAGTTCAGGGTAGCTTCTTAACTCTTTTAGGGAAAGCAGCCGGGTTTTTCTGACAAACCGGATTTCAACATTGAACCAGCGCGGATTTTCGCGTGTAGCTTTCGGATCGAAATATTTACTGACGGGATCGAACTGTGTTTCATCAGGGTAGGCAAGCCGGGAAACTTCCGCAACACCAGCAATCCCCGGCTCGGGGCAGCTTGAGTGATAGAAAAGAACCAGATCACCCACCTGCATCTGGTTACGCATGAAATTACGTGCCTGATAATTGCGTACGCCATCCCAGGCAACGGTTTGTTCCGGTCTCGCAGCTAATCCATCGATACTCATTTCCGATGGTTCGGATTTCATCAGCCAGAAACGCATGCTTTTACAGATAAAACTTAAAGAGAATCAAAACTTCTGACTAAGAGGATCCCCGCGAGTGCCGTCAGGCTGCTATCTTGAACCACAGGTTCAAGAGTGGCCGCCCGCCGG
Organism: Nitrosomonas sp. GH22; assembly: GCF_009833115.1. NCBI lineage: Bacteria > Pseudomonadati > Pseudomonadota > Betaproteobacteria > Nitrosomonadales > Nitrosomonadaceae > Nitrosomonas > Nitrosomonas sp. GH22. The sequence goes on from NZ_QRCA01000006.1 coordinate 42,550, forward strand.
CCGCATCAGGCGCGCTCTGTAAACAGAGTGCGCACAACAGCAACCATTGGCTAGCAGCCAGATACAAAGAATTGGTTCAAAGAACGCAAGCCTTAACAAACACCGCAGGGAATAAACTTGTTGCAACTGCTCCGGTATAAACAAATCATTTAATTTTGTTTTCAGAATTTGTCCATCCCGTACAATTAAACTTCAATAACTTGATTTTACGCTTAAATCCCGGCATGTCAAAATCATGCTTCTTCCACCTTATCTACAGATAGCAGTGAAAAACATAAATTGAAAATTATCAGATCAGTGATGATCGGATTTGATAAGGTCAATTGCCCGAAGCCAATGCACCGCCAAATCATTTGCATCAAGATTATGGTGCCGGGATTGCATCTTGTGCTGGTTGCTCCAGCATACGTACTCCACATCTCGGCCAGGTTTGCCGAAGATTTTATATACAACGGGCATGATTGGGACATGATCGCCATACCAACACAAACTAGCCGGGTGCTCGCATTGTTCTAACCCTCGGCGCAAGTCGGCGACCATTCGATCAGCGTTACGTATATGGCGCAGGTAGATCGTCAAATCGTCGCAACCAGGTGGCGGCGGCACGGAATACAACTCGTTGATATCGGAAGGCGCCACGCGCTCAAGATGTAGTGGTCCATGATTTTCCATAGTGATGGCAAAAATGAACACCGGCTCCCGAGCCTTTGTCAGCACATCCATGATCTTTGCAGTCACGGCAGCGTCGCTAATATAAGGGCCATAGCGCTGCATCCTGTCAAAGGTACGTATATCCATAAATTCGTCAAAATCCAGGCGCGGATACACTCGATTGCGCCGATAAAAACTTGCCGGATAAGGATGTATACAAATTGTGCGATAACCCAGACATTTCAGATATGCTGCCAGTGATGACACATCACTGGCAGCCGCAATCGCTCGATAAGGGTTAAAACGATGAACGCCCAGCTTGTCATCGCCAATTCCGGAAAGAAAGGCAAACTCGGTACGTACCGTATTGGCTCCCCAGGCGGGAACCTTCAATTTTCCATAGGCCATAGCATCACCCTTAAGGCGATCAAATTCGGCAAGCATTCCAGAAAAAATTCCCGGATAAAGTGACCTCGGATCAAAGAAAGATTCGCTCTGAACTGCTACCAGATGCGGCAAGTCATTATCGGATTTTCTGTGCACATGAAAACCAAAAGGAGATACCGCAGCCAAAGGTGCGCGCTCCTCTTCAGCATAACGCCAAAGACTTGCCAGCAGACCCAGTGCACAGACATCCCGCTCCGGATTAAAGCTGACCGGAAGTTTCTTCTGCCTTCCCGCCAGCAAGAGCAACAAGCCAAGAAAAAAAATTACAACAATTGCCCCCAATTGCCCGGACAACATCCATCGCTGAGCCGGGGTTGATTCACCCCAGAATCCGATAGCCACGGCCAGAACAAAACCAGTAGCTGAACCGAGAAACTTGCCCCAGCCCAGAAACGGGATATAGAGACGCGGGTGACGAATCGCATCAGTGAAATATTCGTAATCCTGGAAAACAAAAGGCTCATACAGTGCATTAACCTTGGCATTGTTCACCAGTACCAGCATCAGCAGGAATGCCGATACCACCGCCGCTGAAAACCAGGGGCGCCCCAGCAGCAAAACTATCAGAGCATAAGCCAATAACCACAAGCCGCCATGTAATGCCCAGGCAGCCCAGTGTCGCCGCAATGGCGGACGGGGTATCATGAATTGTTCTATCCCCACCGACAACATCAGGCCCGTCAGCAAAGCCGCTAATATCGAAATAAATTCCGACTCAGGCACCATAGCCCAGCCAGCGTACAATCCGGTGCGATAACGCTGCCGGCAGCACGGCCAGCCACCAGGTACCCCAGTTCAATGGAAACGGGAAGCTGATGCGTGCCTGGTCACGCGCCAGCCCACGCTGAATTGCCAAAGCCGCCTGTTGCGGTGACCATACCCAGGGTTTAGGCCCCGGCATGGCATCGCACATGGAGGATTCCACATATCCGGGCATAATGACATTGATATGAATACCCTCGGGGGACAACCAGCCACGCAACGCTTCTCCATAAGCCTTGATGCCCGCCTTGCTGGCGCTGTAGGCAGGGATCATGGGCAACCCGAAATATCCCGCCAGGGAGCTCATGAACGCGATCTGACCCGTACCACGCTCCCGCATCGCAGGCAAAACAGATTGAGCAATCAGCATGGAAGCTTTCAGATTCACATCTAGCAAAGCTTCCACCTCACCCCAAGGTTCGGGTTCGCCTTGGCTGCCAACATGCGTATTCATGCCAGCATTAATGATCACCACATCCAGTGCACCCAGATTCTTCAGCCAGTCATGCAAAGCTGACAAATCACACAAATCCAGTGATTGCGTAATCACCTGGGCACCACATGCGGCGCAATCAGCTGCAACCTGAATCAGACGATCCTGTCGGCGGCCGTGCAGATACAAAACAACACCAGGGCGAGCATAGGTCTGTGCCAGAGCAGCGCCAATTGCACTGGTCGCTCCCGTAATCAATACCCGTTTATCACACTGCTCCAGGTTAATTGTTCTCCTGAATTCCTGCGGCATCCCGGTATCATTTTTAATCTCAGTCATTTATTTGATTGAACGTTCTTCTTGCCAAAAACCAACCAGCATCATGCCAAAACCCAGACAAGCCGTCACGCTGATCGGAATCAGAAAGTAATTTGCCTTCTGGATTGCCACCCACAAAGTTATTGCAGAATAACCAAATGAAAACCCATCTCCCATCCACAAAATTTTATGGACGGGTGGTCTGATAACACTTTTTTTGCTTCCCCCCTTGAGCGTACGATGAAAATCACCATGCACTCCAAACAACGCACGCATTCCACCAGCAAAGTAATACCACGCCATGGGCAAAAACATAGCAACGTAAAGATAGGTTTCCCACAAAGTGCGCAAAATACCCCGTTGTTCCCCAATGTGAGCTCCCTTACGTGCGGCAAATACATTATTCAGCCCCCATATCGCTACAAAACCAAAAAAAAGCCAAGCTACCCAATGGATTCCCAATCCTTCAAAATCAACCAGATAACTCAGTGGTAAACACAACAGCAGCAATATATAAATGGATGCCAGCAACAGTGATGAAAACATCATGGCGATCGCATGCAAACGTTGCATCAATGGCATACGTTGCCGGAACATCTGCCGCGCGTGCTTGAAAGCGCCGTGAATCAATCCCCTGCCCCAGCGCTTCCGCTGAACCCGGAAGGCACTGGTCGTTTCAGGCAACACCGACATTGACACCACGTCACGCATATAAGCATATTTCCAGTTTCCAAACTGAGCCCGATAGCCTAAATCCACATCCTCGGTCACTGTGGATGCATTCCATCCTCCCAGGGATTCAACACAGGCTCTGCGCCACACACAGGAACTGCCGGAAAGAGAAGCCATGTCTCCATCTTCGCTCAAACCCACCGTAACATACTGCTGGTGCCCCATTTCCATGGCCTGAAAGCGGGTCAAAAAAGAAGCGTCACGATTTTCATAGCCGATCCCGGTTTGCAAAAACCCCAACTGTGGATCCTGAAAATAAGGAACAGTCCTGAGCAGAAAATCTTCCTGGGGTATAAAATCAGCATCAAAAATTACATAAAACTCACCGGATGACTGGCGAATACCATTGAGCAGATTGCCTGCCTTGTAGCCCTCATTGCTCGCACGCCGGACGTAACGAATCGAAACTCCTAAATCCGCATGATAGTCAATCCGTGCCTGGGCAAGCGTTGAAGTATTATCTGTTGAATCATCCAGCACCAGAATTTCAAGAGAGGAAGTTGGATATTGCAGCCGACAAACTGCATCAATCAGACGCACTATCACTGCTGCTTCATTGTAGATAGGCAGCAGCACGCTGACCCGTGGCCAGACGGGCAATGCCAACATACCAGGTAATTGGGAAACCAGCTCCGTCAGTTTGTGACGCTCAACCCGACGTGAAATCCCCAGTACGCGCAATTCCAGCAGTACATACAAGATAAAACAAACCACCACCAGAAAGAAAACAGCCTGGGCTGCATAGGAAAGCACAGTCAGCATCAGCATCCTAAAACTTCACGACACTGCCAAGCTCACCCAGCCGATGCGCCCAGGTATGATGTTTGCGTACATAGCGTGCACCTGCTTCCGCACGCGCCATGTCATCTGTCGATGGGCCATGGCGCAGACGTGTAAACAGCTCACATGCCTGTTCCAGCGTACTGACTACATGACAAAAATCGCGAAAATACCGATCAATCGATCCACTGGGGTTGGTGACTGCAATTCCACCACAAGCCAGAATCTCCAGCAGGCGGCGCGACACCATGGTATCTGAATCGGTTACTGAATTCACATTCAGCGAGATCACATGGCTCTTATAAACACGGGCTGTCTCACTATGAATCACATGAGGATGCAGCTCCAGATGTTTATACCTTGGAAAACGGAATTCCATAAAACTTGATAACCGGCCATGATTACGATCGAATATATGCATCTTCATCCCGGCTTGCTCTGTTGCACCGAACATCATGTCCAGAAAACGGCGGCGCTCATTCAGGATACGACGGTAATAACTACCCATAAAACACGCTGTATGATGATTAAAATGAAAACCATCGAAAGCATGGAGGCGTGGCTGATACGGCATCATCAGTACATTTACGGGCACCCCCGCCGGCAATGCACGGCGATAGCGCGCAAGGCATGCTTCATCTGTTGTAAACACAAAATCAAACGCACTGGCCACATGGATGAAGGCATCGAAGAAAGCACCATCATCCTTGTTCCAGAATACCGTAGGGATACCCCGGGAACGGGCATGTTCCACCAGTTTAAAAATAGCTTGTGGCTGTTTCAATCGCAACCAACGCGGCTGCTTTGCCAACTCATAACGCCAGCTACCCTTCGCACCATGAAAGGCGGATTCTACAAACACCAGATCAGGCTGCCAGGTATCAAGTATTTCCTGATAATTTGATGGCGTCAGACTCATCACCCGGCATTCCACGGAGAGACAGTCTGTCGTGAAATGATCTGCTACCAGCGCAATCTTGAGTTTTGCGAAAGGCCCCTCCAGTTCAGCATCCTCTGGCGCCACCGGATGATTGTAATAAAGCGAACCAATCCCGCGAATGACACGGCCAATCATGATGCTTCAATCCTGAAGTTATTCAACAACAATCACCTCGGTAGCGATGCAACAATGAGAGGCATAAATCTCTCCCAGTTGCGCTGCGATACAGCGTAGTCACGCGCTCGCACACCCAATTTTTTCAAGTGATCCGGCCGGGCCAAGGCTTCATGGATCACTCGCGCCAAATCTTTTACATCACCCGATCGGAAAAACCAACCCGTCAGATCAGCCCCCATTTCATCCCGAAATACCGGCAAATCCGGCACAATCACCGGTTTACCCATGGCCAGCGCTTCCACCAGCTTGATCGGTGGCACGATTTCACACACCTCGTAAGGTTTGCGCGGGATACAGACCAAGGCACAGCGGGCAATCATCTCCCTTACTTTATCGGGTGACATACGACCAAGAAATTGCACCTGCTGTCTCAGTCTCAAGCGTTGCGCCAGCACTTCCAGATCCTGGCGCGCCTCACCATCGCCAGCGATGCGCACCTGGATCGCTCTACCCTGTTTCAGCAGATCGGCTGTGGCTTCCAGCAAGATATCCAGGCCCTCATAGCCGATCAACGAACCGGCATAACCAATCGTATCCGGCTCCACCAATACCGGATCAGCCATCTGAAATTTTTTCGGATCCACACAATTAGGTAACAACCTGATTCGCTCCGGTGAAACATCCCAGTTTTTCTGAACATAGTGGCCAAGTTGCTCTGAAATAACAAAAAGCTGATCCGCATGACAGGCCACCAGCTCCTCCAGTGCCAATCCCTGCCGATAAGCCTGCGAACCCTTAAAATCAGGTTGGCGTGATATACGAGTCAGCTCCCACAATCCGCGCATTTCGTAGTGAAAGGGAATACCCAATTGCCGGGCAGCCAGTAATGCCGGCAAAGCACTGACATGATTGGAGGCAGCATGAATCACAGCCACCCGATGCTGCCTGGCCAGTTTTACCACTGTTTTTGCACCTTGCAGAGCGTACAGCAGCACGGGTCGATTATTCGCGGGGGTTGTTGCATGGCCATAACGTATATCGTCTATCACTATCTCATTGCCCATCGCATCACACAGACGATCCTTACGATCCCACGGATAACCTGGCCTTGTGTATGCATGGACCCGAACACCAACATCACGCAGCGCACGCATCACCTCGTGGGTACGGGTGGTATAACCGCTGATGTGATAAGGCCTGGCACTGGCAGCAACATACAATAGACTACCTTGCTCCGCTGCATAACTCGGCCGGGCTGCCGCCGCATGTAACCGCCAACCAAGGGAGCGACAAGTTACTTGCCGACTGAATGCCAACCAGGGCTCAACAACACAGGATTGCAACAAGTTTGGCGTCATGCCTAACCAGCTTTCTTTTTTACAGATAGCGGCGGCAGCCATTCTGCTAAAGACAAATCCACCTCATCAGGTGTCGTGATTATCCCACGCGCATACAAATCCAGAAAGTCTGCCGTAGTGATAATTTCGTAGTCCTTACTCAATCGTTTCAATAGTTTGCGGTACCCTTCAATGCGCGCATCATCCTTGTACACCCCGTGACCATTTTCATCCCAATACAATAAAGACCAGGAATGTAATAGCAACACAGCAAAATCCGGGTTATTACTGAACATATTGAACAATAACCGCCCCCACCAAGGGCTGAAATGAAAATAGCTGGATTCGGGGTACGTCAAGCGCGCCCACCACTGATCCTTGCCCACCTTGGGGAAAATGGCCTTCTCCGTCATGGGAATTTCAATCACACCATTGGACCAGGCAAATGGCTGATTGGTCGGCACGCTATACACACACTGTCCAGCACGTACAGCACACATGGAGTTATTAAAGGACAACGGGATACCCGCCGAGTGTAAGGCGCGGATTGCATGAGCATTCCAGCGAAAAGAACCAGCCCGGTGAGCCAGTACAGGCTTGCTGGTAATCTTGGAAAAATCAGCCCCCCAAAATGCTGTATCACGAATTCCGCGCGTGCATCATCCCGGTACTGATTCATGTACTGGGGTTTGCTGTCATAGCCATACTCATCCCAGAAACTCTTGGGCAAGTATTCCGGATGCGTATGCAGCTGCACATCCTGCCCCATCGCATCCAGCCAACGAACCACCTCCAGAGTTTCGCCCAGATAGGAATAGGCCCCACACAAATCTACGAAATAGATATGTTTAGCACCGAATTCATCACCGATGGCCGCCATTTCACGGATCCCTGCCGTACCATTCTCATGCTCACCCCACATCAACCGTTTGACGTGATCCTGCGAAGCTCGCCTGGGAAGAGCCTCCGTATCCACCGTCAGCATCAGATAGCGATTTTTACCAAGCATTCATTATCCAAAATTCAAATGTAGTATTTCCTGCCATTCCTGCGGATTCAATAACCCCGCAGCTACTGGTACTACTAAAGCATCCCGATACCGCCAGGCCAGGTGACGGCGTTTTCTTTCCCGATAAGATGCTCCTTCACCACTCAGTTCTGAGAGGTATTCCACCAGCCACCCCAAGCGTGAATAAAAAGCAAAATCGGTTACATCTGTCACTAATACTGGCGACAAATCTTCACGCCCCGTCAGCAAGTGCTGAAACCCATTGCAATACTCGCGTATTTGCTGAGGATCAGCGCCCTCGGCCCATATCAACAAAGTCCGGGCATCTGACAAATCGCCTGTATATTTCAAATCCGTACGCCACCGCTGCCGAAGATAGTAAGAACGGCTCAATCCCGATACGCGCAGCAATCGCCCCATTCGCTGGCTAAATCGCCGGTGCCACACCGGGGAAGGCTTTTGTGGCAATAGTTCGTAGCGCACCAGTAATGCCCATTCCGGGTTATCAGCCAGCTCCGCCAACTGGCGTCTCAATCTCCGGGTTTCTTCAATGAGCGCATACATAATCTTAACGATTCGCCAATGCAAGAATCGTATCCGCCGCGAGTGCAGCACCATTCATTGGAACCAAGTACTTGCGATCTATATGCATACCTGCCAGTTGCAGCAGCTCCCTAACGGAAGCCTCCCTCTCACTTTCGTTTCCACACCTGGAAACAATAATAGGTGCATGCCTGGCCACCAAATACGCACGCCGATTCTGATCATCCAGCTTCGTATCTGTATTCGGCACCAACAGTGCAGGTACTTGAGCCTGAACAATCTCGCAGCACGTGTTATAACCCGATGCCCCGATAAATACATCGAAAGCGCGTAAATAGCGAACCAGAGGATATGCTGAAACCGGCCGCACACCCTCCGGCAGTACAACATCCTTAACCGATATGGGATTATTCGCCCAAATAACTTCAAAACCCGCATTCTGTAACTGCTGTATCAAACCGACCCCAACACCTTCAACATCGTTGATGTTACCGGCACCCAGGGAAAATAAGGCGTAGCGTCCATTCTCGCTTAACCCCATGGCTTCTCTGGCCTGCACTTTATCCAGCAGCTCATCATCTTTTAATACACAAACTGGCGGGACACGCACTTGTGGACAGCCAAAATCACCATCCTCAAAACTGAATTCATCACCCACCTCGCCCGGCCGAATAATCATGCTAAACATGTCTGGATACAAAAATGGCTTAATCTTATCGGCCTGGTGTAACCCCCGATACGACCAGATAATTTTTGCTTTACCGTATTCTCTACAAGCGTGAATAAATCCCTGATAGGGCCAAGTACCATCAAAAACAACAGCTGCTGGACGAACACGCTCCAGCATCAGGCCAAGGCGAAGACACAGCTCACGATTCCATTCTGACGAACTTGCACGAGACCAATTGTGTGAAACAAAATAATCTGCTTTGAATCCCATCTCTTCGATGATTTCAATAGCAGAACTCAAAGAAAAGAAAACAGGACAAACCTGTTCACGCAACTGACGAGCATAGGCGAGACAACGGTTCAAATGCCCCATACCGGAACCGTTCACATTAAAAAAAAGAATGCGGGGCAGAAAAGCTGATCCAGATTTATCCATCCGCCACTTCACCGCAATTCATGCATGAAGCACTCAATTTTTCTTGATCAGACAATCTTCCAGCTTGCCGCCTCTGGCCATATATTCCTTCAACCACTTTGGCCTGGCGCCACCACCCCAGGTTTGATCTGGATCATTCGGATTGGCATACCTCGGCTGACGTTTTTTGCTGCTACCCGACAAGCCCAATTCATTCACGGTAAAACCGTAAATCTGAATAGCCCGTTTGATTTCTTTAAGCACCTCTTTACGCTTATTTTCGAGCAGCTCCTTTTTCCTAGCTTGCAGCGCTGCAATCTGTTCATCAATACCCTGAACTTCCTCCAGATTATTCATTTGACTTCCATCACTTTACTCCATCATCATATCGGCACAAAAACACTACTACAGATAAGATCTGAAAGAAATGTTCTTTTGCCTACCCTCATACCAACCAGTCCAGCCATCCTGAACTGCCTCACTACCATTCTTAGATGTTTAGTCCCACGGTGTGCTGGTGTAACATATAACCAGCTACGGAGGGATGATTTATGGGACAGATATTACACGGAAGCGCCCGCACGACAGCGGCGGTGCGTCGAGCGATACAAAATAGTCAAGAGAGTCTGAATGTTCTGGCCAAGCGGCATGGGATTAATCCAAAAACGGTAGCGAAGTGGCGGAAGCGGGAATTCACCCACGATGCACCGATGGGCCCCAAAGAGTCGCACTCGACTGTTTTAAGTCTGGAAGAAGAAGCCGCTGTTGTGGCGTTTCGCAAA
>NZ_QRCA01000007.1:0-53012 GCF_009833115.1 Nitrosomonas sp. GH22
TATTGCTTCTCTTTGGGTTTTGCAGCTCGAATGGCTGAATCAGTTAGTTTCATTGGTAAAACCGGGTAGAAATGAAATGGGTAAAAAATATATCCGGTTTTCTACCCGTTTTTTGAAATGTTACCCGGTTTTACCAAGGTTGCCAATGAATGACTAGATATGCTGCTAGATTAAGTGTTTGTGCGGGTTTGTTTGTTGACGGTGGGTATTAATTGCTATATCTTTGGCGGAGAAGGCGGGATTCGAACCCGCGGTACGGTATTACCGTACACACGCTTTCCAGGCGTGCACCTTCAGCCACTCGGTCACTTCTCCTTTTGATTTTCTTGCTTGGCGGGCCGTAAAGGATAAACCAGATTGATACAGGGAGCAATAAGCAGTGTGTTTTATTTCTTTGGAGTGTTTACTAATGTTTGTGATATGGCGAAAATGATGTGTTTTCAGCCAGCACTGTAAAAAATAAGGAGGTCAATTTGATGAAGATTTTTATATTTGCTTTGGGTTTTATTATGACGACTGCCATGGCCGATGGCGTTGACCAGCGCCAGATTTTACCTTTGAATGAAATGCAGCGCAATCATCTGCTGGGTGAAATGCGTATGCTACTAACCGGTACAGGTGCCATTCTAGAGGCGCTTGCGCAGGATGACAGTGCGGCTGTCGCGCGTCATGCTCGTTCGCTTGGGGTGGAAATGCCGCATAAAATGGAAGGACATATGGATAAAATCCTGCCCGAGCAGTTTATGCTGATGGGTATGACCATGCATCAGGATTTTGACAGAATTGCACAGGATGCAGAATCCGGGAAGGATACCAAGCATACGTTGCAGCAATTGAGCAAGGCGTTGGGACGGTGCACCGCATGTCATGCTATCTATCAAATTGGTACTGTCCAGCAATCCGGCGAGCAGGGTGCACAAGATGTTCATGGAAAACATGGGGCACATTCACATACTCGGTAGATTACAGTTTGCGCAGACCTGATTATGAAGTCCGACTACTTTTTTCGGGGAGTGAAGGGAGCTGTGGTATCCATCTCTACGGCTGAATGGTCAAAATAGCAATTGCTGCCAGAGGTGATCGACTCTGGCTTTGACGGCCGCATCCATTTCGATGATGCGACCCCATTCACGGGATGTTTCACCTGGCCATTTGTTAGTGGCATCCAGTCCCATTTTGCTGCCGAGCCCGGATACAGGGCTGGCAAAATCGAGATAATCAATCGGTGTGTTCTCCACAATCAGAGTGTCGCGTACCGGATCAACTCGAGTGGTTATCGCCCAGATGACTTCTTTCCAGTCGCGGATGTTGATATCGTCATCGGTCACGATGATGAACTTGGTGTACATGAACTGGCGCAGAAAACTCCAGATACCGAACATGACACGCTTGGCGTGGCCAGGATACTGTTTTTTCATACTGACTACAGCCAGTCGGTAAGAACAGCCTTCTGGTGGCAGGTAAAAATCGGTAATCTCGGTAAACTGTTTTTGCAACAATGGTACGAATACTTCATTGAGGGCGACGCCAAGAATGGCTGGTTCATCCGGTGGTTTGCCAGTGTAGGTGGAGTGGTAAATCGGATCGCGGCGCATGGTGATCCGTTCAATAGTAAACACTGGAAAGGTTTCCTGCTCGTTGTAATAGCCGGTGTGGTCGCCGTAGGGCCCCTCCAATGCCGTTTCATTCGGGTAAATATAGCCTTCCAGCACAATTTCCGCGCTGGCGGGGACTTGCAGATCATGTGTCAGACATTTGACTATTTCAGTTTTTGCGCCACGCAACAAGCCGGCAAACTGGTATTCGCTTAAACTATCGGGAACGGGGGTCACTGCACCGAGAATAGTTGCCGGATCAGCACCCAGCGCAACCGCAACAGGGTAGGGTTCCCCGGGATTGGTCTGACAAAAATCACGGTAATCCAGCGCGCCACCGCGATGTGCCAGCCAGCGCATAATTACCTTGTTGGGAGCAATGACCTGTTGTCGATAAATTCCCAGATTTTGTCTGGATTTATGCGGGCCGCGTGTGACTGTAAGTCCCCAGGTGATCAGTGGTGCCACATCGCCCGGCCAGCAGGTTTGAATGGGTAGTTTGCTCAGATCGACATCAGCGCCATCCCACACTATTTCCTGGCAGGGAGCGCTGGCCAATTCACGGGGAGGCATGTTGAGCACCTGCTTTAATATCGGCAATTTGTCCCATGCATCGCGTAGCCCTTTTGGAGGTTCGGGTTCCTTGAGGTAAGCCAGTAGTTTTCCCACTTCACGCAAGGCAGAAACGGATGTCTGTCCCATGCCCAGCGCCACTCGTTCCGGGGTGCCAAACAGGTTACCCAATACTGGAATTGTATGCCCAGCCGGTCGTTCAAACAGCACTGCCGGACCGGCCTGTTTAAGCAGGCGATCACAGATTTCCGTCATTTCCAGATGGGGAGAAACTTCAATGTCAATACGTTTCAATTCTCCACGAAGCTCAAGCTGTGCGAGAAAATCGCGTAGATCGTTATATTTCATAAAACAGATCCAGTTTTTGTGAATGAATTAAACAGAGTACGTTGGTGCAGCGCAGCATTGAGCCAGATTCGTGGTGAGATTGGTTGATCAACTCAAATCAGTGTATCCAGCAATATGCCCGTGAATATGACTGCTCCAACCCGGTTGTTATGCAAAAATGCCTGGAAACAACGGGCAGGTTCACGGTTGCGGATCATGGTGTATTGAACGATAACCAGGCCCAATGCCACCAGTAAGGCGCCATAAAACCAGATACCGCGCTGCAGCAATATTCCCGCATAAGTCAGAATACTCAGGAAGGTAATGTGGCACAGCAGGATACCCACTACATCAAACCGTCCAAACGTAATGGCAGAAGTTTTGATGCCAATTTTTAGATCGTCTGCCAGATCTACCAGTGCATATTCGGTGTCGTAAGCAATAACCCAGAACAGATTGGCCAATACCAGTAGCCACGCAAGCGGTGGAACAGTTCCCGTTTGTGCCGCAAATGCCATGGGAATGCCAAAACTGAATGCTATGCCGAGGTACGCTTGAGGCATGGCAAAAAAGCGTTTGGTAAACGGATAGGAGATGGCAAGGAGCAGGGCGGGTACGGATAGCAGGATTGTCAGGAGATTGAGCGGTAGAATTAGCAAAAAGGCGCACAAACTTAGCCCAGCAGCAACTAGCAGCGCTTCACGAGAGCTGATGATGCCAGTTGCCAGTGGGCGGTTACGGGTTCGAGAAACATGAGGATCGATCTTTCGATCGGCAAAATCATTGATAGCACAACCAGCAGAGCGCATCAGGATCGTGCCGAGCACAAAGATTACCAGAATCATTGGATCCGGCATACCATCGGCTGCTAGCCACAGCCCCCACAATGTTGGCCACAACAGTAGCAGGATGCCAATTGGTTTATCTAGCCGGGTCAGCCTGGCGTATGCAGAAAATCGTTCACTGAAAGTCATATTATAAAAGCCATAAAAACCAGGTCAGTAAAGTATTCCAGCCTGTTTGGGCCGGCCGGGATAGAGTATTTTATCGATTTATAGTTGGTGGATTGCAGGCAGAAATACTTCTGTAACGAGTATCGGCTGCCGCAATAGGATAAATAACGAGCGCCTTGCCCAGAGATTGATTGGGCGCATCTGCAGTTGTTTGCAGGCACGCTCGAATAATGGGTGGTGCGGTTTCAGTTTCTTGAAGGCAAGAGGAGTGCGCTGTATTAGCGGGTTGGTAAACAACATAGTGCCCAATGATCGATTACCCAAACGGCTTAACCCGCGCCATGCCCCTCGTAAATGTTCTTTTTTAACGATCGAATGGGCAAATACAACCGGTGTTTCATTACAACGCAGGTAAACTTCCCGTACCAATACCTGATTTTGTCTGCGTAGATTCATGACTTCCAGTTCGTCAATGCATGCCGTTGCCAGTGTCTGAAAAACAGGTTCAACACGGAAATGCTCACAGTGTGCCTGAAGCAGGCGAGTGAGGGATTCCTGGTGCATCAGCCACCAGCGGAGATTAACAGGAGCAGAAACAGGGACAGGATGCCACGCCAGAGGCGGGTTGGCCTTCATTACGACAAGAGTATGGAAAACGGGGAAGCCAGTTGTAACATAAGTCTATAAAAATTAGAATCCAGGATTAGGCCGGTACTCTATTTTTTGATGTATGTTTTCGGACTGTGTCGAGCAGTGCTTCTTTAGTAAACGGCTTGGTAAGGTATTCGTCAGAGCCGACCATTCTGCCGCGCGCTCTGTCGAATAATCCACTTTTGCTGGATAGCATGATAACCGGCACGGATTGATATCTGGGGTTTTTCTTGATCAGCATGCAGGCCTGGTAACCATCCAGTCGTGGCATAACAATATCCAGAAAGATGATATCTGGTTGATAATCAATAACCTTGGCCATTGCATCAAATCCATCTGTAGCCAGGATTACTTCGCAACCTGAATGCGCAAGAAAAATTTCAGCGCTCCGACGAATGGTGTTGCTGTCATCAACCACCATCACTTTGATACCTGCTAGATCATTTTCCATTTCAGTCACAATTTCTCCCTGTTTTCAAGGTCTCTCGCAAGGTTTTCATTTTGTATGCCAGAGCTCGTTCTTGTCCAACTTTCCTTTTAACTACAGGCTTATTTTTCCTTATTATAATAACGCATTATCGGTTGCTTCAATTCGGTCTGAATATTCTGTCAGCCTTATTTCCGCCAGAAGGCGGGGGTGAAAACAATCATCAGCGTATAAAATTCCAATCTGCCCAGAAACATGGCAAAACTGCACAGCCAGATTTGAAAATCATTCAATGAAGCATAGTTCATAGATGGCCCAATTTTCCCTAACCCTGCTCCTAGATTATTCAGACAGGCAACAGCGGCCGAGAAAGCAGTAATTTCGTCTAGGCCGCTCAGTGTAAGTGCCAGTGTCATCAGCACGATGCTGGTCAGATAGACGAATAAAAATGCCAGGATGGCAAAAATAATTTCATTGGCGACAATGTTTTTACCAATTTTAACCAGAGAAACTGCGCGTGGATGCATAATGATAATCATTTCACGAAAGAACTGCTGAAACAGGATGCGCGCACGGATCATTTTGATACCACCGCCAGTCGAGCCTGAGGATGTGCAGAAGCCGGATAGAAATAGCATCCAGAGCGGAGCGAAAATTGGCCAGAGGGCATAATCAGTGTTGCTGTAGCCAGTGGTTGTGGCAACGGAGACCACATTGAAAGCAGCATAACGTAGAGCAACCAGGGGGTCCGTGTAAATACCTTTGGTCCAGAGAAAACCGGTTATGCCGATGCAGCTGCTTAGCGTGATCAAGATATACAGTTTTGCTTCCGGGTCAGCGCGGTAAGCGGAAAAATTTCTGGCACGCCAGGCAACAAAGTGTGCTGAGAAATTGATGCCGGCAATCAGCATGAACAGTATTGCAATGGCTTCGATCAATGGAGAATCCCAGTATCCGTAACTGGCATCATGGGTAGAAAATCCCCCTAGGCCTAGTGTGCTCAGAGCGTGAGCAATGGCATCGAGAGTGGTCATTCCAGCCAGCCAGTAGGCAATTGTGCAGGCAACAGTCAAAGCAGCGTAGATCAGCCATAAGCGCTTGGCTGTTTCCGCGATTCTGGGTGTCAGTCGGGATTCCTTGATTGGCCCGGGGATTTCTGCACTAAAAAGCTTCCTTCCCCCGACACCGAGCATGGGTAGAATCGCTACTGCCAGTACGATTAGTCCCATCCCGCCTATCCAAGCCATGAGACAGCGCCAAAGGTTAATAGCGTATGGAAATTCATCAAGCCCCATCAATACTGTTGCGCCGGTTGAAGTCAGGCCGGAAGCAGCTTCAAAATATGACTTGGCAACGCCGAGTTCTGGAAAGTAAAAGAACAAGGGAAGCATTCCGAACACAGGTAGTGACAGCCAGACCAGTACAACCAGCAGAAATCCGTCCCGAATCTGCAACTCACGTTTAAACTGGTATGTCAGCAGCCATATTGTTACGCCACATCCCAGTGTGATGAATAAAGTTTCGAGAAAGACAGGCAATGATCCATCTTTCATCCAGTAGGCAACGCCACAGGGAATCAGCAAAACCAGCCCGAACATTAGTATTACCCTGCTCAGGATATTGGCTACCGCAAGGAAGTGATTCACAGGAAATATTTCATAGTATGCGATTACAAAAAACCAACATTGACCTGAAACAATTTTTCAACCTGTCGCACCATTTTTTTATTGACGACAAATAGAATGACGTGATCGTCCTGCTCGATCACCGTATCATGATGTGTGATGATCACCGTAGCCTGATTCCATTGATCAGAAACGCTATTTTCTTCTATTTCAGATAATTTTTGGTGATAAACATCCCTAGGTGGTAGGCCGCGTACGATGGCACCAATGGTGGTTCCTCTGGGTAATTTGATCTCTTCGATTTTGCGGCCAACTATCCGAGAAGAACTAGCATCGCCGTGAGCTACCAGCTCCAGAGCTTCTGCTGCACCGCGCCGCAGGCTATGCACCACCGCTACATCCCCCTGGCGAACGTAAGCCAGCAGTGAACCGATCGTGACCTGTGCGGGTGAAATGGCAATATCGATTCCGCTACCTTGCATCAAATCCACATAAATACTGCGGTTGATCAGTGCAATTACCTTGCGTGCTCCTTTTCGTTTGGCCATCAGGGCAGCCATGATATTGTTTTCCTCGCTATCGGTCAGCGCGCAGAAAATATCCATTTCGCTGATATTTTCACTTTCCAATAATTCTTCGTCGGTAACATCGCCATGCAGAATCAGTACGTTATGCAGGCTTTGAGTCAGTGATTCACATACTTTGATATCCCGTTCGATAATCCGTACCTGATGGGACTGTTGCAATACTTCAGCCAGACGTCGGCCGATTCTGCCACCACCAGCAATCATCACTCGTCTGACAGGTTTATCCATGCGGCGCAATTCATTCATGACAGCCCGAATATCACGAGAAGAGGCGATGAAAAATACTTCATCTCCTTCTTCGACGATGGTGCTGCCCTCGGGGATAATCGAGTGGTTGTGGCGAAAAATTGCTGCGACGCGAGTTTCCAGATTTGGGACATGCTGGCGTAGTTCTTTCAGATGACGCCCGATCAGCGGCCCTCCGCGAACAGCCTTTACCGCGACCAGGCTGACTTTGCCAGAGGCAAAATCCAGTACTTGTAATGCGCCCGGGAATTCGATCAGCTTCTCTATGTATTGGGTCAGGATTCGTTCCGGACAAATTGCAAAATCGACACAAAAATTTTCCTTCGAGAATATATCCGGGTGATCCAGATAATCGGTGGTCCGGATGCGGGCTATCCGGGTGGGTGTATTAAACAGGCTGGCGGCCAGCTTGCATGCAACCAGGTTGGTTTCATCACTGCCGGTAAGTGCCAACATCATGTCGGCGTCTTCCATGCCTGCCTGGATCATGACGTTAGGGTGAGAGGCGCTGCCGATGACCGTGCGTAAATCTAGTCGCTCCTGCAGCGGCGTGAGACTGCTTCTTGCCTGATCGACGACGGTTATATCATTAGATTCGCTGACCAGACTTTCAGCTACGGTTGATCCGACTCGACCTGCTCCCAGAATAACGATTTTCACTAGAGATGCCTGCTTTCACAAGTCGATAACATTTGATACTGCCTGTATTTCGGCTCATGGTGGATCATGGAGCGGAAGATTGCATGGTTGGTTGGTAAGTAAAAACTGCGTCATGTTATATCATCCCTACCCCAAATCCAAGAAAGGGAAGAGCCGGGGTTATGCACGGTATAAATATAGAGACGCTGTGTCTTATCTTTTTCAGCAGATATATGATCTGACTGGTGTAGTTTTTTTGTTTGTATTGAAAAAGGGATTGCCGAAATTCAGTAATGCAACCATTTCAGGGAAGCAACACGCCGCTCGATTTCATCCATGATTTTGTGATATCTGGGATCATTGATGGCTCCAAAGCGGGCTTTAAAAGTACTTTCAGACATGTGTTCAGGCAAGTCGGACCACTGGGGAATGAGATCATCATCACGAATTCCGGACAGGATTATATTGCGCATTCTGCGTGCAGAATCCTGACTGGCCATGGCTTTTTCAGCAAAGCGCGTACCAGAGCGATCTGCAATGAGGTCGTTAAAAGAGAATCCACTACCGGAACGTGCGTCTTCCAGCTCCTTGTATAAACCAATTGCATTGGACAGTATCGTGTCCGAATAGGCGGTAATGACAGCAGAAGCCATGAAGTGCATGGCAAGATCACTGCGCCCGTCCAGCGTGATATTGATTTTGACCGGATTCGGCCAATTGGCAGCTTCCGGAATAATCAACTTGAACGGAACATGTATAACATGGAATGCTGTTACCAGTATTGCAGCCCGAAATTCCTCCAGCACGTTTTCATGTGGTGCATGGCGGATGGTTTCTCGCATGATGAGTGCCAGTATTTCAGACAATGGGATCGGTTGTGAAACCTGTCGGCGGTTCTTTTCATTGAGAAAAAGGTGATAGCGCAGTAATCTGTTCAGTGCTTGTTGATCGAAAAAAGGGAGATTGATTAATGAATGGCTGGTATTGTTAATACCCCATCCCTTCCAGTAATAGGTGATGATTACCTCGTTGCGGGATAACTGCAGTTTTCTGAAGGCATCTACTCCGGCGCGTATGTCGGGGTTGGTGATTTGCAGCCATGTCAGAAATTTTTCAAACAGCAAGTTGGCAAATACGCCCGGGATATACAGATTTCCAATCTTGATCGAGCTGAATTCAGGAAGGCCGTTTGTTTCAGTCAACGTGGCCCGTAGGTTTAAATAACCATCCATTATTTCCGACGGGATTGGCAGGCTTAATTGAACCTGTGCAGTTTTGTCATGCACCGTGATTTGTGCATACCCTCGTCCGAGATGGTAAGCCAAATAGTTCAGTGCATTATCGATATCATCCGGCAGAATTCTAATTGTAGCGGATGTGCCGGGAAGTACCTGGTAGCGATGGGTATCAAGAATACTTTTCGCACGTGCAATTTGTTCTGGTGTGATAGAGATTTCTCTCGCTATCTTCGGTCGGGTATCGACAGCCAGATAAGTGGCTCCCGCGAGAATGGTAATAAGAACCAGCAAACTGATCCCTGTCAGATTGAGTAATTTCCGCATACAGATCAATGTGGTTTTATATCAGATCGAATACAATCCGGCTACCATCTGGCGATTGGTCTTTGTCACTTCCAGTCTGATATGGCTTATATTGATGCTCACCGAGATGAATGGAGCAAGAATAGCGTGGTATTACCACCATAATCTGTAGGGTCTGTAATAGCCGTTGTAGAAAGAGGGATACCCGTAATAGCCGGGATAAGGTCCGTAACGGTATCTGCTGTTCCAGTACATATTATCTTCCCGATAAGCCTGCGACCAGAGATGGATGGCCTTGGCTGTAATGAGCGGGATATGTATGGTTTTGTTTCCAACTGTGCGCTCAATACCCCCCTTTACTGATCCGGTGATAGTCACTTCCGCTCCTTTGACAAAAATTGCCGGGTCCAGGAATTCACTGGTTTCGACAGCAAAACGCCCTTCTCCGAGTTTGTTGGTTTGTGGGTATCCGTTACGATCAAGTGGATAAAAAAGTACCTGCATCAGGCTGGAATCGGCTTCATTTTCCACTTCAATAACTGTGCCTCCCCAGCGGATCGGAGCATTCTTATAGGTATCAATGCTTTGATTGATCAGTTGATAGGGGATGTCTGTAGCCGCAAAATTTCTGATATCTGTCGGCATGCTGGTGCATGCACCTAGGAAGAGCAGGCTGCAAAGCAGAAGGCGAAACGGGATTGAGGGTTTCATGTTTTTCTTGGCTGATGAGTAATAAGCTTTGATTTAGACAAACCCTCTGTAGCAAGATTCGTGCGGCTATCTTTCCGCATTACATTGTTTTGTTCAGACTGTAAGTAATTTGTCGGATATCTGATCAAACCAGTTTATTCCGTTTGATTGAAAGGTATAATAATGCTTTTTATATCCGGCCCCGGGTTATCTTGCATAATTCCATTTTTCACATGTCTTTGCATCATAGCCGGTTTTGTACGAGGCTGAGGAATTGCTAATATGAATCAGTCTTCTATCTTAGATTTCAGGAGCGCCACTTCTTTTGTGCCAATCCTGGTTCTCTACAGCAATGACATGGAAATGATCAGCAAGCGATTGCAGGAGAAAATTGCGAGCGCTCCCGGCTTTTTCAGAAATTCTCCTGTGTTGTTTGATTTAAGCGAGTTGAATGAAAATGACATGGAAATTGATGTCGCAGCGCTTATATCACGCCTTCGCCAATTGAGTCTGTTTCCTGTCGGGATCAGGGGTGGAGATCCGCTGCAGGAAAAGCAGGCATTGGCGTTGGCTGTTCCGGTTGACTCTGGCCGTAGCCGTAGTAACCCTGTTTTGCCTGAAGTACAAAAAAAGGACGATGCCGTTCCTGAATTTCAGGCTGTAATCAGGGATGCAGTTCATGCTCCAGCGATGATGATTACTCAGCCGGTACGTTCAGGTCAGCGTGTCTACGCTGCCAGTGATCTGGTGATTCTGGCACAAGTCAGCGCCGGTGCGGAAATTATGGCCGAAGGCAATATCCATATTTACAACACATTAAGAGGGCGTGCTTTAGCTGGTGTGCAGGGAGATATTGAGGCAAGACTTTTTTGCCTGGATCTGCAGGCGGAGCTGGTATCGATTGCGGGGATTTATAAGACTATCGAAGATTTGAAGGAGATTTCCAGGAAGAAGCCGGTACAGGTTTATTTACGGGACCAAGCATTGATCATCCAAGAATTAAGCTAAAAATATTTCTGAGAAGGAGATTCAATTGGCAAGAATTATTGTTGTAACATCTGGGAAGGGAGGGGTTGGCAAAACCACAACCAGTGCTGCTATTGCCATGGGGCTGGCAAAAAGAGGGCATAAAACTGCTGTCATTGATTTTGATGTTGGTCTGCGTAACCTGGATTTAATTATGGGGTGCGAACGCCGCGTAGTATACGACTTTGTCAATGTCATTAATGGTGAGGCAAATCTTAATCAGGCATTAATCCGGGACAAAAATTGCAATCAGCTTTATATTCTTCCTGCATCACAGACACGTGATAAAGATGCGCTGAATCTGGAAGGGGTGGGCAGGGTGCTGGAAGAGCTCTCCAAAGATTTTAAATATATTGTTTGTGATTCACCTGCAGGTATCGAAAAAGGTGCCTATCTAGCTATGTATTACGCGGATGATGCGTTTGTCGTGACCAATCCAGAAGTTTCATCCGTAAGGGACTCAGATCGCATGCTGGGAATACTGGCGAGCAAATCGCGCCGGGCTGAGTTGAACATGGAGCCAATCAAGGAATACCTGCTGCTGTCACGTTATGATTCGGACAGGGTTGAATCGGGCGAAATGTTGAGTCTGGAAGATGTGCAGGAGATTTTGTCATTGCACTTGCTTGGTGTTATTCCAGAGTCCAAGTCAGTATTGAATGCATCAAACTCGGGAATCCCTGTGATTTTGGACGAAAAAAGCGATGCCGGCCAGGCTTATGCAGATGTGGTTGCGCGTTATCTTGGTGAAAAAAAGCCCCTTCGTTTTATCGATAGCAAGAAAGGGTTTTTCAGAAAGCTGTTTGGAGGTAAATAATGAGCTTACTGGATTATTTTAAATCATCTAAATCTAAAACGGCTTCGGTTGCTAAGGAAAGGTTGCAGATCCTTGTTGCTCATGAGCGTTATTATCGCAATAAGCCATCCTATCTGCCGCAGTTGCAGGAAGAACTGATGCAGGTTATCCGGAAATATGTACAGGTGGATCAGGATGCTATATCTGTAAAATTTGAACAGGATGACAATCAGGAAACGCTGGAGCTGAATATTACTCTACCGGATACACAAAATCCCCGGAATACTCAACAAGATATGATCCGGAATGCGCTTTAGATGACTGAAATTCGTCAGGAATTTTTTGCAGGGGGCTGGCTGCCAGATCTCTTGAGATGATTTGCGTTGTGCTTTTCTGCTTTCCCGGTTTGAATGCCAGTAGAGCTGGATGTGGGAAGTGGATTCTGGGTGTGATTCTGATTTTAGCCGGATGTGCCGGGCCTGAAATTCACCGTGCTGAGGTAATAACGGTTGTTATTCAGCCTGTGCATGAACAGATTGATACTTCAGGAAAGCCCTTTGTACTTACCGGCAGGCTGGTAGTGAATGCCAAGCAGCAGAAATTTTCAGGCGGGATACGCTGGCGACATACCAGGCAGCGCGATGAGATTTATTTGTTTTCTCCTCTTGGACAAGTTGTTGCAGAAATTCTCCAGGATCAGACGGGGGTTCGCCTGACAACTTCCGAGCCAGCAATTTATCAGGCGCAAAGTGCGGAATATCTTACCAACCAGGTACTGGGCTGGGAGCTTCCTCTTGCTGGTTTGCAATTTTGGGTACGCGGAGAACATTATCCGGGCACCATTGCTGAAAAGGATCTGAATAGGAATAATCGCACTGTAGCAATTCGGCAGGATGGATGGAATATTGCCTACCAGAGTTACTACCCGGAACAACCAACTGTTCCGGCTTTGCCCAGGTTATTGGAATTCAGTAGAATGGATGTAAAGATGAAGCTGATTGTTGATCAATGGGAAAAAGAGGCAAAGGGCGTTACTGGAGTGGACAGGAAGCTGCCGTAACAGTTTTTAATTCTCATATAGGGTATGAACACGTTTCCAGCACCGGCTAAACTTAACCTGTTTTTGCATGTAATCGGACGGCGAGATGACGGTTACCATTTGCTGCAGACAGTTTTCCGTTTTATCGGCTATTCAGATCAACTGGGCTTTGATGTTACCAATGATGGCGTTATCAGACACCTGAATCTGGTTCCCGGCCTGACAGATACGGATGATCTATGTGTTCGGGCGGCAAAACTACTGCAGAAGAGATCCGGTAAAGAAATGCTCGGAGTCGGAATTCATCTGAGCAAGAATATTCCACTTGGAGGAGGATTGGGGGGGGGAAGTTCTGACGCTGCTACAACATTAATCGTTCTGAACAGATTGTGGGGAATTAACTGGGGGCGAGAACGTTTGATGGCATTGGGGCTGGAACTGGGCGCTGATGTTCCGATATTTATCTATGGCAGGAACGCATTTGCTGAAGGAGTTGGTGAAAAACTGGAGGTGATTAACTTGCCACCCGCATGGTATGTCGTTCTGACGCCACCTGCTCCGATTTCCACAGCGGCAGTTTTTGCCAGCAGGGAGTTGACACGAAACACGATTCCCATCAAAATGGCGGCCTTTTCCATGGCGCAGGGACATAATGATCTTGAGCTTGTCGCGATGCGTTTGCAGCCTGTTATCGCCGAATGGCTGGATTGGTTAAAAGGGCGGCATGGATCAACAAAAGTGGCAATGAGCGGTTCCGGATCATGTGTGTTTGCAGAGTTTCCTTCCGAATCTGCTGCGCGAGAGGTACTCAGACAATTGCCTGATAGTATGAGTGGTTTTATCGCACCAGGGCTTGCAAGACATCCTTTGTCGGATTTTTAGAATATTTTTTGGGGAGTCGCCAAGTGGTAAGGCACCGGATTTTGATTCCGGCATTCGTAGGTTCGATCCCTACCTCCCCAGCCAAATCTCAGTGAATCTGCCATTATTATGTCAAATGTGGCGCAAGTGGCCGAATCTGTCTGTGTCATCTTTTAAACCAGAAGTAAAAGTTACCTATGTCCTATGATAGCCTGATGGTTTTTACCGGAACGGCCAATCCTAAGCTGGCGCATGATGTGGTCAAATACCTGAATATCAATTTAGGGCGTGCGACCGTAGGGCGCTTCAGTGATGGCGAAGTTATGGTGGAGATACTTGAAAACGTCAGAGGTAACGATGTTTTTGTATTGCAATCCACCTGTGCACCAACCAACGACAGTTTGATGGAAATTCTGGTGATTGTTGATGCACTAAAACGCGCATCAGCTAGCCGCGTTACTGCAGCGATTCCCTATTTTGGCTATGCGCGACAGGACAGGAGAGCTCGTTCTGCACGAGTGCCTATTACAGCTAAAGTTGTGGCAAATATGTTGACCAGCGTTGGTGTTGATAGAGTATTGACTATGGATTTGCATTCTGATCAGATTCAGGGTTTTTTTGATATTCCTGTGGATAATATTTATGGCACTCCTACACTGTTGGGAGACATCTGGAAGCATGATTATCAGAACCTGATCGTGGTATCTCCTGATGTGGGTGGCGTTGTCAGAGCTCGTCATATGGCCAGGCGTTTGGAATGTGATCTGGCTATTATCGACAAGCGACGCCCCAAACCAAATGAATCCAAGGTCATGAACATTATCGGCGACGTCAAAGAGCGTACCTGTGTAATTATTGACGATATGGTGGATACAGCAAATACATTATGTGAAGCAGCTTCGGCACTTAAACAGGAAGGTGCGGCCAGCGTGATTGCTTATTCAACCCATGCAGTTTTGTCAGGCAAGGCGGTAGAGCGTGTACAGAATTCTGATCTGGATAAGCTGGTGGTAACAGATACAATCCCTTTAAGAGAAGATGCCAGCAAATGTAACCGTATACAGCAGTTAAGTGTGGCTAGTTTGCTGGGTGAATCCATGCTTAGGGTAAGTAATGAAAGTTCACTGAGTTCGTTGTTTATAGAATAAGATAATTTTAAGGTCTGTTCACGGATGTGATGGGCTGTTTTCAGGAGAATAGAATGCCAATTGAGATAAGCGCTAACAATCGTAATTTACATGGAACCGGTGCCAATCGCCGCCTGCGTATCCAGGGCAGATTACCGGGTGTCATCTATGGAGGAGGCGGTACCGCGCAACCGATAGATCTTGATCACAAAGATCTGTACTACAAACTAAAAACAGATGCTTTTCATGCATCGATACTTTCGATTAACGTGGATGGAAAAAAGGAACAGGTACTTTTACGTGATGTGCAAATGCACCCGTTCAAGCAGCAAGTGCTGCACATTGATTTTCAGCGGATCAGACAGGATCAGAAAATACATGTAAAAGTACCGCTGCATTTCATCAATGCTGACATTGCACCCGGGGTCAAATTGTCAGGCGGGATGATCAGCCATGTAGCGACTGAAATTGAAATATCCTGCTTGCCAAAAGATTTACCTGAGTCTATTACAGTGGATCTATCAGAAATGACAGCCGGTAGCATACTACACACGAGCGATTTGAAGTTGCCGGAAAATGTTGAAATACCAGCTCTGTTGAGGGGTGACAATCAGCCGGTTTCCACTCTTATTATGCCGCGTGGCGGGGAAGTTGCAGATGAGTCCGGCGAAGAATCTGCCTGATTTTGTCTGATGTACGCCAGAGAATTTCTCTGGCGTAATTCTTGCTATTCTGAAATTCACTTCATTTTTTGTTGAGTCATCTGTTGTCGGGACTGTACTGAGTTATGGAACTACCTATAAGATTGGTGGTCGGCCTTGGCAATCCTGGCGATAAATATACCTCAACCCGCCATAATATCGGTTTTGATTGGCTGGATCGTTTGGCTGATGCGCAGCGAGTTTCTTTTGCGCTGGATATCCGTTTCAGGGGATTGTGTGCACGCATTGTTCAATCCGATACAGATATCTGGTTGCTCAAGCCGCAAACCTACATGAATGCCAGCGGTATGTCGGTGGGAGCCATGTGCCGTTACTACAAGATAACACCCGAGCAGATACTGGTCGTCCACGATGAGCTGGATTTGCAACCCGGTATTATCAAGCTGAAATCCGGTGGTGGGACCGGGGGGCACAATGGCCTTAAAAGTATCGTTGCTGATCTTTCCACTCAGGTTTTTTGGCGCTTGCGGATTGGCGTGGGGCATCCGGGGGACAGAAATCAGGTAGTGGATTATGTGCTACACCTCCCGCGTAGAGAAGAAGCGGCGCTGATTGATGAGGCAATAGACCACAGCATACAAGTGTGGCCATTAATCGCCCGAGGAAATTTTGCAGCAGCCATGCTGCAATTGCATACCCGGCAGGAAAACTGACAAAACAAGCAGCGTACTCTACACAACATTCAGGAAATTGATGGAAACCGGATTATGAGCTTGAAATGTGGAATCGTCGGTTTGCCCAATGTCGGCAAATCTACCTTGTTTAATGCACTGACCAAAGCGGGCATTGCTGCGGAAAATTACCCGTTTTGCACTATTGAACCCAACGTTGGCATAGTTGAAGTTCCCGACTCACGCCTCGCCGAGCTGAGTAAAATCGTCAATCCGCAGCGTGTGCAACCTGCTATCGTGGAATTTGTTGATATTGCCGGGCTGGTTGCAGGCGCTTCCAGGGGAGAAGGACTGGGCAACCAGTTTCTTGCCAACATCCGTGAAACAGATGCTATTGTTAATGTTGTGCGCTGTTTTGATGATCCGAACGTCGTGCATGTTACGGGGAAAGTTGATCCGCTGGCCGATATTGAAATTATCCTGACCGAACTGGCGTTGGCCGACCTCGCCACCGTGGAAAAAGCCATTGTGCGTGATAGTAAAAAAGTGAAATCTGGCGATAAGGAAGCGAGCAAACTGGTTGCAGTGCTTGAAAAATTGGTGCTACACCTTAACCAGGGTCAGCCAGCGCGCACTTTTCCATTTTCAGACAAGGAAAGAGAAATCATCCAGTCATTATGTTTGCTGACAATCAAGCCGGCCATGTATGTAGGCAACGTACTGGAAGATGGTTTCGAAAACAACCCACATCTTGATCGATTACGTGAATACGCAGCAAAAGAAAATGCACCAGTCGTAGCGCTGTGCGCCAAGATCGAAGCTGAGCTGGCCGATCTCGACGAAGCAGATAAAAAGGAATTTTTAGCGGATTTAGGGCTGGAAGAGCCCGGCCTCAATCGCTTGATTCGTACTGGTTACGATCTGCTTGGCCTGCAAACGTATTTTACCGCTGGCGTGAAGGAGGTGCGTGCCTGGACCATACACAGGGGAGATACCGCTCCGCAGGCAGCAGGAGCCATCCATACCGACTTTGAAAAAGGCTTCATACGTGCGCAAACTGTTTCCTATGCCGATTTTATTGCTTGTGGCGGCGAAGCTGGCGCGAAGGAAAAAGGTAAAATGCGTGTAGAAGGTAAAGATTACATCGTACAGGATGGTGATGTGATGCATTTTCTGTTTAATGTCTAGCGGGCTGGTGAGGTGTATTTCTTCATCCGCTAGTTTGTGCTTGTACCTTGTGTGTCAGGAAATCGCATTATTCTCGCTAGCGGCAATCTCGCCCGATACAAGTAGAGCGGTAGTTGGAGGTGTTTTGCGCAACATGTGGAATAACTTCATTTCCTGTTGGTGCCCGATAAATTCGGCGATACCATAATTTTTTCCTGTCCCATTCTGCATTATCTATCGACGCTCTAATGAAGCTGATGAAACAGTAGGTTGTATTGGATTTACTTCATCAGCCGTTGCTTTGCGCAACTGTATGAGCATGGCCAAATAGCCCGGCCACCCCTATCCTGATTCTGTATTTAGCGAACTGATTGCGCTTGATAGATTCTAAAAGACTTCCTTATCTTTCTGAAAGATATATTGGAAAAGTTTACTGCCGGGAGATTTTTCATTTGCCCGGTAATTTGTTAATTAGACAGGCTTTATGGGATAATTACGCCCGTAAAAACAGGTAATCATATTGAAAATGAAAACGTTATACGACAAGCTTTGGAATGGTCATGTAGTTCATGCTGAATCGGATGATCCAAATGACATGGTGATACTCTACATTGATCGCCACTTGGTACACGAGGTAACCAGCCCTCAGGCTTTTGAAAATTTGAAGCTATCGGGACGCAGGCCGTGGCGTACTGATTCTATCCTGGCGGTGGCGGATCACAATGTCCCTACAACTGACCGGAGTAGTGGTATCAGTGACCCGATATCTCGTTTACAGGTCGAAACATTAAGTCAAAATTGTGAGGAATTTGCAATTACCGAGTTCAAGATGGATGATGAACGTCAGGGAATTGTACATGTGATCGGGCCGGAACAGGGCGCAACACTACCCGGCATGACTGTTGTCTGTGGGGATTCTCATACCAGTACTCATGGGGCGTTTGCGTGTTTAGCGTTCGGCATTGGCACATCTGAGGTTGAGCATGTTTTAGCGACACAATGTCTGGTTGCCCGAAAATCCAAAACAATGTTGGTCAAAGTTGAAGGAAATCTTGGTCAGGGTGTAACAGCTAAGGATATTGCATTGGCTATTATCGGTGAAATAGGAACAGCGGGTGGTACAGGACATGCTATCGAGTTTGCTGGTAATGCGATTCGATCCCTATCCATGGAGGGCCGGATGACACTTTGCAATATGGCGATCGAGGCAGGCGCACGTGCGGGGATGATTGGGGTGGATGACGTTACGATCAATTATATTAAGGGAAGACCTTTTGCGCCCCGGAAAGATTTATGGGATCGGGCGGTTACGTATTGGCGTACATTGAAAAGTGATGAGGATGCTGTTTTTGATCATATTGTGGAATTAAAGGCAGAGAACATCAAGCCTCAGGTAACCTGGGGAACTTCACCGGAAATGGTAACCACAATTGATGGATATGTGCCAGACCCTGCGGATATCAGTGATCCGATCAAGCGTCATAATATTGAACATGCGCTTGAATATATGGGACTTAAGCCGGGAACGCCCATACAGGACATAGCGCTGGATAAAATATTTATTGGTTCTTGCACCAATTCCCGTATAGAAGATTTGCGTGCAGCAGCAGAAATTGTCAAAGGAAAACGGATTGCCCCTAATATTAAGCTGGCTATGGTGGTTCCTGGTTCTGGTCTGGTCAAGTCGATGGCTGAAACAGAGGGGCTGGATAGAATTTTTCAAGCGGCAGGATTTGAATGGCGTGAACCTGGATGTTCAATGTGCCTGGCGATGAATGATGACAAATTATTGCCTGGAGAGCGCTGTGCTTCGACTTCCAATCGAAATTTTGAGGGGCGGCAAGGCCCTGGCGGCCGAACGCACCTGGTTAGCCCATCTATGGCTGCTGCAGCTGCCATATCTGGTCATTTCGTTGATGTACGCTCTTTTACCCATTAAACAGAGTTTTTTATTTATATAGGAGATTGGTGATGAAAATACTGTTCGCATTATCTTTGCTGCTGATAATTACTGCGCAGCTGGCTGCCTGTAATACGATGCAAGGACTTGGTAAGGATGTTCAGCGTGGTGGCGAAGCCATTGAAAGAACTGCTAAATAAATGGAATGAAAAAATTTGAACAGCTTCGGGGGATAGTTGCACCGCTGGATCGTGCAAATATTGATACAGACGCGATCATTCCCAAGCAATTTCTGAAATCAATCAAGCGTTCAGGTTTTGGCCAGAACCTGTTCGATGAATGGCGTTATCTTGATTATGGTGAACCGGGAAAAGATGCTGCATCGCGTCAACTTAATCCGGATTTCATACTTAACCAATCACGCTATCAAGGGGCTAAAATTCTTGTTACACGCGATAACTTTGGCTGCGGATCCAGCAGAGAACACGCTCCCTGGGCTTTGCAGGATTACGGCTTCGCTGTAATTATTGCGCCAAGTTTTGCTGATATTTTTTACAATAACTGTTTCAAGATTGGTCTGTTGCCAATTGTACTGGAGTCACCTATTGTTGACAGATTGATCAGGGATGCTCTGACAGTGGATGGTTATCAACTAGAAATTAATCTGGAAGCACAAACCGTGATGGCTCTATCCGGTGAGACTTACTGGTTTGAGGTTGATCATTTCCGTAAACATTGCTTACTTAACGGGTTGGATGAGATTGGTTTAACTCTGCAGCATGCCGACAGAATCAGAAAATTTGAGATAAATCGAAGAAATGAGCAGCCTTGGCTATTTTTGTAACAAGAAATGAAGGCAGGTTGAGTGTATGAAAATTGCATTGTTGGCAGGGGATGGTATTGGCCCTGAAATTGTGGCACAAGCCGAGCGCGTGCTGCTTTATTTTAAACAAGAAGGATTAAAAATCGAGCTGGAGCCCGGTTTACTGGGTGGTTGTGCAGTAGATGCAACAGGAAAGCCTTTTCCGGAGGCAACACGTAAACTGTCTGTTGAAGCCGATGCCATATTGCTTGGGGCAGTGGGCGGAATTCAATACGACAATCTGCCTCGCGAAAAACGGCCAGAGCAAGGGCTGCTGGCTATTCGTAAGACACTTGGCCTGTTCGCCAA
The DNA here is from genome assembly GCF_009833115.1 of Nitrosomonas sp. GH22. Lineage (NCBI taxonomy): Bacteria > Pseudomonadati > Pseudomonadota > Betaproteobacteria > Nitrosomonadales > Nitrosomonadaceae > Nitrosomonas > Nitrosomonas sp. GH22. The sequence goes on from NZ_QRCA01000007.1 coordinate 20,275, forward strand.
TCTGCGGCCGATAGTACTCTATCCCGAGCTGGTAAATGCATCGACTCTGAAACCGGAGATTGTGACCGGGTTAGATATTTTGATTGTACGTGAATTAACCGGTGATATTTACTTCGGAAAACCGCGAGGTATCGAATACAGAGATGGGCAGAAAGTGGGATTTAATACAATGATTTATTCTGAATCAGAAATCAGGCGTATTGCTCATGTTGCATTTCAGGCAGCGCGCAGGCGAAGTGGCAGATTATGCTCGGTAGATAAAATGAACGTTCTGGAATGTACGCAATTATGGCGTGATGTGGTAACAGAAACTGCACAATCCTATCCGGATGTTACGCTCTCGCATATGCTGGTAGATAATGCAGCAATGCAACTGGTACGTAACCCTAAACAATTTGATGTAATCGTTACGGGCAATATGTTTGGCGATATTTTATCAGACGAAGCATCCATGCTAACGGGTTCAATTGGAATGCTTCCGTCAGCCTCTCTGGATGACCGAAACAGGGGTCTGTATGAGCCTATTCATGGATCTGCGCCGGATATAGCCGGTAAAAATATTGCCAATCCACTGGCGACTATTTTGTCCGCAGCGATGATGCTGCGCTATTCTTTTAATGAGGAGACAGCTGCATCACGAATTGAAAGCGCTGTTCAAAAAACACTGAAACAAGGTTATCGCACCGAGGACATTTATGAAACAGGCTTAAGGAGAACAGGTACCGTGGAAATGGGGGATATGGTCCTGGCAAATTTGCAATCCCAGTGATCTTTCATTTCTGTTTATGAATCTGCCTGTTTTACTTTTTTCTTCTGATTTTTGGATAATACGCCGGATAGCAAGCTGTCGAGTACAGCGCAATATTAAAACTATTTTTTGTAAAAGGCTAAGTGAATTACATGAAACGGGTCGGGTTTGTCGGGTGGCGGGGTATGGTGGGTTCCGTGCTTATGCAACGGATGCGCGAGGAAGATGATTTTTCATTAATTGAACCTGTATTTTTTTCAACCTCCCAGGCAGGTGGGGAAGGTCCGGATATTGGTGGGAATACAGGACCACTCAAAGATGCTTATGATATTGCTGCGCTGCAGGAAATGGACATTATAATTTCCTGTCAAGGGGGGGATTATACCAACGATGTCTTTAAGAAACTTCGTGACTCAGGCTGGCGGGGTTACTGGATTGATGCTGCTTCTGCTCTCAGGATGGATGATGATGCCGTTATTATTCTTGATCCTGTCAATCGTTCGGTTATCGATGAAGCGCTAAACAAAGGTGTTAAAAACTATATTGGTGGTAATTGTACGGTCAGCCTGATGTTAATGGCTGTGGGTGGCTTGTTTGATCAGGACATGGTTGAGTGGGCGAGCATTATGACCTATCAGGCAGCATCGGGTGCCGGTGCTCAAAATATGCGCGAGCTGTTGCAGCAGATGGGAGAAACCCACAATGTTGCAAAAGATTTACTGGATGATCCTACTTCCAGCATTTTGGATATTGATCGTAAAGTTGTTGAAAAAATGCGTAATGAAGAATTTCCCGCTCAGAATTTTGGTGTTCCGTTGGCAGGCAGTCTTATTCCCTGGATTGATCGCGAGGTGGCATACGGACAAAGTCGGGAAGAATGGAAAGGGCAGGCTGAAACCAATAAAATTCTCGGGCATGCTGATCACCCGGTGCCAGTCGATGGAATTTGTGTACGCGTTGGAGCCATGCGCTGCCATAGTCAGGCGCTAACGATCAAACTGAAAAAAGACATTCCTCTGGAAAGAATTAAGGAAGTAATTGCTGGATCCAATGAATGGGTGCGAGTCATCCCAAATGAAAGGGAGGCTACTACCAAAGAACTTACCCCAGTGGCGGTAACCGGAAAATTGGATATACATGTCGGACGCATACGCAAATTGAATATGGGGAATGAATATCTTTCTGTTTTTACTGTAGGAGATCAGTTATTATGGGGCGCCGCAGAACCACTGCGCCGGATGTTGCGTATTCTGATCGAAGAAGACAAGGCTGCATAGAATACTAAGAATTTCATATTTTTCTCAATCTCGAACCGTCTTGCTATAGATAAGATGACCTTCGCTTTCTGACATAAATTGCCATCCATATTTTGTATCAGAGAGTTCGGGTAACAATGAAGGATATTTGTGTGAAGATAATTGATTTCAGAGCAAAAGGTATTTCTCCAGGCGTTTTATCCAAAGTGTTTTTGATTGGTATGCTTGCATCTGCCTGGATGGTGCAGGCTGCCGGCTTGGGTAAGTTGACCGTAAGCTCATATTTTGGGCAACCTCTCAATGCAGAAATAGCTCTGGAATCTGTAACAGATAAAGAGATCGATTCGCTATCAGCCCGACTTGCTTCGCCCAAGATTTTTCAGAAAACTGGTGTCAATCTGGCCCCCTATCATGCAACGTTGTCTGTATCTGTTGAAAAGCGAGCCGATGGGCGCCCCTATATCCGTATAAGCTCATCACAGGCAATCAACGAGCCGTTCCTCAATTTGCTCATTGAGCTTAGCTCTTCATCGGGGCATCTGTTACGTGAATATAATGTTCTGCTTGACCCCGCTGAAACACAAAAGGCAGCATCCGCTGAGCCGGTTGTGCAATCCGATAGAGATAAGACAGGAAGTGTTGCCGCAACAACTGTACCCGGAAAGACTCTATTATCCGTTGAGACCACTCTCCCCCCTGCTCAGACGGGTGGTATATATGGCCCGGTTATTCGAGGAGATACCCTGAGTAGAATTGCGCGACAAGTATCGCCTGACAGCGTTAATCTTAACCAAGTGCTGGTTGCGTTGTACCGTGCCAATCGTGATGCTTTCCTCGAAAGAAACATGAATTTGCTTAAAGTGGGTGTCATTCTGCGTATTCCTGATGAAAGCGAGATCTCGTCTGTTACCACAAAAGAAGCTTCTCGTGAAATTGCTGTACAGAAAGAAAGCTGGAATGATTATCGACAGAAAATTGCAGACCTGGCTGATAATTTTTCAGAAAAATCTGATCTAAAACAATCTCAAACAGGGAAAATTACAACTGTCTCCGGAGAATCTTCTGTTATCGGATCCAATAAATCCGAGGAAGTTTTGATTCTCTCAAAAGGAGAGTTACTTAGCGATAACCATCTGCTTGCTAAAAAGGCAGAAGACAGAACTGCCCAGAATTATTTGTACATGATGGAAGAGGATGCAATTGCGAAAGAGCGCGCCTTGCAGGAAGCAAATGAGCGAGTGGCTATTTTGGAGCAGAATGTTGCGAAATTGCAGCGTCTACTTGAATTGAAAGGCTCGACTCTTGAGAGCAAAGCCGGAATTGAACTGGAGCATACGCAGCATATACCTGACCTGCAGGCAATTTCAACTCCTGCCAAACAGGCTGATATCGCAGTCGTTGGGGACTCAGCTGAAACTCTTGGTTCTGTTGCAGGAGCTTCAGAAAATTCAACTCCTCCGATTACTATTCCGGCTCAATCAGTCAAGCCGGCTTCATTATCTAAGCCACTCCAACCTGTCAGTCCTGAATCTGGTGAATCAGATTTAATGGATACATTGTTGCAACATGTAGATAAAAACAGCAAATGGGCTGCCGCAGGATTGGGAGTATTGCTGGTGATTGCGTTGGGCGCATCTTTAATTTTCCGTAAAAGAAAGCAATTCGGGGACCCGGATTCCTCTGACATATATGATTATGCCGAGAAGGACGATAAATCGATGTCTTCGGGGATGGCCAAGATCACATCTGTTGATGAGCATATAGAAAAACCGGACGAAGAATTGATTCAGCGCACGGTCAGTACATCAGAATCGGGTGATTTCAATTTGACTGATACTGCTGGCAATCAGGCTGATGTCGATCTTGATTTGTTCTTCGGTGGTAAACAGGAAGAAAAAGCAACCAAGCCTCTTTTCTTCACTGCGGATTCTGTCAGTCAGACTTATGCGGAAAATGAAACAACGCTCGATGAATCGAATGAGCTGAATAATGAGATTAAAACCAGCACGATAGAACCTGATCCGGCTGAATGCCAGAAGGGGGCTCTTATTGGTGCCGAAGAGGATGTTGAACGTAAAGAAGACGAGACAAGTAAGCAATGGATTTTTACATCTTACGACGATGCCCTGGAAGAAAAATCTGATCTTGCGCAGGCACAAGATCATAGTGAAGTGCGTGCATCATCTCATGATGCGGAACATCAAATTGATTTTGATCTGAAATTATCTGAAGAAAAGGAATCCACCAAAGATTCTCAGATGATGGATGAATTGCCGGAATTAAGTTCCACGCTGGCAAACATTGATCTTGATCTTGGAGATGAGCCTGGTGAGAAGCCGCAAGCCGTCAATGAAAGCTCTGAAGTTGGTACAGATATGCAATGGCGGGAAGTCGCAACCAAGCTTGATCTGGCCAGGGCCTATCTCGAAATGGATGATAACGAAGGTGCCAGAGATATTCTGGAAGAAGTGTTGCGTGAGGGTGATCACGAACAACAATCTGCCGCCCGTTTTATGCTAGACAAAATCAGCTGAAGCCAGACGGATATAGCCTACCGGAAGCTATCCTGATTGAGTATTTTCTTGTATTCCCATATTTATTGGGAAATTGTTCATGAAGGATAAAGTATTCCTTTATGAAGATCTGTGAAGATTGTCCTGATTCTGGAATATGATGGCCGTGGCTATTGTGGCTGGCAAAAGCAACCTGATCGCATTTCTGTTCAATCCCGGCTGGAAAGCGCTTTATCGCGCATAGCAAGCAGTCAGATACAAGTTGTTGCGGCAGGACGAACAGATGCAGGTGTGCATGCATTGTGTCAGGTCGTACATTTTGAAACGCATGTCATCCGCCCTTTAACAGCTTGGGTAAGAGGAGCTAATGCACTACTGCCGGATGATATTTCAGTATTGTGGGCTTCGGAAGTTAATGATGATTTTCATGCCCGATTCAGCGCAACCGAACGTACTTATCTGTATTATCTGTTGAGTCGGCCTGCTCGTCCTGGAATTTTCCAGGAGAAAACAGGGTGGACCCACTATTCGCTTGATCTCGAAAAAATGCAGACGGCAGCAAGATTTCTGATTGGCGAGTATGATTTCAGTGCATTTCGCTCAGCAGAATGTCAGGCAAAAAATGCGATACGAAAGCTTATCAGGCTGGATATTAGTCAAAGTGAACAATTTTTTGTTTTTGAATTTTGTGCTAATGCGTTCCTGCATCATATGGTTCGAAATATTCTTGGGGCATTGATTTATATTGGCCAAGGAAAGCATCCTCCTGAATGGATGCAGGTACTTCTGGGGAAGCGTGACCGCACACTTGCTGCGCCAACATTTGCACCGGATGGATTGTATCTGGCTGGCGTTCGATACGATGCCAGATGGAATTTGCCTACTTTTAACGTAATCCGGCCAGAGAATGTTATAAATATGATTGCAGACTTTAAATATTCACAGAATTGGGCTGGCTTGCGTTAAAAGGAGGTCTGGTGCGTATTCGTGTAAAAATATGCGGCATTACCCGGTTAGAAGATGCAGTGACAGCTGTACACCATGGGGTGGATGCTATCGGCTTTATTTTATGGCCTCAGAGTGAACGATATATTTCACCAGAGGAAGCTGGTCAGATTGTGAGATACCTGCCTCCATTTGTGCAGGCTGTAGGGGTATTTGTAAACCCTGATAAATCCTGGGTAGAAGTGGCCAGTGCAGCAGCTGGACTTGATCTTTTGCAGTTTCATGGTGATGAATCGCCGGATTTCTGCAGTCAGTTTCATTTGCCGTATATCAAGGCTGTTCGTGTCCGGGACGGATTGGATTTGTTACAATACGCGCAGTGTTATGAAGGATCCAAAGGACTGCTACTGGATGCTTATGCTGAGGGAAAACCCGGTGGAACAGGTCACATATTCGACTGGAAGCTGATTCCCTCGGGGTTGTCGTTACCCTGGATACTCTCAGGGGGTCTTCATTCAGACAATGTTGTCGATGCGATTGAACAGACTCGTCCATTGGCAATTGACGTTTCAAGCGGAGTTGAAATTGCTAATGGCATAAAAGATGCAGGCAAAATTTCTGTTTTCATGAAAGGAGTAAGATCTTGTGAAAATGTATGATCTTCCCGATAAACGTGGCCATTTTGGTCCGTACGGTGGTACGTTCGTGGCTGAAACCCTGATTTCAGCCTTGGATGAGCTTTGTAAGCAATATGAGTATTATCGTGGTGATGCCGAATTTCAAACGGAATTCTTTCGTGAGCTTAAACATTATGTTGGCCGCCCCAGCCCCATTTATCATGCCAGACGTTGGTCGGATCATCTGGGTGGTGCACAGATTCTGCTGAAGCGTGAAGATCTTAACCATACAGGTGCACATAAAATTAACAATACGGTTGGCCAGGCGTTGCTTGCAAGGCGTATGGGGAAAAGTCGTATCATCGCTGAAACGGGTGCTGGTCAGCATGGAGTAGCCAGTGCCACTGTGGCCGCCCGCTATGGTATGGAATGTGTCGTGTACATGGGTTCTGAGGATGTCAAGCGACAGGCAACCAATGTTTATCGTATGAAGTTGCTTGGGGCTACAGTCATACCAGTTGATTCAGGTTCGCGCACACTTAAAGATGCATTGAATGAAGCCATGCGTGACTGGGTGACCAATGTTGGTAACACCTACTATATTATTGGTACTGTTGCGGGGCCACATCCTTATCCGATGATGGTCAGGGATTTTCAGGCGGTAATCGGGAATGAAGCCAAGCAACAGATGCAGGAAGAATATGGTAGACAACCAGATGCTCTGATTGCATGTGTAGGCGGCGGTTCAAATGCCATTGGCCTGTTTTATCCTTATATTGGGGAAGAAAACGTTCGAATGATTGGTGTAGAAGCTGCGGGCAAGGGAATCGATACGCAGAAACATGCTGCCACCCTGGTAACGGGCAGGCCGGGTGTTTTACATGGTAATCGTACCTATCTGATTCAGGATGAAAATGGCCAGATCATCGAAACACATTCAATTTCGGCTGGCCTGGATTACCCGGGAGTAGGACCGGAGCATGCCTGGCTTAAGGACTGCGGTCGTGCCGAATATGTCGCTATAACAGATGGTGAGGCTTTGGCTGCATTTCATGCTTTATGTCGCTTCGAAGGGATTATGCCGGCTTTGGAATCCAGCCACGCTCTGGCTTATGCAGCCAAACTTGCGCCAACACTGAGAAAAGATCAGCTCCTCCTGGTGAACCTGTCAGGTCGCGGGGACAAGGATATGGCAACGGTGGCACAGCAATCAGGTATTTCGCTTTAACCGAATGTCTGATAGATCTCATTATATTTTGATTTTTCGGATTATCTGTTAAATGAATCGTATTGAATCTGTTTTTTCCCGGCTCAAGTCACAAGATAAAGCTGCACTTATTCCTTTTATCACGGCAGGTGACCCTGACTCAGCCACAACAGTGGCGTTGATGCACCAGCTGACACGATCCGGGGTTGATTTGATTGAGCTTGGAGTCCCTTTTTCTGATCCCATGGCCGATGGGCCTACCATACAGCGTTCCTCGGAGCGCGCACTCAAACACCGTATCAGCCTGAAAGATGTACTTGCTATGGTGGCACAATTCAGAAAAATGAACCAAAGCACACCGGTTGTCCTGATGGGTTATGCCAATCCAATTGAGACCATGGGGTATAAACGTTTTGTGGAAGAAGCAAGCCATTCCGGGGTAGATGGCGTCTTGGTAGTTGATTATCCACCAGAGGAAAGCGCTGAATGGGTGCGACACCTGAAAGATCAGGGCATCGATCCAATTTTTTTACTATCACCTACAACCCCGGAATCACGTATCAAGCATGTTGCAGAACTTGCAAAAGGATATGTTTATTATGTTTCTCTAAAAGGTGTAACGGGCGCTTCACACCTTGATCTGCAGGATGTCAGCAGTAAATTGTCTCAGCTTCGTGCGCATATCAGGATTCCGATCGGAGTGGGTTTTGGCATACGAGACGAACAGACAGCCAGGAGCATAGCTGAACGGGCGGATGCTGTAGTTATAGGTAGCCGTATTGTGGAGGAAATTGAACACTCCCAGGCAGCTGATTTGCTGTCAAATGTAGGTGCTCTGGTAGAATCGTTGCGGCATGCAATTGATGCAAGATCCAATCACTCTTCTGACATAGGGTAGTGATATATGAGCTGGTTTGAAAGTATCATTCCCCCTAAAATCAAGCGTAAGGAAAACGGTGAAAAAAAAGCTGTCCCGGAAGGCTTGTGGAGCAAATGTGCAAGTTGCGAAGCTGTTCTTTACTGCACGGATCTGGCCAAAAACCTGAATGTTTGCCCCAAATGTGGTTACCATAATCGTATTTCTGCGCGCAAACGTCTTGAGTTTTTACTGGATCCACAAGATCGCCACGAACTTGGCATGGATATCCTTCCACAAGATCCTCTGAAATTTCGTGACAGCAAGCGATATACGGACAGATTGAGTGATGCGTATGAAGTTACCAGTGAAACTGATTCACTGGTGGTCATGCGAGGCAGTATTAAGTCGATCCCGGTTGTTGCTGCTGTTTTTGAGTTTGGTTTTATGGGCGGATCGATGGGTTCCGTAGTTGGTGAGCGCTTTGTACGTGCCGTGAAAGCCTGTGTGACACATCATCTTCCTTTCATCTGCTTTAGTGCGAGTGGAGGGGCACGTATGCAGGAGGGTTTGTTTTCGTTGATGCAGATGGCAAAGACAACTGCAGTACTGGAGCAGTTAAGTCGGGAGAAATTACCATTCATTTCTATACTGACAGACCCCACAATGGGAGGGGTGTCAGCAAGTTTCGCATTTATTGGCGATATTGTGATTGCTGAACCAGGTGCATTGATTGGTTTCGCCGGCCCACGTGTTATTGAGCAGACTGTGCGTCAAACATTGCCTGCCGGTTTTCAGCGAGCAGAATTTCTGCTGGAACATGGTGCCATTGATCTAATTATTGATCGTCGTGAAATGCGTGATCGATTGGCCAACCTGTGTACATTGCTGATGCGTATCCCGGTTCCTGTTTCACCACCTGTTATATCAGCTGATTGAACCTGGTTTTTTCTGAAATTTGCTATTACCTTTTGAATAACGGCGGTATTAACTAAAAGGGATAATGTGAATCTACTACTTGCTGTCATGGTGAGCGTCTATTTTACTTTATTTCTTCCGGATCGATGATGGATGTCCGATCAATGACTTTAGATGACTGGTTGCTCTATCTTGAAAAACTTCATCCAAAGGCAATTGATATGGGTCTGGAGCGGGTGAAGAAAGTAAGAGATGCTTTGGGATTGATGCCCAAATTTCCTGTTATTACGGTTGCTGGTACAAATGGCAAAGGCTCAGTTTGTACCATACTCGAATCGATACTTGGTTGTGCATCCTACCGGATAGGCTGTTATACATCACCACATTTACTGCATTATGGCGAGCGAATACGGATTGATCAGCGAGCAATTACTGACGAGGTTTTGTGTGGTGTATTTGCTGAAATAGAATCTGTACGTGAATCAGTCCAGGTTACGCTGACTTATTTTGAATTTGGTACCTTGGCCGCTATGCTGATATTTGTGCGGGCGCAAGTGGATGTGGCCATTCTGGAAGTAGGATTAGGCGGCCGGCTTGATGCAGTTAATGTATTTGATACGGATTGCGCCATCCTGACCAGTATCGACCTGGATCACATGGATTATCTTGGATCTACTCGGGAAGCCATTGGCCAGGAAAAAATTGGTATCTTCAGGCCAAATAAACCGGCAGTTTGTACTGAACCGGATATACCAGCCGGTCTTCTTCCAAAAATGCAGGCAACGGGAGCCTTACTATGTTGCATCAACAAAAACTTCGGCTATACACAGGATAATCTGCAATGGTGCTATGAAGGAGTGCGCCGCTATAACTTGTCATTGCCAGCGCTTAAAGGGGAATATCAGCTGCAAAATGCAAGTGCTGCTCTGGCAGCACTGGAGGCTATGGAAGGAACATTGCCTGTTCCAATGAATGCCATACGACGTGGCCTGGCTGAGGCAACCCTGGCGGGCAGATTTCAGATAATTTCAGCAAGGCCTGCGATTATTCTGGACGTGGCGCATAATCCGGCAGCCGCTCGCAAACTACTGGCTAATCTGGAAGCTATGCCAGTAAAAGGATGTACTTATGCAATCGTGGGCATGCTGAAAGATAAGGATATGGCTGGCACGATCCGGGTGCTGAAGAACAATGTGGATCACTGGTTGATAGCAGGTCTGGATGTGGCGAGAGGCGCAACAGGGAATGAAATACTAAAGGCACTTAGAGATGCCGGGATAGAAGAACAGGAGCGCGTACGTGTATTTCAGAATGTACAGAGTGCCTATGTTTACGCGCGTGAACATGCCAGTAGTGATGATAGAATATGCGTTTTTGGATCGTTTCATACCGTCAGCTTGATATTGAAGAATCATGGCGGGACGGTTTCTTAAAGGTAGACAGGTATAAAAAATGACCAGCAGCGTCAATGAAGAAGAGATTTCCCTGAGGAAGCGTGCCAGAAAGCGCCTGATCGGTGCTATCTTGCTCGTTATTGTGTCGGTAGTATTCTTGCCCATGATTCTTGATGATGAACCTCAGCAAGAACAGCAGGAAATTGATATTCAGATACCTTCCGAAGAGCTGACTGCTGAAGCTTACCCTTGGATGACACCGGAAAATGCAACGTCCGATGATGAGGCAGAAGTTCCTGGGGAACTGGATAAACCATTACCTTTCAGTGATCCTGAGCGTTCCGAGAAAATTGAAAATAGTGGATCGGGTGATAGTGGTTTCAATGGAATACCGATTCCTGCCAGGAAGCCGGTGTTGGCAAAATCAGCCCCAGCTATTCAAGGAAAAACTTCCGTTGTTCAGGAAAAAGTACCTGTAAGTGATAATGTAAAAATACAAGACGGTTCATTTGTCATTCAGCTGGGTGCATTCTCTGATGTTTCTAAAGCCAGACAGCAACAGCAAAATCTTGTCTCAAACGGGGTAAGGGCATATACCGAAACAATCAAGGTTGGCAGTAATGAAATGACTCGAGTACGGATCGGACCTTTTCCTACGCGAGAAGCTGCTGAAGCAGAGCATGAACGGTTGAAAAAAATTGGATTGAGTGGTGTAGTGACAACCAGATGACGATTTTCGACTACATTGTTATCGGAATCATATCTTCCTCAGCTTTATTGAGTGTCACGCGCGGACTGGTACATGAAATCGTATCCCTTCTTGCCTGGATAATTGCCTTCTTTGTTGCCAGTCGTTATTCAATAAATGCTGCCCCTTTGTTATCAGACTGGATCGTGAATGAATCCATTCGCCTGTTGACAGCTTTCAGTGTGATGTTTTTTGTTGTTCTTCTGGTAACAATGCTCGCATCCAGGCTGCTATCTGTTCTGGTGAGGGGAGTAGGGCTGGGCCTGATAGACAGAATGCTGGGCGCGCTGTTCGGAATCGTGCGTGGATTGGTGATCATATTGTTTCTGATAACAGCAGCCGGCTTTACTCCACTTCCACAACAACCCTTCTGGCAGCAGGCGGTATTGAGTGAACCCCTGGAAATAATGGCGGCTGACGTAATCCCCTGGTTGCCCCAGGATTTCAGGAATCTTATTGGTTTTGCCAAGTAATTTGAGTTCAAGCTTAACTATATGGAAATTTCGTATCTTGTAACTAATACAGATATGAACTGCTAGTTTTACAGGTTTTTTAATCCACTTTTTCAGCGAGCTCGCTATGTGTGGAATTCTAGGTGTAGTAGCCCGTTCCCCCGCCAATCAGTTGCTCTATGATGGCCTGTTAATGCTGCAACATCGTGGCCAGGATGCTGCAGGTATTGTTACCGCGCAAGGTAATAGTTTTCATATGCACAAAAGGTTGGGTATGGTACGGGATGTGTTCCGCACCCGGAATATGCGTGCTCTGCCAGGGTATATGGGAATCGGGCATGTTCGCTATCCCACGACAGGGTCATCAAATTCTCCTGCGGAAGCACAGCCTTTTTATGTAAATTCCCCATTTGGTATTGTGCTGGCGCATAACGGTAACCTGACCAATGCGGATGTACTTAATCAAGAGCTGTTTCTTGCAGATCGCCGCCACGTAAACACGCATTCTGATTCGGAAGTGTTGCTGAATGTGCTGGCACATGAATTGCAGGAACGCGCGACAGGTTACCAACTTGATCTGGCTGAAATTTTCTCGGCAGTTTCCGGTGTACACGAGCGTTGTCAGGGTGCTTATGCAGTGATTGCAATGATTGCCGGTTATGGTTTGCTGGCTTTTCGCGATCCGTACGGGATCAGGCCGCTGGTATTCGGATCAGTGGAAACGAATGCTGGTACTGAATACATGGTTGCTTCTGAAAGTGTGGCGCTGGATACACTGGGTTTTCGTCTGATCCGGGATGTTGCACCTGGAGAAGCTGTTTTTATTGATATGGAAGGGCATTTCTACAGCCATCAGTGTGCTGCTCACGCCAGTCTGAATCCCTGTATTTTTGAATATGTTTATCTGGCCCGTCCCGATTCAATGCTGGATAGCATCTCGGTTTATGAGACTCGTCTCAATATGGGCGTAAACCTGGCAGATAAAATCAGCACATCCATGCGGCACCTGGATATTGATGTTGTAATACCGATTCCGGAATCCAGTCGTCCAAGTGCCATGCAGCTTGCCAATCGCCTCGGGATCAGCTTCAGGGAAGGATTTGTCAAAAATCGCTATGTGGGCAGAACGTTTATTATGCCCGGGCAGCAGCAGCGCCGGAAATCGGTTCGGCAGAAATTAAATGCCATCGAAATTGAATTTCGCGGCAAGAACGTACTGCTGGTTGATGATTCTATTGTGCGTGGCACCACCAGCCGAGAGATTGTTCAGATGGCACGAGAAGCGGGAGCACTTAAAATATACTTTGCTTCGGCAGCGCCACCAATACGTTTCCCTAACGTATACGGTATAGATATGCCGACCCGCCAGGAATTGATTGCAACAGATCGTACCGATGAGGAAATATGTCGTGAAATTGGTGCGGATTATCTGATCTATCAAAATCTGGATGCACTTAAGCAAGCGGTTGCCCAAGTCAATCCGCGCATCACGAATTTTGAAACCTCCTGTTTTGATGGGCATTACATAACAGGCAGTGTCACTCAGGAGTATCTTTACAGAATTGAATCACAGCGTAACAGTCTCGGGTTATCACAAGGGGAGCGCACTACCCAACTTGATTTAACCCTGCTCCCAATGGATTAACCATATAGAAACGATCATGACAAATGAATTAGATCTCCAAACGCTGGCTATTCATACCGGCGTCCATCGCAGTCAATTTAACGAACATTCAGAATCACTCTATCTGACTTCAAGTTTTGTGTTTGACAGTGCAGCCCAGGCTGCTGCACGGTTCTCAGGGCAAGAACCTGGTAATATCTATTCGCGCTTTACTAACCCGACAGTGACTGCCATGCAGGAACGCCTAGCTGTGCTGGAAGGGGCGGAAGCCTGTATCGCAACAGCTACTGGTATGGCAGCAATTACGACCTGCGTCATGGGACTGCTTTCAGCTGGTGATCATATCGTTGCCTCACGCAGCCTGTTTGGATCCACTGTTGGCTTGTTCAACAATATCCTCAGTCGTTTCAATATCGAAACTACCTTTGTTTCTGCAACCGATCCGAGTGAATGGCAGGCAGCAGCCAAACCAAACACCAAACTGTTTTTTATGGAAACTCCCTCCAATCCACTCACGGAAATCTCCGATATCGCTGCATTGGCAGACATTGCCAAAGGGATTGGGGTGTGGCTAGCAGTTGACAACAGCTTTTGTACCCCGGTTGTGCAACAGCCGCTGAAGCTGGGTGCAGATCTGGTTATTCACTCAGCAACAAAATATCTGGACGGGCAGGGCAGAATCCTGGGAGGGGCAATACTGGGTAAACGTGATTTGCTGATGGATAGCGGTATATTCGGTTTCTTGCGAACAGCCGGCCCGGCGCTAAGCGCATTCAATGCCTGGATTATTCTGAAAGGACTTGAAACATTAAGTGTACGGGTAAAAGCACACTCTGATCATGCACTGGAAGTCGCGCGCTGGCTGGAAGCACATCCTAATGTAGCACGTGTGTTTTACCCGGGTCTGCCGTCTCATCCGCAGCATACACTTGCGATGCGCCAGCAGAAAACCGGTGGCAGCATTGTGTCATTCGAGGCAAAAGGCGGCAAAGAGGCTGCCTGGCGTATTGTAGATGCTGCTCAGCTCATGTCGATTACTGCCAATCTTGGCGATACCAAAAGTACACTGACTCATCCTGCCACTACAACTCATGGGCGTATCAGCCAGGAGGCGCGCGCAGCTGCCGGCGTCAGCGATGGTCTGTTACGTATTGCGGTTGGCCTGGAGTCACCGGAAGACATCAAGGCAGATCTCGCTCGAGGATTGCAGTAGACTCGTAATTTATTACAACTGGCACACACTATTCTTCTTGAAACCGGATACGACTAGCAATAAATTTTGCTACCGGTTTTCACTCACTACTACTGTGATACCTCCAAAATCTTGCCATCATGATTAATGATTATCTTGAAAGGATACTGACCGCGCATGTCTATGACGTTGCGGTTGAAACCCGGCTGGATCCGGCGCCATCATTATCTGCCCGTATTCATAACCGTGTGCTGCTCAAAAGAGAGGATATGCAGCAGGTTTTTTCCTTCAAGCTGCGTGGTGCCTATAATAAAATGGCTAGATTGCATTCTGGTGTATTGCAGCAAGGCGTGGTCGCTGCCTCAGCGGGAAATCATGCGCAAGGTGTAGCACTGGCAGCGCAAAAGCTGGGCTGCTCAGCCACGATCGTTATGCCAACCACCACGCCGCAGATCAAGATCAATGCAGTAATGGCGATGGGTGCTGCAGTACTGCTGCAGGGGGATTCCTATAATGATGCCTACGAATATGCGCTGAATCTTGCCAGGGAAAAGGGGGTTGAATTCATTCATCCTTACGATGATCCGGATGTGATCGCCGGGCAGGGTACGATTGCCATGGAAATTTTGCGTCAGCATCCCGGGAAAATCCATGCAATTTTTATCCCGATTGGTGGGGGAGGGTTGATTTCCGGCATTGCTGCGTATGTGAAAAGACTTCGCCCGGATATCCGGATCATCGGAGTTGAGCCAACAGATTCAAATGCCATGTATCGTTCTCTGCAGGCAGGTTATTGTGTTGAGCTCTCGCAAGTGGGTTTATTTGCGGATGGTGTGGCTGTTCGTCAGGTGGGACAGGAAACTTTCCGGCTGTGTCGTGAGCTGGTGGATGACATCCTGCTAGTAGATTCGGACGCCATTTGTGCTGCAATCAAGGATATATTTGAGGACACGCGCTCCATTGTAGAACCTTCCGGTGCGCTTTCGGTTGCCGGGCTAAAGGTGTATGCGAAACAAAATAACTTGCTGCACGAAACCCTGATTGCAATCGCATCAGGAGCAAACATGAATTTTGACCGACTGCGCCACGTTTCTGAACGGGCTGAACTGGGTGAACAGCGTGAAGCAATCCTTGCAGTGACGATTCCTGAAAAGCCTGGTAGCTTTAAACAGTTTTGTAATCTGGTGGGCGCCCGCAACATCACGGAATTTAACTATCGCTATGCGGATCCTCAAAAGGCACATGTCTTTGTGGGTATATCAGTCCGTAATCGCGAAGAAGCATTGAATCTGATCCAGATCCTGCATGCAAATAATTTGCGTGCAGAAGATATGACTGACAACGAGATGGCGAAGCTGCATATCCGCCACATGGTGGGTGGGCATTCCAGGGAAGTCAGTCATGAAGTTCTGTATCGATTTGAATTTCCAGATCGTCCGGGAGCACTCATGAATTTTCTGAACAAAATGAGTGATCGCTGGAATATCAGTTTGTTTCATTATCGTAATCATGGCGCTGATTTCGGCCGTGTCCTGATCGGAATACAAGTTCTCCCACAGGACAAAGATGAATTTATGCACTTCCTGGATGATCTGGGTTATGAATTTGATGATGAAAGCAATAATCCTGCCTATCAGTTTTTCCTTGCCTGATTTTCTGCCTGCATCTCCTCCTCGTTTACGAGCTTCCTGTTCATGGCAATAGTATCTTTAAATGTGATTGGACTAATACCGCCCCGTATCGGGTGTTGGTGCTTGTCCGCAATCATTGAAGCACCTCACAACTTTAATCGCTAAAAAATTCTGGTTCAAAACGCTGATAAAGAAGGTTTTTACAAATTTCTTCTGATTTTTGTACCTGGAAGACAGCGACTATCCTATTACACTGGAATTATGTCATCATAATATTGGCTTTTCAGAATGTGCTGAAATACCAATAAGGGCGATTTTGACAGAAGTTTTACCAGAGTAAGGTCTATTACCGGCATATGACAGGTTGTAACAACCCCAACGATATGACTGTACTGCTTCCTATAACCAGATATCTGCAGATATTTCGCCGATCGTGGCTCCCAGGAGCTCTATCCGTTCTGTTTCTGTTGATTGCTTTGATTATGCTGCGTGTTGATACTCAGCAAGCGCGCAACCATACCGCTTCACTTGAAGTTATCGGGCGTATTCATACCAGCATCCAGCATCTGGTCATTATTTCCCGGGAAGCGTTGCGTGGAAATGAGCAGGCATTTGTTCAACTGCGCAATAACCTCGATCAGCTGAATCATTATTCAACCCTGTTGCAATACGGGGGAGAGTATCAGCGAGAAACTATTCCCGCCGTAGCAGAACTGCTTTCTGTAGACTTATTTAAATCCTTTCAGAACACATTGCGTACAAAGGAAAATCAGGCTCGCCAAATTCTGGAAAGTCGGGAAGTACTAATTAATCTGGCAGAAATTTTAAAACGGGTTGATCTGGTCAATAACAGCTTGCAAAAGAAGCTGCAGGATTTTTCAGCCGAGCTGGCGCAGTCAGGGCATGCATCCAGCCAGGCAGTCGCGGTCGAAACTGTAAAAATTCTTGTTCAGTTTATTACCAGTAGTGTCAGCTCTGTGATACAGGGCGGATTTCAGGTATCTGGCACAACAGATCAATTACCGGGAGATTCCGAACAGATCACCGGGATGATCCAGACTTTAATAAAAGGCCGGGACTGGTTGTATTCAACCGTTCTGGGCAATCAACTTCCCTCCGAAACGTTGTCTGAGATTCGTATCCAGTTTAATGCACTGGAAGATTTGTTGCGTGTTGCCCAGAAATTGACACCGGAAGCGACCGGAGCCTGGCATGCAATGCATGAGACATTTTCAGCCAGTGATAGATTATCGACACTGGTAGGTCAGATTGAACAGGCAATCATCGAGCACAATAGTAGCGAAGGTACATCCATTACGGTGCTGTTTTATCTGGCTGTAATATTAACCATTTTAAGTGGTCTGGTATTCATCCAGATGTTTTCTACCAGTTTGCGCAAGCGAATCCATCAGGGTGAACAAGATGTTGAAACCACGCAGAAGGCGATACTGCACCTGCTCGATGAAATGGAGATACCGGCAGGAGGGGATCTGACTGCCCGCATGTCCGTCACCGAAAATATTACCGGCACAATTGCCGATTCAATCAACTTGACGATTGAGGCGTTGCAGGAGCTGGTTAAAAAGGTAAATCACGCCAGCGCTCAGGTGATTGATGCCTCTCATCAGGCAGAACAAATTTCATCAGATTTACTGGCCGCGACACAGGAACAGGCACATAAAATTGAAGATGCAACGGTTGCTGTCCTGGGAGTTGCTGAATCACTGGAAGCAGTATCCGATTCAGCGGAAGAATGTGCCAATGTTGCCAAACAAACCCTGCATGCGGCAGAAAATGGTGCCAATGCCGTACAGGACGCCATGGCCGGCATGAATGAAATCCGGGTCTACATCCAGGAAACTTCCAAACGTATTAAGCGTTTAGGAGAGAGTTCACAAGAAATTGGTGAAATTGTTACTCTGATTTCGGATATCACCGAGCAAACCAACATCCTGGCATTGAATGCCTCCATTCAGGCAACAACGGCAGGTGAAGCTGGCAAGGGATTTTCTGTTATCGCTCAGGAAATACAGCGTCTGGCCGAGCATTCCGCCGAAGCGACTCGACAGATCAGTACGCTCATCCGCAACATCCGGGGAGATGCGCAAGACACTATCATTGCAATGGAGCGCAGTACAGCAAGTGTGGTTGAGGGTACAAGGCGTGCCAATACTACAGGAAGCGCCCTGGAAGAAATCGAAACAATCTCTAAACGCCTGGCGCAACTGGTCATCAGAATTACCGAAGCTACGCGCAAACAAACCCGTGTTTCCAACAAGGTGGTCAAAAATATGGAAGATATCTTATCCATCACCCAGCAAACCACCCGAGGCACTCAGCAGAATGCTGACTCTATCAGGCAGATCGCAGAGCACGTTACAGACTTGAAGTCATCAGTTGCCAATTTCAAGGTATGACAGCTCTGTGCAAAGCTGCCATCTGCAGCAAACCAAAGCCATCCACTATCAATTTTGGGATTAATAGGGCCGCATCATGAATACTGATACTAGGATAAATATCTCATCTGTTATGGGGATCAGAGAAGCCATTGAGCAGATTTTTACCTTGATCCACCGCCACTTTGATTCTTATGCCACGGATACGGATGACACCAGGCAGATTGAAGAATGCCGGTATTACATGCATCAACTGAATGGCATGCTTGAGATGCTGGAGCTGAGTGGGGTGGCGTTTGTCGGGATCAGTGTGGAAGAGCTGCTAGCAGCTTTACAGGAACGGAGGATTGAACCGGACGCGCAGACTTTGGTTGTTGTCCGGCAGGCTATCCGCTCCATTTACCGTTACCTGGATGCGCTGATAGATGGTGAGGTGGACAATCCGGTCAAGCTTTTTCCGGTCTACCGCAAGATCATGCAAGTGCAGGGGCTGGAAGAAATCTCTGAAAGTGATTTGTTTTTCCCGGACATACGTGAATCGTTACCCCTACAACCTGTAGAGCTGGATCTGGATGATACTTCCCGGCAAGAGACAGCCAAACAGGCGCGTGCGCAATTCCAGTCGGGATTGCTAAGCTGGCTGAAAAATGCTGATGACAAGCAGAGTCTGCAGAAAATGATTGAAGCGGTACGATCAATCGAGAAACTACCGGCTGCTATTGAACAGCGGAAATTTTGGTGGATCTCTTCCGGATTCCTGGATAGCCTGCTTCATCAGGAGCAGGTCGTTGACAAGTCGGTGCGCAGATTGTGCGGGAAGATCGAGCAGGAAATCCGGCATCTGAACAAGGAATCACACGTTGTCGCTGCCCGGTTGACAAGAGAGTTGCTTTACCGGATCGCACGCAGCCAGCCAGTGAGTGAACGCCTCCAGGAAATCAGTCGTGTCTATGACTGGCAGATTCCCTTGTCCACGATTGATAATCAGGAGCATCTTGACGAATCCATCATGGATGAAGAGGCAACTGCTTCGGATCTGCAGAGCATGCGTGTTCTGCTGGAAGACATCAATGATCAGTGGCGCAAGTTCAATGCAGAAGATCAGGAAAATATTTCATCCTTGCTGGCGTTAACTGAACAGTTAAAAGTCCTGATTTCCAGGGTAAGTTGTCCTCCGCTGGAGAAACTGGCAGGCGTCATTCATGGTGTCTTGTCCTATTTGCGAATCCGCCCACAGAGCATGAATGAGGGAATTGCACTGGATATTGCCTCATCCCTGCTACTGACAGAAAATGCCATCGATAATTTTCATCGTTTGTCGCCGGAATTTCCGTCACAGGTCGATGCACTTGCCACCCGTATACGTGCAGTTACGACCGGCAAGGGAGAGGATATCGATTTACCTGATTTGCCCAATCCGGATCAGGCAGGCCATCTCACCCAGGAGAAAAAATTGTTCAAACAGGTGGCGCAGGAAGTGCTCGCCAACCTGGCGCAAGTTGAAGATATCCTGGATCGTTTCTTTTTTGAACCGGAAATACGCAACGATCTGCCGCTTTTGCCTGAATTGTTCAACCAAATCAGCGGTGTATTGAATGTGCTTGAACTTGATCAAGCCAGTACAGTGCTGGATTCATGTCGGGCTCTCACGGAAAAACTGACAGCATCTGATCACCTGATAGATCAAGCTGAGCAGATGTTGTTGGCCGATGCGCTGAGCAGTCTTGGTTTTTACATTGAAGCACTCAGGAATTCCCAGTCGGATGCTGAGGAAATTCTTGCAACGATAATGCAACGGCTTGGCCAGAAGCCTGCCGGGCTAGGTTTATCAACAGATATTCGGGAAATCCCTATTGATTTCGCTGCGGCTGCTGATCGTTTATTTGAAAGTGATCCGGAGCAGCTGATTGATCCCGAGTTATTGGCAGTCTTTCTTGATGAATCCAGTGATGTACTGGCAAGCATTGCTGATCATTTAGAGTCGTGTTATGCCAATTACGCGAATCAGGACGCCCTGACAACTATCCGACGCGATTTCCATACGCTCAAAGGTAGTGGTCGCATGGTAAAGCTGGAAGCGCTGAGTGAAGTGGCATGGCGTATTGAGCAGCTTATGAACCGCTGGCTGAGTGAGCAGAAACCGGCAACCAGCATACTTCTGGATTTGCTGGCAGAAAGTCACAGGCAGTTTAGCAACTGGTGCGCCAGCCTGAGAAAGGATGGCGCGGTAGAGATCAAGGCTGAATACCTGCTTGATCAGATCAGAGCGCTGATGTATGGCACGGACGAGCAGCCGGATATTGCGACTACATCACTTGCACCCGAGGTGTTCGAGCAGGCTCCGGAGATTGAACCACTACCAACAATCACCGATGCACTATCTGACATAAAAACCGGAGCAGAAACGGCAATAAGAATTGGCGATAGCGAGGTGCCGGCAGATCTCTTCAGAATTTTCATCAATGAAGCCAGTACTCATGTTGCTACTCTCAAACAGGCATTTAAACAGGCATTTGATCTGCCCGGGGATGATGCCATTTTATCGGTTACACATGAATCCATGCTGGCAGCTCATACGCTTGCCAGTACATCACGTGCACTGGAATTGGGTTTCATCGCACAGATCGGACAAGCGCTGGAGCGCTGGTTTAACCGGCTGCTGACGACTTCAAACATGCCCGGACAGCAAGCATTATCGTACATGACAACTGCGGTCAACTTGCTGGATGATATGCTGGCCACAATTCGGGAACATCAATTTCCTTCGGCGGAAACTGTGCAGGCCAGCGCAGAAATCACACATGAATTGATGCGCCTTCTGGAAGAAGCTCCTGCTATACAAGCAACAGAAACAGAGCAGATGGTGGAAATGGAGGAGATGGCGCCACTCGAATCGGCAGTGGACGAAGTGCTGGAGGAAGATTCATCTGCTTCAATGTCAGAGACTGAGATTTCGTTGCCGGTTTCATCACTTCAGCAGGTGAAAGATGCGTTTGCCGACCTGGATCAGGAATTGCTGGAAGTATTTCTTGAAGAAGCACAAGAACTGCAATCCGAGATTGGCACAAATCTGCGGATATGGCGTAAACAACCTAATCAGATGAATGCACGCAAGGCAGTATTGCGCGCCTTGCATACCTTGAAGGGCAGTGCCCGGATTGCTGATGCGCAGCAAGTGAGTGATCTGGCGCATCAGATGGAAAGTGATATTGAATCTCTATATGATCAGACGGCCTCCGCAGCATTGCTTGATCAGCTGGAAACACAGTTCGATACCATTTCGGATAAGGTTGAGCAGTTGCGATTCTCTTTACAACCTGAATCGCAGCCTGCCCCGGTAACTGAAGAAGCCGAGGCACATCCGGAATTGCTTCCTCCCGCAGTGGAAACTGTTTCTGCCCTTCCTATATCCACAGCGGATACTGATCAACCTTTCCGCAAAACTACACTGCGTGTCGATGCAGAATTGATAGATCGCCTGATTAATGAATCAGGCGAGTCGAGTATCATTCGTTCCCGGGTTGAGGCGCAGCTATATGATCTGGAACAGTATTTGCAGGATCTGGGTGAAAGTGTTGATCGCATGCGTGGCCAGTTGCGTGAAGTTGAATTGCTGGCTGAAACCCAAATGCCAGCCAGCTCGCTACCTTCCATAACTGGTCAGACAGATTTTGATCCGTTGGAACTGGATCGCTTTACTCGCTTTCAGGAGTTGACCCGGCTGATGGCGGAAAGCATGGATGATGTAGTCACCATTCATAAAAGTTTGCGTGAAATACAACGTGCCGCCACGATGACGGTGGATCAGCAGGCACATCTGAATCGACAGTTACAGCAGGATCTGCTGCGTATTCGTACCATTCCTTTCAGCCATTATTCCGAGCGCCTTTATCGCGCCGTCAGGCAGGTGACCAAAGATACCGGCAAGCAGGCTAACCTGATTATTCAGGGAGATAGCATTGAGTTTGATCGGGGTGTGCTGGATAAAATCAGCTCTTCCCTGGAGCATCTGCTACGCAATGCGCTGGTACATGGCATAGAAACTCCGGAAGAACGTCTGAGCATCGGCAAGGCGGAAGCGGGCCAGATCACACTCGATCTGCACCGGGATGGCAACGAAATTGTCATGGTGCTGCAAGATGACGGGATTGGGTTGGATGCAGAACGCATTCGTGAAAAAGCGCGGCAGCTTGGGTTGGGCAGCCCGGAAAATGAGCAGGACGATGAGCAGTGGTATCCGCTGATTTTTACGCATG
Organism: Nitrosomonas sp. GH22; assembly: GCF_009833115.1. Lineage (NCBI taxonomy): Bacteria > Pseudomonadati > Pseudomonadota > Betaproteobacteria > Nitrosomonadales > Nitrosomonadaceae > Nitrosomonas > Nitrosomonas sp. GH22. The sequence continues at coordinate 43,028 of NZ_QRCA01000007.1, forward strand.
GCTTTTCCACATTGGATGGCGTGACGGATATCGCCGGGCGCGGGGTAGGACTGGATATTGTCAGGAACGAGTTGGGCAAACTGGGCGGGAACATCGCAGTCACATCCGAGAAAAACCGGGGAACCACATTCACCCTGCGTTTTCCAGTGACATTGGCCTTAACACAAGCGTTAATGGTCAAGGCAGGAGATAGCACTTATGCCATCCCGATAGCGATTGTGGCACATGTATTGGAAATGAATGCAGAAACACTCGGGACGGCTTATCAGGAGCATCACCTGATATGGAACGGCAATCGCTTTCCACTGGGCTATCTGCCGCACCTGCTGGGGGTGTCGCATACCTTTCCTGAAATCAGACGTAGTAACCGTATTGTGTTATTGCAAACGGAACATGAGCAGCTGGCCATTCATGCCGATGCACTGATCGGGCAATGTGAAGTGGTCATCAAGAATATCGGCCCGCAACTGTCTAATGCACCCGGCATTGAAGGGGCAACGATCACAGGAGATGGCAGCATCGTATTGATCATTAATCCGATCAAGTTGCTACAGCGTGAGCAGGTACGGGAGCTGCTATCTGCAGGACCAATGACGCCAGTTGATGCTGCAGATATTCATCCTTCCGCCACCGCACCGGTTGTCATGATTGTGGATGATTCGCTGATGGTACGTAAAGTCACCAGCCGACTACTGGAACGGCAGGGCTATGAAATCCTGATTGCCAAAGATGGCGTGGGGGCACTTCAGCTGCTGCGCGAAACCATACCAGCCATCATGCTGGTTGATATCGAAATGCCGCACATGGACGGCTTTGAACTGATCCGCGCTGTCCGTAACAACCCGGAGTTGCAAAATATCCCGATCATCATCATCTCCTCCCGCACAGCAGAGAAATACCGGAAAGTAGCAGAGGAACTTGGCGTAAATGAGTTTATGGGTAAACCCTACCAGGAAGATGAGTTGTTGCAGCATATTGAACGCCTGATTAAAGAAGGATATCTCGGGTTTCAAGTTAGCTCGAAGTATGGTGATTAAATAACTTTAGACATGCGCAATGGCAAGATCAGGCAACGGCATTATATAGTACCTTAACAACGCGATCCTGCTGTTCCATAGATAAGCCAACCCACAATGGCAATCGGATCAATCGCTCAGATTGTCGGACAGTAACATCTAGGTCACCATGTGTACGTCCATACCGTGTACCAGCAGGCGAGGAATGCAAGGACACATAATGAAATACCGATCCAATATTATTACGCTTAAACTTATCCAACACCTTCTGCCTGTCAATTTTTGGTGACAGTAACACGTAGTACATATGCGCATTATGCTGACAACCTGCAGGTATAATTGGTCTCCGCAGGAAATCCTTAGCTTCAAGCGATTCGAGAAGACTGTGATATCGCTGCCAGCTTGCCAACCTCTCTTCAGTGATTCGATCTGCTTCTTCAAGTTGTGCCCACAGAAAAGCAGCAATCAGTTCACCCGGAAGAAATGACGACCCCACCTCTTGCCAGGTATATTTATCCACCTCACCCCTGAAAAACCGACTGCGATCCGTACCTTTTTCCCGAATGATTTCAGCGCGTAATACCAGATCAGGATCATTAACCAGCAAGGCACCACCTTCACCAGAAATCACATTCTTGGTCTCATGGAAACTGTAAGCTCCCAGGTCACCAATACTACCCAGCGCCCGTCCTTTATAGGTCGACATCACCCCCTGCGCCGCATCCTCAATGACTTTTAATCCATGCTGCCGAGCGATGGCCATGATCGTATCCATCTCGCACGCCACTCCGGCGTAATGCACGGGAACTATGGCGCGGGTGCGCGGCGTAATGGCAGACTCAATCAGCCGTTCGTCCAAATTAAGCGTGTCTTCTCTGATATCGACAAATACGGGAACACCATCACGAAGTACAAAGGCATTGGCGGTCGAAACAAAGGTATACGACGGCATGATGATCTCATCGCCGGGCTGAATATCCAGCAATAAAGCAGCCATCTCGAGTGCCGCCGTGCAAGAGTGGGTAAGCAAGCCCTTATTGCATCCAGTCCGCTCCTCCAACCAGCCATGGCAGCGCTTGGTGAAAGGCCCATCGCCTGCCAAACTGCCGTTGAAGTGCGCTTCAGCGATGTAATACAACTCCTTGCCTGTCATGTGAGGCCAGTTGAATGGGATGTGACAATTTGTCTTGTTCATAATTTTCAAATCTGCCTCATTGAGAAGAGAGTATTCGTCATTGGTCTAACCCCGATTCACATCGAATCACGCGAACATTGAGAGCACCGTACTGTTTGATGCCAAGCGTGTGTAAAACACCGCTTAAACGTTCATTACAATAGACATCGAGGAAGGCAAAATGGTGTTTTTCGGCAAGAATCGGTATTCCATTTTGAGAGGTAAGCCGATTCAACATTCCATTCCCCGACATGTCCTGAGCATACGCGGTAGAAAATAGAGTGAGCGTGAAAACACCCATGCCATAAATTTTGTAGGCCTTAGCAGAAGCTGATTGTTTCAAGACTGGGTAAGCAGCCTCGACAGGAAATGTGGCCCCCAAACTACAACAATCTCTTCAGGGAAATCCTGCAAGTTCATTCGTTTCTGATCGGATACCATTTGAGCAGCTCTTGACTCAGAAAAAACGGCCGTAGTGTTGAACAATGCAGCCACCACCAGCACGCCTTGCGCGAAGCGTTTGCGTATAGCTCTCCCTGTTCCCTGTTCCGTATGCCAAAAGGGGGGGCAACTAAGAGTAGAGACATGATAGAAATATAGACTCTCAAGATCCCAGGGCGGCCACAATACGCCCAGCGCAAAGATGACTGCAAGACAAAGAGTCCAGGTAATAATAAGTTTTAGATTTGGGAATAGCAACGATAACAATAACGCAGCGAAAAAAACTGGTAATAAAACCGGGTGAGTGAACGTTTTTATCCCTATCCATCCATTGTTCAGTGCGTTACTTTGGGCGGGTAGTGGACCAAGTTCCGTAAGCATTGCATTCAAAGCAACCGGATTTGCAATTTTTGAATCAACAAAGAACCAGGAATGAATCAAATCGATATCATTTGCGGTATAGCCATGTCGAGCAAGGATTTCTGGATGGCTCTTCAGATGAGTGCTTGCGCCGAAATCAGTAATAGGTGCACGAGCAGGATTTAATGAACTGAATGCTTTCCAATTTTCACCCTGACAAGCCTGGTAATCGATAAAGGCGTAATACCAATTGCTAGCAAAAGGGCAAGTGCAGAGGCTTGCGCAGTGCGATCACTAGCCAATTTCGTCCAAGGCAGAAGGGGCAATGCTATTAGCACGATAAGAAAAAACTCATGGCTGCGCACAAGATAACCACCAAACGCAAGAAAACATCCTGTCAGCAGTATTCGCCAGTTTCCATAACGCCTATAAAAATGCCAGCAACAGACGGCTCCAACGGTGAGCAAACCGGCATTAATTGTGAATTGTGGAAAAAGAACAGGTCGCACCAGTAAAAAAATCAGTACGAATAGAGATACCAGCCGACCAAAACCTAATTTTCGGAATGCGTGGAGCACTACTGCCCCAACAATAACAAGTGCGCCAATTGTTGCTATGGAATAACCCAACACACCATCTATTTGCGGGATCGCTCGCACCAAATAGCTCCAAACAACATTAGAAAAAATCAGATTCGGCATGCCGACTGCTGCAATGCCGTAGCCATGCGCAACCATGGACATCGCAACGTCATCATTAGTCTCCCAACGAGGCTCAAAGAAAAAGCAAAGGGCAAATACAAATACAGCAGAAGCAAGAATATCCCAGGCGAGCTGAGAATTTTTATTAATCAGGTTTGTGCAAGTTGAATTAGCCACGGGCAGCCACCACTGTACCAAGCACGATCAACCCCACTCCAATTGCTTTCTGCAAAGTCAAAGGCTCACTTAATAACCAACCACTCAGGAGCAAAACTACGACAAAGTTGAGACTCATAAAGGGGTATGCGTGACTAAGATCAAACTTTGTCATGGCTGCCATCCATGCAAGCGATGCAAGGAATCCGGCTGCGAAGCCTGTAAATATTGCTGGGTCGAAAAAAAGTCCGAATAGAAATTTCAGCTTTTCTACAGACTCTACGGGTAGCGGACCAAATTGCGCAATGCGCCACTTTAGAATTAGCTGCCCATAAACTGTGAAACCTATGGTGGCAAGGATATAGAGATAATCTAAGTAGCGACTCATATATTCTTCTCAAATACAGCTAGCCCAAATCCGGTCTTACCATACCCATTGCCGTTGTAGAGCATGTAGCGGGTGCCATTGTGATCGAAGATGAAAGGGTATTCGATCATTTCAGAATCCCACCCGTTCGGTGAGACGTCAATTCCAGCACTGTTCAGATCTAACTTCCAACTTGTTCCATCCTCAGACCTGGCGTAACCGATACTGTATTTCTCGCCAGCACCGCTGCGATAAGAAAACCACATCTCAAAATCACCACCATCATTAACAACCATGGTTGGTCTTGAAAAAGCTTGAGCAATTCCAAGCTGGTATGGCACAGCTAGCCCCGTTCGACCCCAATTACTACCGTCATCAGACGAAGCATGTTGAATTACATGCAACATCTCGCCATTTCCCGCATCCCATGTGAGTGTTGATCCGTACCACATATCGAACCCACCCGATAGTCTTGCTTGCACCCAAGGGTAAGATAAGCTGATCGGGTCGGTTGAATCGATACCCATAAAGGGCTCCTCGTCTTCCAGTTGAAGGGAGAGTTCCGGGGTCACGATCAGTCGGCCGATATCTCCTCTCCAATGCCCACCAGGAGGATTCTGCCAGCCCATAAATAACATATATCGAATGCCATTCGCCTTGTAGCAATTGCCAATACTTACACCATCTGAATAAAAGCTTCCAACTGGCCCGTGCTCGAAAAATGGAGAGTGATGTTCAGTGATAACTATGCGCTGAACGATATCAACATCTACTGCCCCCACAGAGGACCGATTCTGACCGTCGCGACCACTAAAAAAGATGCGATAAACATCTCCAGCCATATGGACAGGCAATGGATTGGCGGCGTGGGAGATCAGCTTTGGATGCTGACCACTTACCTTAGGGACATAAAGCTGACCTAGTTTTTTCCAACACTTAGTCATATGCCTTTCAACCTTGTACTGGGCACCTTTGATCGTTCGGTAGCGGTGCCAATATAGACACCTTCGGGTGCCGCATCTGCGAGTAGTAGCGCTCCAGCGCCGACAACACATCTATCCCCGATTTTGATGTGATCACGTAACGTCGCGTTCACACCGACGAAACACTGTTCGCCAATTTCTACCCCACCAGAGACGACCACATGCGATGCAATGAAGGTGTGATCGTGAATCACTGAATGATGACCGATGTGGTTACCACTCCACAAAGTCACGTTGTTGCCTATCGTGACGAACGGCTGAATGGTGTTGTCTTCAAAAATGAAACAGTTTTCGCCGATTCTTCCTTCATTGAGCACGGTTGCACGCGAGCTGATAAAGCTCACCAGTTTGTAGCCTATCTCCTTTGCGGCAAGAAACTTTTCTTTACGGAGAGCATTCAGTTTCGAGTAACTCAGTGCAACAAAAAAATCATAGGAATCGGGCGGATAATTTTTAGCGGCATCCTCAAACGCGACAACTGGCAATCCGCAAAACTCAGATTCCTTAATGTAGTTCGCATCTACCGTGAAGGCAACGGCTTCGTAATTGGAGTCCGTACTGAAGTAGTAATGTGCGAGTTGAGCGATGTCGCCAGAGCCAAAAATTACAAGCGGTTTTTTCATGGCATCTTCCTTACCAGAATCGTAAACTCATAAAGCCCATAGTCATGAAGCAATGCGACCTGACGGGAATAGCGGCGCTTGCACAAATCAAACAATCGACACGGGTCTGCGTAATAGAGATAGTCGCGCTTTTTGTCCTCGTCTGAGTATGAGGTCAGGCAGTTGAAAGAAACTCCGAGCCTACTGGTGCGGTCAAGAATGTCCAATGTGGCCTGCAGATAATCAAACCATTCTACATCCGAGCACCCCAGGCGCACATTAAAGATACCGCTGGCAACGCCGTAGTCAGCCACTTCGTCTGGCTCTGCCGAGGTGATGAAATGAGCTTGATCGACGGTAGCGTGCCGTTGCTCTGCAGCCTTGATCATCTCGTGGGAAACATCTACACCAAGGTATGTGCAGTTTGCGTGCTTGTCTCGCAGATAGTCGAGCAAGGCGCCGTAGCCGCAACCCAGATCGTTCAGGGAAAAGTTAGGCGTCTTCGGGTCAATGATTTTGCACAATTGCGCAAACCTGATCTTCTGGCTTTCTTCACCATTCCAGTCGACCCCGCGAGGCGTATCACCATGTTCCGCAAGTTTTTCAGCGTAATACGTCGCAACCTCGTCGAGCAGACTAGCCTTGTTGTTTTCCATAAATCTGCCTCACGATGGTATAGGGGCGCTGCTTGGTTTCAGAGAATATCTTGGATAGGTAGATACCCACTACACCAATAAAAGAGATGATCATCCCACCAAGAAGCCAAATGGAAGCCATTACGGATGTCCATCCGGCTAAAGGTTTTGCTAGAAAAAGCCAGTACGTAACCAGATAAGCGATATAAACCAAAGCAAACAATGAGATCGATATGCCAATGTAAAAAATGCTGACCAGTGGCGCATTACTGAATGACGTCACCGAGTTGACCAGCAATGACATCTTCCTGCGGAATGTGTATGTGGTCTCACTCGTATTGTGCTTCTTGATAACCTGCGGAGACTGGTCGAATCCGGTGATGTGCCATAAGCCCGCCATAAAAACTTCGCGCTCTTGATGACGAAGTAAAGCATCAACATAACGACGGGTCATCAGTCGAGCTGTGACGATATTTTCAGGCAGCACAAGACCAGTCAGGGCATTGAAGCAGCGATAAAACCACTGACCACTCCAACGCTCGAACCAGCTTCCTTTTCTGCACTCCTGGACTCCGTAAACCACATCACAGCGATCCTGCTTCATCTGACACGCAAATGCCTCTAGCCACTCTGGTTCCTCTTCAAGGTCGCTATCAATCAGAAAAACCAGCTCTCCTTTAGCGCGCGCCAAGCCAGTCATCATCGCCTTGTGATGCCCAAAGTTACGCGACAAATCAACCACAACAACGTGTGAATCCTGCTCGGTGAGTCTGATAGCCAGATCCAGGCTGTTGTCTGGTGATCCATCATTCACAAGCACAATTTTATAATCGTCTCCAACCAGCTGCTTTGCAGTGGCGCTTGCACGTTCGTGAAATTCGTTGATATAAGGAGCAGACTGGTAGAGGGTTGCGACTATTGAAAGCTTCATGCCACATATCTCATGTATTGAGGGCTGTCTTTGCCACAGTTAAACAAAAGATCAAGGATGGTGACGCCATGAATGAATTCGCCCCAAAGCTGCGGGTACGCGGAGTATCCGGCATAGTCGAACCATGTAAGCTTAATTCCAAAATCCGAAAAGACCTTTTCATCAATGTAGTCCTTGGCTGCCGGTCCTGAGATGTACTCGTTACCGCCAGCTTGCACACACAGATCAGCGAGTCGCTCCGTCTTTCCATCAAGCAACGTGTAGTCCCATGAGCTTGTAATAGCGGTTTTTATTGCCAGGTAATTGCAGATGGCTTCGATAAAATGACGGTTCAGTTGTGAAATATGAGTGAAGGTCTGTTCAAGGTAGAGCGGCTCCAACCAAGAAGCTATTTCCGGGAAATGTGGAGCGCGGCGATAGTTCTGGACCAATGCTTTCCAATGCGCAGCGGCCCAGTCAGTGCCGTCAATTTCGGTCTCTCTGATCTTTTGGTGGTATTTACCCTTCACCAGCACAGAAACCGTGAGCCACTGAACACCCTCTGGGGTCTTTATCTGGTTTCGGTTGCGCCAGTCGCGGCGGGTGTACTGCATGTCATCGTAGAGGATGAACTCATCCACGGCGGCAATCATGTCGAAATAACCCTTCCATGGGATGTAGTTGGATTGAAGGATGGCTATTTTTTTCATTCCTCACCTCGCGCTTTGTAGATTTGATACGCCGGATTTTGCGAGATGGATACTGGATCAAAATTATTGAAAATGTATTGATGAATTAAGGGATGTGTATTTTTAAAACGCAGCTCATCACGCCCATCAAGTGGTAGATCGAAAACGAATACAAAAGCAGGATTAGAAGCCTTGATTCGTTCAATCTCTTTATTTTCAAATGCTTCTGTACGAGGAAATAATGCATAAATCTCCCACATGGGTGATTTTCGACCCAGTAAGGCATAGGCGCCTGGCCAGAAAGGCGTTGTGATAAATGTCTGCTCATTCGGAGCGAACTGATCACTCAATTGGTGAAGCAAAGCAATGTCATTCGCAGTACCTGGATCAACCTTAAGCTGTTCACCGGATATTTCGACAGAGACACATTGTTTACTTGTAAGACATTGCCAACCCGGGTAAAAAACATACATTACCCAGATACTGGCTGTGCTGAGGGCCAGTGCGAGCGACCACTTGAACCGGGTTGGGGATGAAGCCAACAAAACCAAGCATCCCACCAATAGCGGGAAAACCCCCTGGGCGAGATGACCAACGTCAGCGCGCGAGAAAGCATAGTGTGCATAGGGGAAAGCCAGAAATGCCGACGCGACCAATACTGGTGGTACAGGCTTATCTTTAAATTTTTGGTAAACAACCCAAGCTAGCGATAGCCCTGCGAAGACAAGTGTTCCAATAAAGAACAGGCCTATTAATATACCTCGCGCAGCATCATCAGCTGAGGTTGTTACAAAGTTTACTGTCCAGGGCCAAGGCACGGGTAGCGGTAGATTGGTTGCTTTAACCTCGAACAAAAATTGAATACTTTCCCAGAAAGCGACTCCAAATCCTGGAATCAGGATCACCATCAAGATTACGGGGAAAAAGCCAATCACCACCCCCGCAGCCCAAAGGAAAATAGCCCGAATAAAACCAAGATGCGAATGATTTTTTATGGAGAACCAGGCTATAACGCCAAGGCTACCTACAGCTCCGTAAACGCCATGATTACGACCAAAAACAGCAATCAGCCCAACACAGATACCAGCAATAAGATAGCGTTTGGGAATAGGGTTTGAAACAAGATAAGTCAGAATCCCGATAAGAAATATGGAGATAGAAATATCGAAAAGCTTATGGCGGGGAAACATCCATACAGCAAGAATAGTTACTGAAAGAAATAGGAAAGCAATGTCAGTCCTGTTTTTAACTCGTTGTGATTGCGCCACCAAAAATAAACCAACAAACAATCCCAAAGCCTGAAAAGCAGCCACAGCAACTCGCAGACTCATGATGCCGTTATCACCGAAAATACTTACCAGTGCGGCTGACCAATAATACCGACCCGGATCGTATGCCATGAAATCACGGATTGGAATTTCGCCCAACAAAACACGCTGGACGCCGTACCAAAGAAACCCTTCGTCCCACAGATTAAACCCCTTGTTACCTTGCCAAAGGAATAAAATAAAAACGATCAAGCATGAAATTGCCAGTGCTTTGAAAGCAATGTAGTTAATCTTTTGTGTGGCTTGGTTCATGTGGGCTGTTTACGAGCGAAATGCCATTGTAATCTAAGGAAAGGAAGTGGTCATCTTTTTGCCCAGCATTGTCGCGCGTTGCCTCCTGTCAGGTAGACTCTCATATATTGAAGATAGTAGACGCCAGGGTTGCATGAATCTGATGGCGATAATGGCTTCTTCATTAAAATCCTTTTCCGGAGAGATCACTATGAAAGAACTGGGAGGACTATTAGAATCTGTTTGCGATCTTGCTGCTATCCTTGATAATCAGGTTGGCACGGCCCGTGAGAAATGGGAGCGCAACGCCTGCACGTCATTCTTGATCGTGGACGCGCAGAGCGTTAAGAACACGGACACGGCGAGCCAGAAGGGCTATGACGCAGGCAAGA